>JADJBK010000006.1:1253088-1566360 GCA_016703745.1 Nitrosomonas sp. | reverse complement strand
CTGCAGGCGGGCGTAGGTGGCCTCATCCTCGACTCCTTCTGCCACCACATGTAAATCGAGCTGATGTCCGAGGTTGATCATGGTATCGACAATGCGCTCATGCATGCGTGACTTCAGCATGTTTCTGACGAATAGCATATCAATCTTGATTTCATCCAGCGGAACCTGTAGCAGCCGTGCCATTGAGGAATAACCGGTACCGAAATCATCCATCGATAATTTAAGTCCAATCTCCTTGAACTGGTGCAACACCTGCAGCGCATGCGCATCGTTTTCCATCACGGCTGTCTCGGTGAGTTCAATAGTGATGACCTCGGCGGGAACCTGCCACAGCGCAAGGATTTGCGAAACCAGATCAGCCAATTCCGGATCACGCAGATCCTCGGCTGAAAAATTGATCGATACTCCGGCATCCAGCCCGCTACGGCGATATTCACTACACTGCCGCAACGCGGTATTCATGATCCACAGTGTCAGCTTGGTCATCAAAGGTGTACTTTCCACCAGTTGAATCAATTTATCCGGCCGTATTGCGCCTTGCTGCGGATGTGTCCAGCGTAGCAAGGCCTCCGTGGAGGTAATCCGGCCACAGGCAATATCAAATTTAGGCTGATAAACCAGAAAAATCTCGCCAGCTTCTATCGCTACTTCCAGATCAGACAACAGATCAATGCCCATAGGTTGGGAATCCGTACTTTGTTCCACCAGTAATTTAACCGGTTCGCGCTCGGCACGGGCACCATGCAGGGCAAGGTTGGCGGTACGCATGAGCTGATCAATGCAGGAGTTGCATGAATGCTTGATTGCGATTCCAATACGACTAAACAGATTGATTCGATGTTCATTCAGCAGAAGCGGTTGCGCCAGGACTCTCATAATCTTGCTTGCCGCCAGACTCGCGTGCTCATCTGTCAGCAGATCTGTCAGCAGACAGGTAATTTGATAGCGCCCGACCGTGCCGACAATATCTTGCGGATTAAGTGCATGCCGGATCATCCCGGCGGCCTGGCCGACAAGATCATCCACCACGCGATACCCCAGCACGCCGTCCAGTTCGGGTAATCGTTCAAACTCAATTAGCAATATGGCGTTGTGCCTCGGTACATTCTGTGATTCCAGCAGGATACGACTGGTTGTTTGCAGGAAATCCGGGTACGAAAGAATGGTCATGACAGGAGAAGGAAACCGGGTTCCTATAAGTAATAGCGGGAGATATCAATGCCAAACGCGCCCAGCGGCAAATCCCGCTTGATTTCATATTCAATTCCGGTGGTGCTGAGTTCATTGAGTCGCAGATCAATCTGGCGGGGCGATTCGTAGGGCTGCTTTTTAGCATCGAGAATCACCATGATTTTGGGGCGAAAACGCTGTGTGCGGTTATGCGCCAGCACGATCGCTACTTCACCGGTATTGAGTTCCACGAGACTGCCAATCGGGAAAATACCGATAAACTGGCAGAACTGCTCCACCAGTGTGCTATTGAGTCCACTCTTTGAATTGGTTCGTAGCTCTCTCAGTGCTTCAAATGGCCTGAAGGCCGGCATATCACGCATCGGTTCGATCAGGTTCTCATAGCTGTCGATTACTGCCGCCATTCTGGAGTAAGGATGCAGCTGATTGGCGACTAACCCATGAGGATAACCGCTGCCATTCTCACGCTCATGGTGCTGGGCAACGATCAACAGCACTGCTTCGGCTATGTCCGGTGTCGCCGCCACGGAAGCTTCTCCATACGCAACGTGGCGCTTGAAAATGTCGTGTTCAGCAGCACTCAATTTGCCGGTTTTTTTCTGGATTTCTGTTGGTAGTTGCGTTTGTCCGATATCCATCAATAATCCGCCCATTCCCAACACCGAGAGTTCTTCACGGGGCAAACCCAGGTGACGTCCCAGCGCCAGCAGATAAACCGAGGTACGCGCCGATTTTTCATACAGCTCATGTCGGGTTTTTTTCAGGCGTGATAACAGCAGCAGCGCATCTGGATTGCGCACCACACTTTCACGCAGTTTCTCAACGACTTCTTTTGCGCGACGATAATCCAGGCTGATACCTTGTTCAATGCACCCATGAAGTTCCTCCATCATGGAGATGCTGATTTCCAGCGCCTGCCGGGCGGTCGGCAATTCACGCTCAACCGGATGAACATCGGTATAGCGCTGATTACCATGAAATGGCGTGCGCTGAATTTCTTCTGGTTCGTTAGACGTTATCCGGGCAACGGGAATACTGCCGGATGTTGGTGGCTTACCGCTGCTGGATGCGGGGTTGACTGCGATAGTCCGTTTGGGCTTGAAAGAAGCGGGAATACTTGCCTCATCGACAAAAACCGTCTGGCAAAGCTGTGCAAGCTGATCGATATCTGCCTGTGACTGAATGAGAACGCCTTCGAGCAGATAGGGCGTACCCAGCCAGGGGCGATCCAGCCGGCTGACAAACATACCGGGCTGCAAATCATTAACGGATATCTCGCGTGTTGCCATATTGATTTCTGGAGTAGAGACAAATTTTCTTTGGACGGAACAGGGAAATTATTTCCGGTATTTATAACGTTACCATCGTTTACTTTTCTGCCAGCACAGCAAATACCTTATTGATTTCACGGATACGTTCGTTAAGTGCTGCCATTTTTACACTGATCCGGAGTCGATCAGGGCCGGATAAAGCGTAGATTTTGCTGTTATTTACGAGGTACAGAATCCGGGTTGCTTTAATCGGTGGGTTCGGCATGAATTGCAGCTGAATTTGCTCGGCACTCGCATCAATGCGAATGATGCCCAGTTTCTTTGCTTCGATCCGCAAACGATGGCAATCCAGCAGCGCTCGGGCAGGATCCGGCAGCAGACCAAAACGATCAATCAGCTCACGCTGAATATCTTCGAGCTGCTCGTCGTCCATGCAGCTTGCCATGCGTTTGTACAGCACCAGTCGCTCATGGATATCACCGCAATAATCGGCTGGCAGCAGGGTAGGCACATGCAATTTGATTTCGGTGGTTATTTCTGGGGGCGCCTCGTCCTGTGCGGATTGCCCTGCCTGCATCGATTTGATTGCCGCATCCAGCAAGGAATGATACAAATTGAACCCGACTTCCTGCATCTCACCGCTTTGCGATTCACCCAGTACCGCACCCGCGCCGCGAATTTCAAGATCGTGCATCGCCAGGTAAAATCCTGATCCCAGCTCCTCCATGGCCTGAATCGCTTCCAGACGTTTGAGCGCCTGCGTAGTCAGGGCGGCCTTGTCTGGCGTCAATAAATAGGCATAGGCCTGATGATGCGAACGTCCAACCCGGCCACGCAGTTGATGTAGCTGCGCGAGACCAAATTTATCCGCACGGTGAATGATGATGGTATTGGCGCTGGGGATATCGATACCAGTTTCGATGATGGTGGTGCACAGCAGCAGGTTGAAGCGCTGCTGATAAAAATCGCGCATCACGTGTTCGAGCTCGCTCTCGCGCATCTGACCATGGGCAATATGGATACGCGCTTCGGGCAGCAGGCGGCTTAAACGGGTATACATGTGTTCGATGGTGCTGACTTCGTTGTAGAGGAAGTAAACTTGTCCACCGCGTTTCAGTTCACGCAAACAGGCTTCCCGGATAATGCTTTCGGAAAAGGTATGTACGAAAGTTTTAATCGCCAGCCGTCTTTGTGGCGCGGTTGCGATGATCGAAAAGTCGCGCAGTCCTTCGAGTGACATCGCCAGTGTGCGCGGAATCGGCGTGGCGGTCAGGGTCAGCACATCCACTTCGGCACGCAGTTTCTTCAACTGCTCTTTGTGGCGCACACCAAAGCGATGTTCCTCATCGATAATGACCAGACCAAGATTCTTGAATATCACCTTATCCTGAATTAGCTTGTGCGTGCCAATGACAATATCGACCGTCCCGTTTGTCATCTCGCGTAGCGATTCTGCCTGTTCGCGAGCAGAACGGAAACGTGACAGTTCGGCAATCCTGACCGGCCATTGCTCGCCAATCAGACCGAAACGATCCGAAAAGTTCTGAAAATGCTGCTCGGCCAGCAGTGTCGTGGGTACCAGTATGGCGACCTGCTTGCCGTTGGCCACTGCCATAAACGCTGCCCGCAGCGCCACTTCGGTTTTACCAAAACCAACGTCACCGCAGATCAGGCGATCCATCGGTTTGCCGGATTGCATGTCCTGGATGACCGCGTTAATCGCAGCGGCCTGATCGGGTGTTTCTTCAAAGCCAAAACCATCAGCAAATGCTTCGTAATCATGTGGATCGAGTCTGAATGCAAAACCCTGCCGTGCTGCACGCTGCGCATAAAGATCAAGCAATTCCGCTGCGGTATCATGCGCCTGGCGCATGGCTTTGCGCTTGGCTTTTTCCCACTGGCCGCTGCCGAGTTTGTGCAGGGGGGCATTTTCCGGCGCGGCGCCGCTGTATCGGCCAATTAAATGCAGTTGTGTCACCGGTACATATAATTTGTCCCCACCTTGATATTCCAGTGCGAGAAACTCACTTTCCTCGTCACCGGGTTCCATGTTGACCAGTCCCAGATAGCGTCCAATCCCATGCTGTTCATGCACCACCGGATCACCAGGTTTGATTTCCGATAAATCCCGCAGGATAGAATCGGCCGACGTGGCTTTGCGCGCATCCCGGGTACGGCGGCTTTGTACATGCGAAGCGTAGAGCTCGTTTTCAGTCAGCAGCGCCAGTTTTTCTGCTGTCAGGATGAATCCGTTGTGCAGCGGGGCGATACCAAGCATGCATCGCGCCGTATCGTTGGTAAATGAAGCGAAATCCTTGCATAACTTCAGATCCAGGCCATATCCGCGCAGATGCTCTGCCATCAGTTCACGGCGCCCCATGCTCTCTGCCAGCAGCAATACCCGTCCACCGGTGACGTTAAAGGTGGTGATAAAAGTGAGTAGTTTCTCAATGGGATTGGCAGCACGCCGTTCTACCTGAATGGCGGGCAGCGCCTGAGCCAAGGGTTCCTGCTGTACTGCTGCGCCGCTGCTTTGCAAGGTGATCTTTTGATGCGGCTTCAAAAAACCGTAAAATCGGTCAGTCGTTAGAAACAGTTCCGTGGGAGACAGCAAGGGTCGCTCGATGTCGTGGCGCATCAGGTCGTAGCGCGAGCGCGTGTCGTGCCAGAACTGCTCAATGGTCTGCCGGA
Organism: Nitrosomonas sp.; assembly: GCA_016703745.1. Classification (NCBI taxonomy): domain Bacteria; kingdom Pseudomonadati; phylum Pseudomonadota; class Betaproteobacteria; order Nitrosomonadales; family Nitrosomonadaceae; genus Nitrosomonas; species Nitrosomonas sp. The sequence goes on along the minus strand of JADJBK010000006.1, from coordinate 1,561,207 downwards.
TGTCTCCATGCAGGCACACTGTGCCGCCGGGTGGCAAATAATCGAAAAGGGTGGCGGTCTGTTCGAAGAATAGTGGCAGATAATATTCAATTCCGGCTGGTGTATTGCCTTTGCTGATTTCCTGGTAGAGCTTGCTGCGAGTGGGGTCGCCCTCAAATTTCTCCCGGTAATTGACGCGAAAACGGCTGCGCCCAGTTTCATCCAATGGAAATTCGCGTGCTGGCAGCAGCCGGATTTCCTTGACCGGATAGACGCTGCGCTGGGTATCGGCATCAAAGGTGCGGATGGTTTCAATTTCGTTATCAAACAGATCGATGCGATACGGCAATGGGCTGCCCATCGGAAATAAATCAACCAGTCCACCACGAATGCAATATTCTCCGGGTGAAATCACTTGTGAGACATGAGTGTAGCCTGCCAGCGTCATTTGGCTGCGAAACACAGCCAAATCCAGCGTGCTGCCTTGCTTGACAAAAAAAGAATAGGCCGCGAGGTATTCCCTGGGCGGCATGGTATAGAGTGCGGTTGTTACCGGCACGATCAAAACGTCACAGGTATGGTGGGTGATCTGATAGAACGTTGCCAGCCGTTCGGAAATCAGATCCTGATGTGGTGAAAAATTATCGTAAGGCAGGGTCTCCCAGTCTGGTAGCAGATTGACCCGTTGTTCAGGCGCAAAGAAAGGGATTTCGTCCAGCAGTCTTTGTGCATCCAGCGCATTAGCAGTAACGATGGTGATGGGTTTGTCAGCCTGACTGGTGCGCACCAGCTCGGCCAGCGTATAAGCATCACTCGAACCCTGAAAGGTTAAATGGGTGCGTGATGAGTCACGGGAAATGGCCGCGGTTTTTGCAATCAGATTGTTGGGCATGAGTTATGAACAGACAGGGTTTCAGTAAAGGGTATCTCTAAAAATCCACATTTCGTTACTTGTTGCAATACATCGTGATTCGCAAAAAATATTTCCTTGCCTGTCAATCCTGTGCTGAGTCAATATTTTTTGTTCTTGCCTCGTCTTGTTTAACACTCTGAATTTTTAGAGCCGCCCTAAACTCTGACGCAACTTCAAACCAGTGTGTCAGCAATAATTGCAGTCGTGTTTCGCCGTTATATTCGTTGACCTGCAGACGATAGACCGCCTGAATGACTGGTGGCAAGGTGTCTGCATAAAAAAGAGTATGGCATCATGCACCTGCTGGATTTTTGGTTCTCTTAGTTTCAGTTTTAAATGCTTTTCCCCGACGACACGCTGACTTTCCACCTGGAAACAGCCTTGGAAGCTGGGTTCAGAAAATCCCTGCCCCCACGCATGCTGCGCCAGGTCGTGTGCTAACGTGAGTGTCATTTCCTCAGGCTTAAGTTCACCATCCGTTTCAATGACCCGCTCCAGATCGGCCGGGGTCAACCAGTCCTGCGCAACCTGTTCGAATCCAGCGCGAAATGATTCGAAATCCTGTTCTGCCAATGTCAGTCCCGCAGCCATTGCATGGCCGCCAAATTTAGTGAGAAGTCCTGGATGGCGCTTGGCAACCAAATCAAGCGCATCACGCAGGTTAAACCCAGGGATAGACCTGCCGGAACCCTTGATTTCACCCGTATTTCCTCGCGCAAAAACGAGTGTCGGCCGGTGAAGCTGATCTTTGAGACGTGAGGCAATCAGGCCAATAACGCCCTGATGCCAATCGGGATGATACAGGCACAGGCTGTAGCTCACCGGCTGACCATCACTTGACGGGGTTGCTGCCAGTTGTTGCAGGTCAATATCAGCCAGTTTACTCAGGGCTTCCGCGCGCATGCTGGTTTCGATCTCGCGGCGCTGTTGATTCAATTCATCCAGCTGCGCAGCAAGTCGCATTGCTGTGGGCTCATCCGTGGCCATCAGGCACTCTATCCCCTGCGACATGTCTTCCAGCCTGCCCGCAGCATTTAACCGGGGGGCAAGCATGAAACCCAGTTCATAAGTTGTGACACGTGTCAGATCACGCTTGGCAACCTGACATAACGCGCGGATGCCGGGACAACAGTGCCCTTTGCGGATGCGCTGCAAACCCTGCTGCACCAAAATTTGATTGACTCCGTTGAGCCTGACGACATCAGCCACCGTTCCCAGTGCGACCAGATCCAGCAAACTGGCAAGATTCGGTTCTTTACCCTCTGCGGAAAACTGTCCCCGGCTGCGCAATTCAGCGCGTAACGCAAGCATGACGTAGAAAATCACCCCTACCCCGGCCAGTTGCTTGTCGGGAAAATCACAACCGGGCTGGTTGGGATTGACGATCACGGTTGCTTCCGGCAAACGCTCCCCCGGCAGGTGATGGTCGGTGATGTAAACTTCCATGCCCAGCGCGTTGGCAGCCGCAACCCCTTCCACACTGGCAATACCATTATCAACCGTGATCAGGATATCCGGCCGGCTTGCACGGTTTGCTGCCAGGTTGACGATTTCGGGCGTTAACCCGTAGCCATATTCAAAACGATTGGGAACGAGATAATCGATCATGGCACCAAACTGGCGTAATGCACGTAACGCCACTGCACAGGCGGTCGCGCCATCGGCATCGTAATCGGCAACAATGAGGAGCTTCTTTCTGGCGGCAATGGCATCGGCCAGTAACTGCGCAATACGCTGACTGTTTTTCAGTCTGGTAAATGGCGTTACTCTCGCCAGCGCAGTATCGAGCTCAACCGGATTTTCAATCCCTCGGGCAGCCAACACACGCGCCAATACAGGTGATAAACCATGCGCATGCAGCTCGGTAAAAGCCGATACAGGAAATTTACGAACGATGATACTGACCATAGTGAGGAGAATTACTTAATTTAGCCAATTCTCCCACATTACATCGGCATCTTCTACTAGAGATGGGGTGGGGAAGCGAAGAATTACTGTCCGGATAAGGCAATCAGGAGAATGTCATGGGGAAGGTAATGCCGATGCGAACTGGATCGGCGAGAGATCAGACGGTCAGCCCTTTCGGATTGTATAACTCGGCTCGCCCAACCGCACCACGAAGTGCCTGTAACGATTGCCTGGTTTGTCTCAGCCAGTGGGCGAGAATGGTTTCGTTGGTTTGGTTCAACTGTTTAGCCAATTGAAGCAAGGCTTGGTATCGTTGGGAAATAGGGGGCGTTGAGATCGGGTTAGACGACAGCAGGATATCAAACTCCATCGTTTTGTCCGGAAAATTGCTGGCAGCCGATAACCGGCTGCGCTCTTCATGCAACTGCATCAGCTGATTGACGACTGGGATTTTTTCTGTACTCAACAAGGCAAGCACTTCAATATCTCCACTGACCAGAGCAGCCTGCTCGCGCTTGAGCAGGTCAACAAAGGCTTCGACACTCTCCAGCTCATGCTGCAGAATGTCGTTTAATTTTTTTGTTTTCATTGCGGATCAATAGCGAGCATTACTTGCCGGATGATTCTTGCCTTGCCAGAATCAGCTCTCTGACTGATTCAAGCAGTCGATCCGCTACGACTTCAGGGTTGACCTTGAAGCGGCCTTCGCTAATGGCCAGTTTGATTTCTGAAATTTTGGCCGTATTGATTACTTCGCTACTGTTATTGAGTGCCTGTGCAAATGAAACATTTGTGCCGATATGCACATTAGATCCGGCCGTGGCAGTGGGTTGTTTGGCCGGAGCGGAATGGTCGGTTTTTTTTACTTCGCTGCCAGCAACGATGCCTGCTCGATCGCGAATAGGATGATTGATTTTCAAGGTCGTATTCCTTTTGATAATTAATGCCAGAGTAATGCATTGCTTAACGGTAGTTGATCGTGGAACTTTAGCGTAATTGCTGCTTCTTCGAAAATAGTACTATGAATAACAAGTCTTGAATGGAAGTTTCTCAGCAAGCTGCCGTCTGAAACATTAATCCAGCGTGTTCCCGCATTTTATGAAAGTGGATGGGAGGCCAGTTTTCTTCAGCCACACTGATTTCGGCGGCAAAAGTTGCGAGAAAAGTGGGTGCACCAACCGCGTCGTAGGCAATGCGATAATCATTGGCAGTGATGAAGCGTTGTAGTTCGCGTGGATTATCGGCTGTAATCCATCGCGCGAGCTGGTACTTTGCAGGCATGATTCGCGCCGCTACGCCATACTCATGTTCCAGGCGGTGTGCCACCACTTCAAATTGCAGCGCGCCGATCGCGCCGAGCAGCAGCATACTGCCAATATGAGGACGAAATACCTGGATCGCGCCTTCTTCACCAAGCTGGGTAAGCCCCAGATTGAGTTGCTTGCTGCGTAAAGGATCAGCAATTTCCACCGTTCTGAAGATTTCTGGCGCGAAGAACGGCAAGCCGGTAAATTGCATATTATCGCCTGCTGTCAAGGTGTCTCCCAGTTGCAGCGTGCCATGATTGGGAATGCCGATGATATCGCCTGCAAAAGCGGTCTCCAGCAATTCACGCCGTTGCGAAAGAAAGGAAACTACCGTGCTGGTCCGGATATCTTTGCCGCTGCGCACTACCTTGAGAGTCATGCCGCGTTTGAATTCTCCGGAACAAATGCGCACAAAGGCGATACGGTCGCGATGTGCGGGGTTCATGTTTGCCTGAATCTTGAATACCAGCCCAGAAAATTTTTGCTCGGTCGGCAATACTTCGCGCTGAATGGCGAGACGAGGGCTGGGTGCTGGTGCGAGGTCAACCAGTGTATCCAGCACTTCCTGCACACCAAAATTATTGATGGCGGATCCAAAGAAAACTGGGGTTTGTTGCCCGCTTAGAAATTCATTGCGATTAAATTCTGGGGAGGCTTCCTGAAGTAGTTTGATTTCCTGCCAGGCCTGATTCAGTTCGAGATTGAAACGTTCCTGCGCTGCGGGGCTTTCGAGATCGGTAATAATTTCAATTTTTTCCTGACCAGCACGATCCTCGCCCGGACGAAAAACCCGCATGCACTGTTCCCTTAAATCATAGACGCCATGAAACAACTTGCCCATACCAACCGGCCAGGTAAAGGGGATGGTTTCCATTTCCAGTGTGCGTTCGATCTCGTTTAGCAAATCAAATGGTGCTCGCACTTCCCGGTCCATTTTGTTGATAAAGGTGATAATCGGTGTGTTGCGTGCACGACAAACCTGCAACAGGCGCATGGTTTGAGCCTCGACGCCATTGGCGGCATCGATCACCATCAGCGCCGCGTCCACAGCAGTTAATACCCGATAGGTATCCTCGGAGAAGTCCTGGTGACCAGGGGTATCGAGCAGGTTGATCACGCAGTCCCGATACTCCATTTGCATGACTGAGCTTGCAACCGAAATGCCACGCTGCTTCTCGATCTCCATCCAGTCAGAGGTGGCGTGACGGCTCGCTTTGCGCGCTTTGACGCTGCCTGCGATATGGATTGCGCCTGCATAAAGGAGCAGTTTCTCTGTTAACGTGGTTTTACCCGCATCCGGATGGGAAATGATGGCAAACGTGCGACGACGTTTTACCTCATGTTCAATCGACATGGTTGATCCTGAAATTTTTAAAACTCCGAATTATAGAGGTGACAATGAGTCGTGTGTGCAGAACCAAAATAACTGGTCGATGGATAAGTCTCACGGCAAATCGGCATGACGTGCGGGCAGCGGGGATGAAAATGACAGCCGGTGGGTGCGTTTGCTGGCGATGGTGGTTCTCCCTCCAAATGGATAATTTTGCGCTGGATATTCAGATCCGTCACAGGAATAGCGGACAACAATGCCTGCGTGTAGGGGTGTCTGGGGTGATCGAGTACTTCCCGAGTGGGGCCAGTTTCAACGATCCTGCCCAGATACATCACCGCCATTTCGTCGGCAAGATAATCCACCACGGCGATATTGTGGGTGATGAAAAGGTAGGCCAATCCACGCTCGTGTTGCAGGGATTTCAGCAAGTTGAGGATTTGCGCTTGCACGGAAACATCAAGCGCACTGGTTGGTTCATCGCAGATCAGTAACTGTGGGTTAACCGCCAATGCGCGCGCAATGGCAATCCGCTGGCGCTGTCCACCGGAAAATTCATGCGGATAACGCCATTTGACATCCGCAGGCAGGCCAACTTGTTGCAACAAGGCATCCACTGCGGCGTATCTTGCGAACCCATCCTTGTTCTTCTGCCTGGATTGTGATGGCCGGAGTGAGCGAATACCTTCCTCGATGATTTCGGCAATGCGCATACGCGGATTGAGGGAGGAATAAGGATCTTGAAAGACAATCTGGAAAAGCGCTCTTTTTGCCAGTAATGATTTGCGTTTGAGCTTGTCAAGTGCCTCACCTTGCAGATAAACACGGCCGGCTGTTGTTTTGACGAGTTGCATGATGCCTTTGCCAACCGTGGTTTTGCCGCAACCTGATTCACCCACCAGCGCGAGGGTCCGACCCGGCGCAATGCTGAGTGAAACCCCGTCGACTGCTTTGACATGACCAGTAACCCGTTTCAGTAATCCACGCCGGATCGGGAAATGTATCTTCAGATCACGAACTTCCAGTAATGCATCATGCGGGTGGTCCGCCCTGTCATGTGGGGAGTGGATGTTGATTTTTTCCGAAGACGATACCGCAGTGTTGGTATGTGAAGTGTTTTGGGCGGTATAGAGGTGACAGCGAACCTGGTGCCCAGGTGCAATGGGCACCCATGGTGGAATGGAGGCATGACACACTGACCATGCTTGTTCGCAGCGATCAGCGAAACGGCAGCCGGTAAATGATTTTGACAATGTGGGGACTTCTCCACCGATGACAGCCAGCGCGTGGTCACGTTTCTGTCGGGAAGGCAGTGCTGCAAATAATTTTTGTGAATAGGGGTGAGCGGGTTGCTGGAAAAATTTCTCGCGACTGGTGCATTCAACCATTTCACCAGCGTACATTACGCCGATCTGGTGGGCCATTTCCGCTACCACGCCCAGATCGTGGGTGATCAGTAGAATGGCCATCCCGGCCTGTTGCTGCAGATCACGCATGAGATCAAGTACCTGCGCCTGGATGGTAACGTCCAGTGCGGTAGTCGGCTCGTCGGCAATCAGTAGCTCAGGCTTCGCCGCCAGCGCCATGGCAATCATGACGCGTTGCTTCATGCCGCCAGAAAACTGGAATGGATATTCCGTCAGCCGTTGTGTTGGATCGGGTATGCCGACACTCTGCAGCAGTTCGATCATGCGGGATTGCATTGCCAGTTTGTCCATCGACGTGTGACGCTGCAGGACTTCTGCAATTTGCGCGCCCACCGTCATTACTGGATTAAGACTGAGCATTGGTTCTTGGAAAATCATGGCAAGACGATTACCACGCAACTCGCGCATGGCTGATTCCGGCAGCGTCAGTAAATCCTGCTCATTCAAACGAACACGGCCTTGTGTAATCTCTCCGGCATCCGGCAGCAGGCGCATGATGCTCAGGGCGGTCATGGATTTGCCACAGCCGGATTCCCCTAGTAGCGCAAAGGTTTGTCCACGCGCTATTTCCAAAGACAGGCCATTTACGGCATAAACGGTGCGCTCACCAACGCGCAGGCGTGTGGTGATGCCCTCGATGGTCAGTAAAGCCGTCATGTACGTGTTTCCGCTTTAGGTGGAGTCAGAGTTTGGTTGTCAGTTTGTGATTCGGTTTCTGGTTTATTGCTGTCGTCATGGTTTATCTGCAGGGTTCTGACGCGCGGATTAAATGCATTTTGTACCGCATCAGCAAACAGATTGGCGCTCAGTACCAATGTGAACATGAATATAAATGCCGCAAAAAGTGTCCACCACACCATGGGTTCACGTGCCATTTCCAGCCGGGAAGCATTGATCATGGTGCCGAAACTGATCATGGATGGATCGACTCCCACGCCGACATAGGAAAGCACGGCCTCTGCCAGTACCAGCCCGCTGAAATCCATAACAGTGACAATCAGTACGATATGCATGACATTTGGCAGAATATGGCGACTGATGATACGCCAGTGGGAAACGCCAAACGCATGCGCTGCCTGAATGTACTCCATTTCGCGCAGCTTGAGGGTTTCTCCACGTAACAACCGGCATAATCCTGTCCAGCTGGTGATTCCTAGAATCATGCATAAAAACAAAAGCCGCAGATCGGCTCTGGCAGCAACTGTTTCAAATAGATCGGCGTGTGTTTCAATGTAAACCTGCATCATGAGCACGGCTGCAGCAATCAATAATACGCTGGGAATGGAGCTGAGCGTCGTATAAGTATATTGAATGATATCGTCAGCGATGCCACGAAAATAGCCGGCAGCAATACCGAGCAATAGCGCAAAAGGCAGCATGATCAGGGTTGTCAGTGTGCCGATAACCAGACCAACGCGAATACTTTTAAGTGCATGGTAGAGCACATCCTGTCCGACCTTATCAGTTCCGAGCACATGATAATGAGAGGCCAGTGCCGTTATTGCGCCACTGAGTGCCAGTATCAACGCAAGCGTCAACAGAATGGCGTTCCACGGAACTTCGGTTGTTCTCCTCCACACGGCCCGGTACATGAATGTAAAGGTTGTAGTGTGACGTTGCGCTAACCCGTTAACCAGCGTCAGCATGACAGCCGTCCACACTATCAGCCCGCCAGTGGCGCCCAGTAACGTGCGCAACCAGACATCCGCGAGCAGCTCCGATTCTGGGTTCTGCAATTGCGCCCCTCCGTATACCAATCGGGGAAATTCGCGAATTTGACCGCCATTGTCTGTTTCAATGGTCTCCTTAGCATAAAGATGAGCCGACAGCGGAGCTGAATAGGTTTTCTCCACCTGCTCGCGTAATGGCTTCAACCCCACATCCAGCAGACTGAGAACTTCGGTGCTGTAGATTTTCTGGTCACCCTGATACGGGGAATCCGGCAGCAGCGGGCGGAAGTGAATGGTATCCAGCAAGCCGATTATGACGAAACATGTCAATACGGTCAGTGCCGACATTCCGCTTGCGCTATGCGTTACCCGGCGCCAGGGCGCGAGCAGGTGAGCATGCCGCCGAACGTAAATTATAGATAAGAGACCTGCGGCTACCAGCAGATAAACCAGCGCATCAGTCCAGAGTAAGACGGGAATAAAAGGCATTGCAAATAATTTTCAATGAGTTGGATGGATGGTCAATAGGATTGGGGTAATATCTCCCAGTAAAAGGGAAGTATAAAGCTAAAAAAACTTGTATTTTTGTTTTGTGGTGTAAGCAACCTATGATAAAAAGTAGTTATGATCAAAAAAATAAAAATGGAGAAATTCTTGTATTTAAAGATATTGCCTGCATCCTTTAAGGCGGTTTTGACTGCGCGAGCCTTGATTTGTTTTACAGGCATATTGATCTCGTTGCATATCCATGCTCAAGTTGATTCATCCATAGTGAATCCGCAGACTTTGCGCGAATACCTGGAAGATAATTCCGGCAATTTGTGCCAAAAGACCAGTTTGGCAACGCTCAAGCGTTTCTATAGCCTGCGTGATTATCAGCCGGTGTGGTCTGAATCCGGTCAACTCTTGCCAAGAGTTGATGTTGCGCTAACATTTATCGGTCGTGCTGATGAAGAAGGATTGGCAGCTGCGGATTATGACTTCGAGAATCTCCAGCAATTTCGGCATGAAAAAAACAATCCTGCCTCGTTTGAGCTGGAATTATGCGTTACCCAGGCGTTGCTGTCACTCATTCGCGATGTCAATAGTGGGCGATTACAGGCAAGTGCCGTCGATCCCGATTGGCATATTGCACAACCAATCTTTGATTCAGCCAGTTTTTTGCAACAAGCGCTCACGTCGGATAACTTTCAGCAGACACTGGCGAGTCTGACGCCAGATATTCCGCAATATTATGTTCTCAAAAAATTATTGGCAAAATTTCGAGCGTTAGTCGCCAGTGGAGAAAAATGGCTGCCCATTCCCGAAACGGGTGCCTCAATTCGGCTCCATGCTACCCATGCAGCGATACCACTCATTCGGTTGCGTATTGAGCAAGCGCGAGCCTTGTTTAATCATTCTGACTATGCCATTCCTTTCAGCAACAGCGCCTATTATGATGAAACCCTTGAGAAAGCGATTAAGGCATTTCAGCAACAGCATGGGCTGAACGCGGATGGCGTTATTGGTCGGCACACCAGGCAGGCTATGAATCTGTCGCCCGAGGAATATATTCAGCGACTGCGTATCAATATGGAACGCCTGCGCTGGCTACCGCGAAATCTGAGTGATAGGCACATACTGGTCAACATTGCGGGGTTTAATCTCGTTGCCGTTGAACGAGGCAAGCCGTCCCTGGAGATGCGTATTGTGGTCGGACGGGATTATCGTTCAACTCCCAGTTTCAACAGCTACATTTCCCATATTGTGCTCAATCCATACTGGAATGTTCCCCGTAGCATTGCCAGCAAGGATTTGTTGCCAAAACAGAAACATGATCCTGGTTTTTTCGCCTCTCAGGGCATCAAGGTTTATGCTGACCATACACATGAGTTTGAAATTGATCCAAATATGATTGACTGGTATGCAGTTGGCAATGAGCTTCCTTACGCTCTCCGACAGGTGCCGGGGATGAAAAATGCGCTCGGACGTATGAAATTTATGTTTTCTAATCCATTCAGTATTTATCTGCATGATACGCCGTCTAAATCATTGTTTAAAAAAGATATCAGGACTTTCAGCTCGGGTTGTATTCGACTGGAAAAACCGATGGAGCTTGCTGAGTTTTCCCTGCGGCAGTCTATGCAAAATAGCGGCTTTCAGGATAGACTTGACAGCGGAAAGCCTTATACGGCACATCTTCCGGAAAGATTGCCAATCTATATCGTGTATTTGACTGCCTGGACTGATGCACAAGGTGATATTCGTTTTTCTTCCGATATTTATGGACGTGACAAGCGAGCTTTGACTCTTGCGCGCTGGTTAGGATGAGGTGATTACTTTCGCGTTGCCTGTCCTTTTTTTGCTTACTGAAGCGAGTCTATCCAAACTTTAACAAATGGAGACAATACATGCATGATTTGACACCTGACATGAAGGTGCGCCGTCAATTTTTACGTGCGGGACTCGGTGCCTGTGCCCTGTTAGCTTTTCCTGCTGCACACGCCAATATCATTTCACCAAGAAATGAAAAACGCCTGGACATGCTGAATTTGCACACTGGAGAGCGCATCAAGACGACTTACTGGGTAAAAGGGCGTTACATTCCTGATGCGCTGCGATCCATTGACAACGTGCTGCGTGATCACCGGTCTGGTGAGCAACATGCCATTGACCCAAGGTTGTTGGATCTGATGGAGTATTTACGCTACCGCATGGGGCGCACCCAGCCCTTTCATATTATTTCTGGATATCGATCACCTGCTACCAATGCCATGCTTTCGGCAAACAGTAACGGGGTGGCAACCAAGAGTCTGCACATGCAGGGCCAGGCAATCGATATTCGCTTGCCTGGCGTGCCACTTGCTACCCTTCGGAAAGCAGCGATTTCCTTAAATGCAGGCGGGGTAGGCTATTACCCCAAATCTGATTTCATCCATCTGGATACCGGTGCCGCCCGCAGCTGGTAAGGTATCGGCAGATTTCCGGTATTTTATGTAACTACTTGTGTTGATTGAGTTAATTTTCTGCTATTCTTTTTCTTGACGAACTTTGTTCAGGAGGTAGTTGAGTACGGCGATGGTGTCTTGTGGGGTGCCACTCAGTTTGCCGCTGGTCAGGTAAACACCGTTGATAACCAAGGCGGGGACGCCGGTGATTTGGTACTGCTTGGTCAATTGTGCTGCGCGGTTGGCCTGATTCTGGACGGTAAAGGAATGGTAGGCATTGACGAATTTACCGCGTTCTATACCCTGTTTTTCAATCCAGGCAAATAGTGTTGTCTCTTTAGATAAGTCAATTTTGTCACGATGGATAGCTTGATATAGTTTGTCATTCAACTGTTGGGTTAGGCCGAGACTTTCCATCGCATAGAAGGTTTTAGCGGCAGGCATCCAGTTGGCACGGAAAATTGCGGGTATATAACGAAAGTTGACATCGTTTGGCTTGTTCTCAAGCCAGCTTTTGAGATGGGGGTGGAGATCATTGCAGTGCGGGCAGCCGTACCAGAAAAACTCGATAACCTCGATTTTCTCTCTATTTTCAGTTGGTTGTGGCGTGGCAAGCCGGGTGTAATCTTTGCCTTCGGTCATCTGCGCCTGCGCGGTAGTAATCAAGCAAAACAACAGAACGCTCAGCAACAGGTAAATGGTTTTTTGTGTATTCATTTTTTCCTCTTGTTTGGGTTATTTGATTAAATTATAAATCTGGCATGGCTAGGAGACTATCTGAGAATAGACTGATTTCTCGGACAGCCTCCTAGTCTATCGTAAATTACTGGTTAGCCATACCAGGGTGTAAAATCAAAAACTAATGTCTTTCAGCGTGTACGGGAAGACTGATCAATCCGGGTTGCGTACCAGACTGGTGGTAATGCCATTTGACTGCAATGATCCGCGAATCCGGTCGAGTTCTTCCATTTTGTCGAAAGGTCCGATTTGCACCCGATGTGCGGCTGCATTGTCCCCTGATTTTTGTGTGATTACGGTGGCGATGACACCCAGCAAGGCGAGTTCCGCTTTACGGCGTTCGGCTGCATCACGACTGCTGAATGACCCGGCCTGTAAATAATATTTGACCGACTCGGGTAAAGTTGTATTTGCTACTTTAGCAGGAGGAGGGAGCGGTACTTTGGATGGCATCGTCGGTGCTGCTACGGGTGCCGTTGGAGCAGGATCAACGAAAAGCTCGCTATCCGGTTCTTCGATTCCAGGCAGAATATTATAGAAATCAAAACGTGATTTATTCTCGACTGACTGGGTTTTCTCAACGGTTTTATTGCTCGACAGGGTTGAAGGTGAAGCTTTCTCAGCGGGTTGATTCGGAGTGGTCTGGGATTCGTTGAGGTAAGGGCTGGGTGCCTGGCTGATGAATAGCCAGACACCAATGGCACTTGCCAGACCCAGAATATAGCCGATAACCAGCCCTGAAAATAAGCCTCCACTGCGTCTGCCCGTACTAGTGCTATTTCTTGACTTGTAATCGCGACTCATTGCACTCTAATCCTTAGATAACATTGCTACATTTCAGCGGGTGAGGTTACGCCCAGCATGGTCAATCCCTTGGACAGAACCTGGCGGGTAGCAAAAATCAACGCCAGTCTGGCTATTTTAAGCGTTTCTTCGGAAACAAGAAAACGGGTGGAATTGTAATAACCATGAAACTCACTCGCCAGTTCACGCAGATAGAAGGCAATCAGATGAGGTGCGCGTTCCCTGGCGGCAGCTTCAATCGTATCCTGGAAGTCACTCAGTTTTTGCAGCAGGCTGAGTTCAGCCGGGTCAGTCAGCAGGGCGGCATCTGCTGTGGTAAATAGAGCGGGCGCCCCGTTCCACTGCGCCAGTACGCTGCAAATCCTGGCATGCGCGTACTGCACATAGTAAACTGGATTTTCATTGCTTTGCGATTTGGCCAGGTCAAGATCAAAATCAAGGTGCTGATCACTTTTGCGCAGTACATAGAAAAAACGGGCGGCATCATTGCCCACCTCTTTACGGAGTTCGCGCAAGGTGACGAACTCACCGGAACGTGTTGACATGGCGGCTTTCTGCCCATTGCGGTAGAGGACGGCAAATTGAACCAGTGCGATTTCCAGTTTTTTTGAGTCAACTCCCAGCGCGTCCATGGCGCCCGTTACGCGGGGAATGTAGCCATGATGATCTGCTCCCCAGACATTGAGCAGGTGATCAAAGCCGCGCTCGTACTTATTCAGGTGATAGGCGATATCTGAAGCAAAATAAGTGTACTGGCCATTCTCTCGTTGCGTCACGCGGTCTTTTTCGTCACCAAAGGCAGTTGAGCGGAACCATGTTGCGCCATCCTGTTGGTAGAGCAGTTCGTTATTCTCCAGTAAGCGCGTGGCGTGAGTGACCATGCCGCTGTCAAACAATGATTGTTCGGAGAACCAGGTGTCGAATTCGACACCAAACTCCATAAGATCATTTCGACAGTCTCCCAGTTGCTCTGTCAGTACAAAGTTGTGCAGATAAGCATAATCCTGCCCGAGGATATGTTTGGCCGTGGCGATGAGCCGATCGAGTCTGGCATCTTCATCCGCAGAAGCGGAATCTGTACTGGCTATTGTTAATTGCTGCAGCATGGATTCGGAGCGATGTGTGTAACGCTCGCCATGCGCATTATGAATTTCCCTTGCCATTGTGATGACATACTCGCCCTGATAGGCATTCGGTGGAAACTGAAAAAACAACCCGTTCAATTCCAGGTAGCGCAGCCAGACGGACAGAGTCAGGATGTCCATTTGTCGGCCAGCGTCATTGACATAGAATTCACGTTTAACGTTAAAGCCGGCGGCAGCAAGTATGTTGGCCAGGCTTGCGCCAAAAGCGGCTCCCCGGCCATGTCCGACATGCAGTGGGCCGGTGGGATTGGCTGAGACGAATTCAATCAGAATGCTTCTGCCTTCGCCCAGATGGCAATGGCCAAATGATTCACCTGCTCGCAGCATGGTATGCAGAAATTGCTGCTTGGCGTTTTGGGTTAAAAACAGATTAATAAAACCGCTGCCCGCTACCTCGGCTCTTTCCAGCCAGGGTGAGATGGGCAGTGCTGAAATGAACGCGGTAGCCAGCTCATACGGATTCCTCCGCAAAGATTTTGCCATTTTCATCGCGACATTGCTGGCGTAGTCGCCATGCCCGGATTGTTTGGGGCGAGCTAATTCGATGGGCGGGGTGGCTTCGTCCGGAAGCGTTTTATTTATGGCTTGTTGAAGCAGCGAAGCGCAATAGGATTTGAAATTTTCGGGAAATTTTGTAACCATGGTGGGTAAATAATTCGGCAACTGCGCATTATATCGACTTGTTTGTAAACTGTTTGCGTTTTGTGGGGTTGGGCTGTGTATCTGTCTGTTTCTGTGCGCCCGGATGGGGCAGGTATATAATGGCGGCCATTAATTGGATCAGTAAAGAGGAATTGAAACGATGGAAGCATCAGCCGGAAGCCATAACAATATATCAACAGTTACGGATAGCGCTCTGCTGGATGAGTGTATTGCACATGCAAAAGAAGTGATTGCCGTTCAGCTTGAGCATATTTCTGACAGAAAAAAGTATGATTTTGCTCCGCAGTTCAGAGACATGACGATTCAACTTTATCTGGTTGGCGTGATGTGGAAGTGCTATGAGCAACATGAACCCAAGGAGAGCGCCCTGGAGAAGGCTTTTGCGGCGCTAACGGCAATGATGATGAAAGATGGCGTCAAACCCAAAATAGCCGAAAAGAGAACGGCATTTCTCAGAAAGACGTCCAGACTGGATGATGATGAAGCTTTGGCCATATCCATGGGTTATGAAAGTCAGCCGGATGACCGGAGTCTTGCGGAGGTGTTTGACCACTACCTGGATGAGGTCAGAGTGTCCGGTGGATTGTGGCGCATCTTTGATCAAGGTAAAAAAATTATGATTCTTGGCGGATTGCTGTTTGCGATGGCCGGGATATGGCTGGTGACGTTATTCTTGCCGGAGAGCAGTAATTCAACTATTTTTATAGTCGGTCTGGTGATGGCTTTTTTGTTTATGTTGCCCACTTTTTTGATTATTTTGATTATTTATCGTTACAAGATTAAGCGGGGTGAACGATTAAAATCTTCGTCCACTTGACCCGCCAGGTTTGATGCCTATCTCATGAGTGCAATTATCATTGATGGTCGACGGGTCGCAGATAAACTGCGTGAACTTCTGAAGTTGCGTGCCGACGATTTGTCGCGAACCTGGATGCAGCCGGGTCTGGCGGTCATCCTGGTTGGAGATGATCCTGCGTCATCAGTTTATGTGCGTAATAAGGCGAAAGCTTGCGATACGCTGGGAATTCGATCCGAAGTATTTAATTATCCAGGGGATATTTCTCAGGAAGCACTGTTGCGTCAGATTGGGGCTCTAAATGCCAATATTGGGATTCACGGAATTCTGGTGCAATTGCCCCTGCCGACGCATATTCAAATACACAAAGTGATTGCCGCCATTGCTATCGGTAAAGATGTTGATGGTTTTCATCCCTGTAACGTGGGTGCGTTGGCGACTGGCCATGCCCAAATGAGACCCTGTACGCCTTTTGGCATTATGCAAATGTTGGCGCATTACGAAATTCCGATAGAGGGCCAACATGCGGTGATTGTTGGGCGGAGCAATATTGTGGGTAAACCAATGGCGCTGATGTTGCTGGAGCAGGGTGCAACCGTGACGGTTTGCACTTCCAGAACACGTGATCTGGGTGGACATACTCGTAGTGCAGATATCGTAGTCATGGCAACCGGGAAACCCAATTTATTGACTGGTGCGATGGTTAAACCGGGAGCGACCGTGATTGATGTTGGCATTAATCGTATGCCGGATGGCAAGTTGTGCGGTGATGTGGAGTTTGCCAGTGTCAGGGAGAAAGCCGGTTATATCACGCCGGTGCCCGGGGGCGTGGGGCCGATGACCATCATGATGTTGATGAGTAATGCAGTCGAAGCGGCAGAGCATGCCAGAATAGAAGCTCAATTGCTGGATCGGCACGGCAATATTCAGTGAGAATGGAGCGGTTAACAGTGATCTTATCTAAATAAAGTGCGATAAAAACCATATGGAATTTCAGGATATTGATCCCCAGGAAACGCAGGAATGGTTGGAGGCGCTGGAAAGTGTGCTGCTGAATGAGGGTGCCGAGCGTGCTCATTATTTGTTGGAGAGGCTTGTGGAGAAAGCGCGTCGCTCCGGTGCCTATCTTCCGTACAGCGCGAATACGGCCTATATCAATACGATTCCTCCCGGCAAGGAAATGCGTTCACCAGGTAATCATGCGCTGGAACAGCGCATCCGCTCTTATGTCAGATGGAATGCAATGGCGATGGTGTTGCGCGCCAACCGTACAACCAATGTTGGCGGACATATCGCGAGCTTTGCTTCAGCTGCGACTTTGTATGATGTGGGCTATAACCATTTCTGGCACGCGCCATCGGAGAATCATGGCGGAGATCTCGTTTACGTGCAAGGGCATTCCTCTCCCGGCATTTATGCTTATGCGTATCTGCTTGATGTTCTGACCGAGGAGTCTCTGGACAGTTTTCGCCAGGAAACCGGTGGTAAGGGCTTGTCTTCATATCCCCATCCGTGGTTGATGCCGGATTTCTGGCAATTTCCTACTGTTTCAATGGGACTCGGCCCGCTGATGGCGATTTACCAGGCGCGCTTCATGAAATACCTCGATAGCCGGGGGATGGTTAAAACCAATGATCGCAAGGTATGGGCGTTTGCCGGTGACGGGGAGATGGATGAGCCAGAGTCTTTGGGGGCCATCACGCTGGCTTCACGCGAGAATCTTGATAATCTCGTGTTTGTTATCAATTGTAACCTGCAAAGACTCGATGGACCGGTTAGAGGTAATGGCAAGATCATTCAAGAATTGGAGGCGGCATTTCGTGGTGCGGGCTGGAATGTAATCAAGGTAATCTGGGGCTCCTACTGGGATCCTTTGCTCGCAAAAGATACCAAAGGGTTACTACAGCAACGCATGATGGAATGTGTCGACGGTGAATACCAGACATTCAAGGCTCGCGATGGTGCGTATGTTCGCGAGCATTTCTTCGGCAAGTATCCTGAATTGCTGGAAATGGTCGCCAATATGTCGGATGACGATATCTGGCGGTTGAATCGTGGCGGGCACGATCCACACAAGGTCTATGCAGCCTATGCAGCGGCTATGCAACACAAGGGGCAGCCGACCGTGATACTGGCCAAGACCATCAAGGGCTATGGTATGGGGGAATCGGGGGAAGCGCAAAATATCACACATCAGCAGAAAAAAATGGGTACGGTTTCACTGCAGGCATTTCGTGATCGCTTTGGCATCTCGCTGTCGGACGAGCAGTTGGAAGATGTTCCCTATCTGAAGCCGGATAAAAATTCTCCAGAGTATGCTTACATGCACGAGCGACGTAAGCAATTGGGCGGTTTCTTGCACCACCGGCGGCAGCAGGCGCAAAGCCTGCAAACGCCACCCCTGGAAGCATTTGATGCTTTGTTAAAAGCAAGTGGAGAAGGCCGCGAAACTTCCACAACCATGGCGTTTGTGCGAATTCTTAATATCCTGGTGAAAGATGCCAATATCGGCAAGCATATCGTACCCATTGTCGCGGATGAGTCACGTACATTCGGCATGGAAGGCATGTTCCGCCAGCTGGGGATCTGGTCATCGGTCGGGCAGCTTTATACACCGCAAGATGCGGATCAGCTGATGTATTACAAAGAAGATAAGCATGGGCAGATTTTGCAGGAGGGAATCAACGAAGCCGGCGCCATGTGTTCCTGGATTGCGGCGGCAACCGCTTATAGTACGCATAACGTGCAGATGATTCCCTTCTTCGTGTACTACTCAATGTTCGGTTTTCAGCGTGTTGGTGATCTGGCCTGGGCGGCGGGAGACATGCGTTGCCGTGGGTTTCTGATGGGTGGGACAGCTGGCCGAACGACGCTGAACGGAGAAGGGCTGCAGCATGAAGATGGTCACAGTCATTTGCTGGCCTCGGTCATTCCGAATTGTGTGGCTTACGATCCTGCTTTTGCCTGCGAACTGGCGGTAATTATTCAGGATGGACTGCGGCGCATGGTTCAGGAGCAGGAAGATGTGTTCTATTACATCACAATCATGAATGAAAATTATGCGCATCCAGAAATGCCAAAAGGTGCTGAACCCGGCATACTCAAGGGTATGTATCTACTGCGTGAAGGTGAGAAAAAATCGCGCAAACCCCGTGTGCAGCTCCTGGGGGCGGGTACCATTTTACGCGAGGTGATTGCTGCCGCCGATCTGCTGGAAAAGGAATACGGCGTAGTGGCTGATATATGGAGTGTAACCAGTTTCAATCAGTTGCGCCGCGAAGCGCTGCAGGTTTCCCGTTGGAATATGCTGCACCCGGCAGCCAACGCAAAATTATCTTATGTGACTACCTGCCTGAAGAATCGTAAGGGTCCAGTGATTGCTTCGAGTGATTACATGAAGATTGTCGCTGACCAGATTCGTGAATTTGTACCGGGTCGATATTGTGTTTTGGGAACCGATGGTTTTGGGCGATCAGATACGCGTGAAAAGCTGAGAAATTTCTTTGAGGTGGATCGGCACTATATTACGGTGGCCGCGCTCAAGGCGCTGGCGGAAGAAGGTGCAATTCCTGTGGAGCAGGTTGCTCAATCTATTCAGGTGTTGGGAATTGATCCGGATAAACCTGATCCAGTCAGCGCATGACTCAGCTAATATTGTCTGGTCAGGTAAAAGCAGTTTCTTTCGCTGATGTTTTCTGCGATGAATTGATTGATGGGAGTGGGTGTGGCTGAAGTCAAGGAAGTGGTAGTACCGGATATCGGTGATTTTGATGCGGTTCCGGTGGTTGAAATCCTGGTTAAAGTGGGAGATGTCGTCCGGCAGGAAGATCCTCTGATCGTGCTGGAATCGGATAAGGCAACAGTCGAAGTTCCGTCCCCCTATGCCGGAAAGATAAAGCAGGTCAAGCTAAAAACTGGCGACAAGGTTTCTCAGGGAGCATTGGTCCTGACGATGGAATTAATACCTGCCGAAAATGAACCACCCGCAGAGTCGCCTGCCGCTCCGCAGCAAAAAGAAGCTGTTCACACGGATGCGGGCAGCTCAGCCACCGGGGCAGACGGGGAGCAACTGACGAGTCAAGCTGCGTCAGCTGATGTTGATTCCGATGCCGCCGTTATGCTGGCAAAGCAGGCGCCTGATGAGGGATCAAAAATACCGATATTGAAATCCGGGTTCAGTAAAAATGCTGACATAAATCCACATGCCGGTCCTTCCGTGCGCCGCTTTGCACGCGAACTGGGTGTGGATCTGCGTAAGGTGGCGGGTTCGGGCGTCAAGCAGCGTATTCTCAAGGAGGATATCCATGCTTTTGTTAAACAGGAATTATCTGACAGGCAAAGTACTGGAGGTGGGAATGTACTGGATCTGCTGCCCTGGCCACAGATTGATTTTGCTAAATTTGGCCCGATTGAGCTGAAGCCGCTGTCACGCATTCAACAAATTTCAGGTGCTAATCTGCAACGCAACTGGGTCATGATTCCGCATGTGACGCAATTTGATCAGGCAGATATCACTGATTTGGAAACGCTGCGAAAGACGCATAACGAGAAACTGGATGCTGGTGGCGTCAAGCTAACGATTCTTGCTTTCTTGATCAAGGCAGTGACGGCTTCTTTAAAAAAATTTCCAGAATTTAATGCGTCTCTTGATCAGACTAATAGTAATAATCAGTTGATTGTAAAGCGATATTATAATTTGGCTTTTGCGGCAGATACGCCCGGTGGTCTGGTGGTACCGGTTATTCATCATGCAGACCAGATGGGAGTGCTGGAAATTGCTGCCGAACTCGGCAGATTGTCTGCTCTTGCTCGTGAAGGCAAGTTGAAACCGGGGGATATGCAAGGTGGTAGTTTTACGATATCCAGTCTTGGCGGGATCGGAGGGACAGGTTTTACACCAATCATTAATGCGCCCGAAGTGGCAATTCTTGGTGTTTCGCGAGCAAGTTATCAGCCAGTTTATCGCGACGAGAAATTTATGCCACGGTTGCTGTTGCCCTTGTCACTTTCCTATGATCATCGAGTTATCGATGGTGCCCAGGCTGCACGCTTCACTGCGCATCTTGCAGAAGTTTTGGCAGATATGCGACTGGCGCTATTCTAGCCTGAGAGAAACTAAATGCGGTTATGAGCAATATAGAGTCGTTCCCGCTCGTTGGTATTTATGGGGGATCATTCGATCCTGTGCATTATGGACACTTACGGGTTGCCGAGGAAGTGTCGGAAAGTTTAACGCTCGATCGATTATGTTTTTTACCCGCTGGTCAGCCACGGTTGCGCGATCTGCCTCTGGCAACCAATCAATGCCGTCGTGTCATGCTGCGCGGTGCCATTCGTGGTAATACGCGTTTTTTTCTGGATGACCGCGAGTTGCTGAGGGCAGGGGAAACCCGAAGTGTTGAATCTCTGCGCGAAATCCGGCGTGAGCTTGAAATCAATGCTCAAGGCTCGATCTGCTTTATTATTGGAGCCGATGCTTTTCTGAAATTACCGCAATGGTTTTGCTGGCAAGAGTTATTCGAATTGTGCCATATCGTGATAGTCAACAGACCCGGCAGCACCTTGATAAAGGATGTGACTGATTTGCCGCCATCTCTGAAGGAAGCCTGTGAATATCGTTGGACTGATCACATTCTCGATTTGCGTGAATCATTGTCCGGCAGGGTTTATGTCGCCCAAACAACCATGCTGGCGATCTCTTCAACCCGTATCCGTAAATTAATCCAGGCAGGTAAGAGTGTGCGTTATTTACTGCCTGACAGCGTAATAAGTTATATCATCAGGCACCAAATCTATGTTGGAGAGAAATGAACTCTGATCAATTATTGAAAATTGTCATCCAGGCGCTGGAGGATATTAAGGCTAAGGATATCCGCGTCATTGAGCTGGGCAAGTTTGCGACGTTATTTACAATCATGGTCGTTGCCAGTGCCGACTCTACCCGTCAGACCAAGGCGTTAGCCAATCATGTTCGGGAAGTGGTCAAGGCGGCCGGAGGCGAAGTTTATGGTGCGGAAGGTGAGCAAACTGGTGAATGGATGCTGGTTGATCTGGGTGAGATCGTAGTACACGTCATGCAGCCCGCGACCCGTGAGTATTATGATCTGGAGGGATTGTGGGCTTCTTCCCTGCGCTAGCGTTTCTCCATGAAAATTCACATTCTGGCAGTCGGTAACAAAATGCCAGCCTGGGTTGATGAAGGCTTTAACGAATATGTGCGGCGCATGCCCAGGGAGACCGATGTTCGTTTGATGGAAATTAAGCCGGAGAAACGCGCAGGTAAGGACAGGGATAAATTGCTGAGTATCGAAAGCGAGCGTATTCAAGCCGCCTTGCCGACGGGATGTCATGTGGTGGTCATGGACGAACGCGGTCAACAGGCCAGCACGTTGCAGCTGGCACAAATGCTGACAGACTGGCTGGCATCTGGCCGGAATACGGTATTTATTATTGGTGGTGCGGATGGTCTGCATTCGGCTATTCAGCAGTTGGCGCATCAGAAGTTGGCGCTATCCGCATTAACTTTACCGCACGGATTGGCACGTGTGCTGCTCGCCGAACAGTTATACCGGGCAATGACGGTGAACCGGCAACATCCGTATCATCGTGCCTGAATCTTAACCTCTAACATGATTGACTAACCAATGAGTCCTATCAAACACTCGATCTATCTGGCATCGCGCAGCGCCCGTCGGCGTGAACTGCTGCGGCAGATTGGTATTCATCACAGTGTGCTGCTGATGCGCGAGACGTTGACTCGTCCGGCAGATGTTGATGAATCACCATTGCCCGATGAATCTTCGGATGACTATATCTACCGGGTGACCCATGCGAAAGCTGAGGCAGGCTGGTTGCGTATTGGTCAGCGCGGTTTGCCAGTAAAACCGGTATTGGCGGCAGATACGGTAGTCGTATTGGATGGCTGTATTCTGGGTAAGCCGCGTGATCCCGGGCATGCAAAAACAATGCTGAAACAGCTGTCAGGACGAGAGCATCAGGTATATAGCGCAATCGGACTGGCGTTTGAGCAACAGATCAGGTTGCGATTATCAGTTTCGACACTGCGATTGCGTGAAATCAGTTCTCAGGAGATTGAAACTTATGTTGCCAGCGGCGAAGCGCATGATAAAGCTGGCGCTTATGCAATTCAGGGGAAAGCGGCGGCATTCATTATTGAAATGAGTGGCAGTTACAGTGGCGTAATGGGGCTACCCTTGTTTGAAACTGCGCAGCTGCTGGAAGAAACGGGAATACCGGTGTTTGCCGGCTAAGGAGTCGATCATAAATAACTGTAACACTTGGATCGCATCTGGCGAGCACGCTACAGCATTGTTTGTCGTCGCTATCGCTCGCTATGACTCCTCCTCTCGCCTTGCATTCCGTCAGACTCACCCAATTAGCACACTTATTTCTTTACGGCTCCTAATAAAAAGCAAGATCTGGAATGTCAAGTTATGAGCAGTGAGATTCTGGTCAATATTACCCCGCAGGAAACACGTGTTGCCATCACCGAGCAAGGTGTTACGCAGGAACTGCATATTGAGCGTAACAACAGTCGCGGTATTGTGGGTAACATCTACAATGGTCGCGTCAGCCGGGTGTTGCCAGGTATGCAGTCTGCTTTTATTGATATTGGACTGGAGCGTGCTGCGTTTCTTCATGTGGCCGATATTCTGGAATTTTCTCATGGACACCCAATTCGGCCGATCGAGCAGCTGTTAACCGAAGGCAGTAATATTCTGGTGCAGGTCGTCAAGGATGCCATTGGAGTAAAGGGTGCCAGGTTATCTACACAAATCAGTCTGGCAGGGCGTTTGTTGGTTTATCTGCCGCAGGATTGTCATATCGGTGTGTCGCAGCGAATCGAGGATAATGCCGAACGCGAGCAGCTACGCCAGAAATTAATGGATGCACTGCCAGTGGATGCCACCGGCGGCTTTATTATCCGCACAATGGCGGAAACTGCGGAGGTATCCGAATTACAGGGAGATATCAATTATCTGTATAAACTCTGGTTTGATATTCAGCAACGTGCATTGACGTCTCCTTCTCCCGCTTTGCTCTATCAGGATCTGGATTTGAGTCTGCGGGTATTGCGCGATTTTGTGGATGCTGAGGTAGATCGTGTCTTGGTAGATTCACGAGAAACTTTTCAGAAAATGATGGTATTCACCCAAGAGTATATGGTGAATGATGCCGGTAAGATTTGCCACTATACCGGCGTCAGACCTTTGTTTGATTTGTATGGCGTTGAACAGGAAATTGAGAAATCGTTGGCACGCCGGGTAGATTTGAAATCTGGTGGCTATGTAATTGTGGATCAAACTGAAGCGTTGACAACCATGGATGTCAACACGGGTGGATTTGTTGGTATCAGTAATTTTGCTGATACCATTTTCAAAACCAATCTGGAAGCTGCGCAGGTCATTGCGCGACAGCTGCGGTTAAGAAATCTGGGCGGGATCATCATTATCGATTTCATCGATATGGACCAGGAAGAACATCGCAACGCTGTGCTGGCCGAATTTAACAAAGCATTGCTTAAAGATAAAACTAAAATGACTGTTAATGGGTTTACCGCGCTTGGACTGGTAGAAATGACCCGTAAACGAACTCGTGAGAGCTTGGCGCAGATCCTCTGTGAAACTTGCCCTACCTGCCAGGGGCGTGGCGAAATCAGGAGCGCGCAGACGGTTTGCTACGATATTCTGCGCGATTTGCTTAGGGAGGCGAGACAGTTCAGCGCTAAAGAGTTTCGCATTCTGGCATCTCAACAGGTGATCGATCTCTTTCTGGATGAAGAATCCCAGCGACTTGCCAATCTGGGAGACTTCATCGCTACACCCATCAGCTTACAAGTCGTCGCTTCCTATACCCAGGAGCAGTACGATGTCGTTTTGATCTAACCCCATGATGACATAAGCACGATGGGGGTTAATTTAGACGCTTTCCCCGCGTCATTTATGCCACCGAGGGCAGGAGTAAACAACGTAGCAAAGTATCGCCGCACCCGGGATCAGGCACTCGGCAAGTCGTAGTAAAATTCGCGCCTGATGCGATCTACATAACTCACCAGATTATTTTGTGCCGCACCATATTCCTTAAGTGGTGATTCGATCGGGCAACCAATAATATTAATCAGTAGCCCAAAAGCGGATGCGTCCAGCGTGGTAGGGCGATCGCCCAAGAAGTATGGGTTGTTCCCGAGGATTGCGGAGAGCGCATCAATGTCCTGCTTGCCCAAAGCGAAGATCTCATCCGCTTGATGTCTGCCTGTTCCGTGACCATAGATCTGTCGTCGGATTTTTTGTCGTGTGTGGCTTGCGACAATACCCCGAATAATTGGCGGTAGTGCGCCAAAAATTGCTTGCTTGTTAATTTTCCAGTTTTCATCCGTGTATTGCCAGCGTGAATACAATGCAACCCAAAACAAATGTTCTTCGAGCAAGCGCTGCATTGCAACCGATGCTGCGGATTCCGCGCTGGTCAATCCTTCATCCAGATCTCGATAGGTTAATTTGAGATACGCGATGATGAATTGGGAATCACCAAGAATTTTCCCGTTATCGTCGATGTAAGGCAGTTTTCCTTTGGGCGCGCCAATTGGCAATACCGGCCTGATTTCATAAGCTATACCAGCCATTCGCAAATAGGTTTCGATTTTGCAGCAAAAAGGACTTAAATTGGGAATACCCCAAGTACGTTCAAATTGATAAAGCTTCAGCATACTGATGATCCTCATCATAAAATGGAAGATAGGGTTACTTGTGTTATGCAAGCAACTATATCTTATAAGCTTGTTAATTGCAAGTGATCTATTTATATTACCCATATTCGATTATTTTCCTGACAGGCATATTGATCCGTGATGAATGATTCAAACCAACCCTTTTTTGAACGATCGTTCTGCCCGATTGCTTGTGCGCTTGATCAGCTTGGCGATAAGTGGACGTTATTGATTATCCGTGATCTGTTATTGGGTAAAAGGCGCTATCGAGAGCTACTGGCTTCGCCGGAAGGAATAGCGACCAATATATTGGCAGACCGGTTAAAAAAACTGGGAGCTGCCGGGATTGTTCTGCAGCAGGCCTATCAACAAAAACCGGTACGGCACGAATATGTACTGACAAAGAAAGGGGAAGATTTACGCCCGGTGTTGCAGGCTTTAGTGAAATGGGGAAAAACCTATTATCCGGACACCATGGTATTTGAACCTGAGCATACACAAAAGTGATTTGGTTTAGCCTGCGTGGGTCCGATTAGCTTCGCGTAATCGGAATTTTGTATTGAAACTTGGGAAAGTACAGTTTATCCGTTCAAACGATCTGTAGACGCTGGTTATCAGGGGTACCGGGGAAGCAAATACAATCTTCGCCTCTGAGCATACGTCCGTATGGACGTTTCCATCAGCAGCTCACAGGTATTGCTTGGAATTGGTGAGGCATTTGCGCTTTGTCAGCGGTGTAGTTACGTAATCTTCATCAAGAAAGCGGATCAGTTCTTTGAGTTGTTTCTTATCCTCAGGAATGACCAATTTACCGTCATCGTTGACGGTTATGTGGATGCGATGCTCTTCTGGCAATTCCTGATTGAAGTTGTTGGCGACGGTCTGCATGTCGGCCACTGTGATATTCTCCAGCACCTTGTTCTTTTGCAGCAAGGCGATTTTTTTGCGGATGATTGAGTCGGCGTTGTCTTTGAAACTGGCTTTATCCTTGAAGGCAAACAACTTTGTTTCGGCAAAGGCGTCGAGATCGGTATCGGTGGCTTCGCGGTAGTAGTCAGCGAGATCAAGAAAGCGTTTGGTGTTGTGGTAGGAGCTGAAATACAGCGTCCCGTTATCGTAATGGGCGGTGAGCTTGTCTTGCAGTATCAGCCCCGGTTCTTCCAGTTTTTTGTAGGTGTCGCCGGAGCCGATTAGGGTAAAACCGCACTTCAGGAGCTTGCCGGTATCGAATACCTGAAAATTGACGACTTTACTGGCTACCGTCCAGGTGCCACTGAACAGTGCCTTAATCCGATGAGTTTCATTTTTGAGATTCAAAACGCGACTATTTGTCAACGGATTACTGATGGCCTGACCGATGGCTTGCGGCAAGGGGTAGGCGGGAATAGTGAAGATTTCGCCGTGATCGACGTTGTAGCTGCCGGTAAAGTCGAAGGCTTGTTTGCCATCCAGCAAGGCGTTTTTCTGCTCGGCGAATAGTTGGGACAGCTCAGCACTAAGTTCGGCGGTTAGAGGAATACGCCGCACCGGGCTTTCTTCGTCATCTACCAGAGCAAACAGATTAGCATTATTATTTAGCATGGTTGGCATCCAGGATCATGTATTCAGTCAATTGCACCACCTGCGACACATTCTTGCAGTCGGTAATATTCTGGCGGGTGATCAGCACATAGGTGATGTCACCCTCGATAGTCACTTCAAAAAAGTGATAACCGAAGAATCCGAGCAAGGGGTTGAAGTGGTAGGCGTGCGAGTTGTAGACGATAAAGAAGAATATCACCGCGACGAATACCAACACCGGCAGGCTGATGGTGCTTTGGCTCTGGTTGATCAGCGGCAGCAGGTAGACCAGCAAAAAACCGACGATCTCCTTGTCCACCGTTTTTACTGCTTTGATTTTCACCGGTAGGCGTTCCAGCCCATGACGCGAGGCTGACAGCCACACCAGCCCGAAGCAAAGGCCGCTTAACATCAGTGCGGCGAGTAGATAGGCACTACCAGCCTGCCAGTGGACGGCGAGGTTGTGTTGCCAAGGCAATTTCGCTTCCCACGCAGTGCTGATTTCGACGAACCACAGCGTCAGAAAAATGGGCGCTAGCGAGGTAGAGACTAGCGCCAGTTTGGCGGCCTTGTTAAGCACTGATGGCCTCCGACTGACTGGCTGCTACCGTGCTGACAATGTTATTACTGAAGGCTTCTTTCAACACCGCCTGCATCAGTTGTTCGGCATGACTTTGGTTTTGGTTGATTTGGATTTCTAATTGGTCGCAGAGGGTGAGCGCTTTTTCGACTTTGGCGACGATGGCTTTTTGTTCGGATTGACTACACAATGGAATCAGGGTGCTCGAGACAATGCCTTGATTTATTTTCGGCATACTTTTTTGTGCACCGGTAGCATTATTTCTGAAATACTCTCTACAGAATGGACTCATTAGAACATGGTGCAGATATACTTCGGAAATAAAATCTACGGGCTTTAGCTTCATCATCAGATCAGGATATATGAATCGATGCTCTCCGCCTTTGTAAATAGCAGAAATACCAACAAAATCCATGGAATTCCCGCGCTGGATGAGAATTTCTCTATCGTTTAGCCACAGAAATGAGTCCTTCAGTATTTCTTCATCAATATACTTGATTTCTGTATCGATAAATTTCCCAGTGGTTGTTGCACCTAATTTTAATGTTTTCGTGCCTGTTGGGTAGTCAACGGTCTTTGGTGAATAGCCATTTCTTGGGCTTTCATAAATTACATGATCCAATCGACACCACTCCCACTCCTCAGGCAGTTCAAAGGGCTTTTCATCTTCGCCAATCGGCGGCAGCGATTTTTGCACTTTGATTTTTTTGTCTTTAACCAGTTGTGCTTTTTCAGCGTCGATGCGTTTCAGCAATTCGCTGGCGGGTTCGACATCGGGGCTCTGGGCGCGCCAGTCGGCGGTGAGCTTGCCTTCGATGGCTTCCTGCAAAATCTGCTGGCGCAGTTTTTTGAGTAGGGTTTTTTGGTGGGTAAGCTCGAATTTCAGCTCAATATCTTCTTTTTCTATTCTCTGAAAACGGTTGAGAATAGAAAGCTGCTCCACTTTGCTCGGCAAAGGGATTTCCAGTGGCAATAGGTGCTTTGGTTTTATCTCAGTTTTGATGCCACCTTTTACCTGCTCCTTGAGAAGTTGAATAAATAGCGGTGATTTTAAAAAACGCTTGAAATACTCGACGCTGATTTTGTCTTCATCGAAAGTGTAAGATGAATAGTGGATGGTCGCCGTCACATCTTCGTCACCATCATAAACACCCAGTGCACCCTTGGCGACATTAATACCTGATATCACCAGATCACCCCGCTTGATCAGTATCATGTCGGTTTTGCTGGGTTTGTTGGCAATATGGAAATTGCCGGAGAAATCGATTTTGTCGATTCGGCACAAGCCGGAAATTTTCGACGTATTGGGTTTGTAGCGACCTTGTCGCTCGAACATGAAATCGCCGATTTTAGCCATTTTCCAGTTCGCCACTACATCAACTCCTTTCGCAGTTGATCCAGTAACTGATCGCCTTTGGCAAACGACTGGTGCAGCAAGTCCAATAATTCGGCGCTGCTGTGCTGCTTTTCCTCTTCAGCACGGTGCGGATTTTTGATGTCGAGGTTGTAGCCTCTGGCCTTAA
Organism: Nitrosomonas sp.; assembly: GCA_016703745.1. NCBI lineage: Bacteria > Pseudomonadati > Pseudomonadota > Betaproteobacteria > Nitrosomonadales > Nitrosomonadaceae > Nitrosomonas > Nitrosomonas sp. The sequence goes on along the minus strand of JADJBK010000006.1, from coordinate 1,532,210 downwards.
TGGTGTCGATATCCACTTGCCAGGCTTGTTCACTTTCTTCGCGGTTATTCCACCAGTCTTTCAGGCTGTCGAATTCGGCTAACTGGATGGATTTGGTTTTGGAATAGGCTTTGTAGTCATCGGGCAGTTTGTGCTCGTAGTACCAGATGTTTTGCGTCGGTTCACCTTTGGTGAAGAACAACAAGTTGGTAGCCACTGAGGCATAGGGCTGGAACACTGAATTGGGCAGGCGCACGATGGTATGCAGATTGCAGTCTTCAAGCAGTTTCAGGCGGATACGCTGTTTGACGCCATCACCGGTGAGCGAGCCATCTGGCAGCACAATCGCTGCTCTGCCACCCTCCTTGAGTAGGTGAATCATCAGTATCAGAAATAAATCGGCAGACTCTTTGGTGCGGTAGGTCTGAGGAAAATTGTTTTCATTATTGTTGGACACCACGCCACCGAAGGGCGGATTAGCCAGAATGACATTGACTCTATCTTTGCGAGTGTATTCGGTGAGTGGGCGCTCCAGAGAATCACCAAAGCGGATATTGGGCGTGATGATGTCGTGCAGGATGAGGTTGGTATTGGCGAGCATGTAAGGCAGAGGCTTATATTCCCAGCCTTGCACATTCTGGGCAATCGCTTCGCGCTCGGCGACCGTGCTGGCGCTGGCTTTCAGGTGCTCGATGACGGCGGTGAGAAAGCCACCGGTGCCGCAGGCGGGGTCGAGTACGGTTTCGCCCTGCACAGGGTTGACCATCTGGGTCATTAGATCGGTGATGGCACGGGGCGTGTAGAACTCGCCCAGGGTGCCAGCGCTTTGCAGTTCGCTCAGGAAAGTTTCGTAAATCTGGCCGAACAGGTGCAGATCTTTGCTGTTATTGAAGTCAATCTCGTTGAGCTTGTTAATTACCTGGCGCAGATGAATGCCCGACTTCATGTAGTTATAGTTGTTGGCAAAGACTTCATGCACCAGCACCGCGCGGCGCTTGGCGGTGGAAAGATCTATTTCCGACAGAGTGGGGAACAGCTTGCGATCCACAAACTGCAACAACTCGTCGCCGGTCATGCCTTCGTCGTCACCGGCCCATTCATCCCAGTGCAACTCCGGCGGGATGGGTGAGGTGTAGTTGTCGTCCATCAGCTCCAGCTCTTTGTCCTTGTCGCTGAAGATTTTCAGAAACAGCATCCAGCCCAGTTGCAGGATGCGCAGCTCATCGCTGCCGGTGCCGGTGTCCTGGCGCATAATGTTGCGGGCGGATTTTACGATGCCGCTGATATTGCTCATTGCTCCAGCCTCCCGACAATCCAGGCGGGATTTTGGCGGCAATCGAGTATGGCGTAGATTACGATATCGTCTCCTTCAATGGTGTAATATTTTGATAGTCACTTAATCCGCTCGCGTATCGCCATTTTGGCTTCGCTCCACGCCATCGGTTGCTGTCCTTCACTTTGGCGCAGTTGATGGCGGTGATTGAGGGCTTCTTGATGCCAAGCCGGGGATGCGATTTGGCTATGGGCGCATAGATCGTCCCACAGTGCCTCCATAACCGTGAGTTTTTCGGCAATGGTCATTGTATCGAGGTGTATTTCTATCATTTTGCTTTCTCCTGTTCAGACCGCTTGATACAGCGCGTGTTCCAGTTGGGTTAAGGCTTGCAAGTATTGTGGCTTGCCGCCGAATAATTTGATGATTTCAGTCGGGGTGCCGAACTGGTCGAAGGGATTGACCTTGAGCACCTTGATGTCTTCGATGTTCTCGATGCCTTCGTCTGCGTATTTGTCCAGCAGGGCTTCGAGCACTTTGTGTGCCTGATCACCATAACGGGTGAATACATCGCGCTTTTTCACCTGTTTGACTCGTTCGGAACGAGTCAGCGGGGGCTGGTCGAAAGCGGTGTGACAGATCATGTCGAAAATGTCCATCTCTTTGCTGATGGCCTCTTTCAGGTTTTCCAGTACGATACCCTGCTCGGTCAGCTCGTCAATAACGGCCTGTTTTTTGTCGGCGCCGTTCCATTTGTTGAGAAAGGCATCCAGTGTTTGATATTGCTCGCGCACTTTTTGCCGGGTGTAGTCTTTCAGACTACCGGTAATCAGCTTGCCGTTGCCATCCATGTATTGAATGCGCTCGTTGAGCACAGCGACATTGACACCATTAACGTAATATTTGGGTTTCGGCCCACTGATGATATCCCCGCCATCGATGATATCAGGTATGAGATAAGGCGTTTCGACGGGCAGTTCAAAGATGATCGCTTCGCCCTCGTCGCCGGTCAGGATTTCATCTTTGCTCAGCTCTTCTTCTGGGGTGTCGAATTCGTCGTCCTGCACCAGTTCTTTGACGCGCACCGGGTCGCCATCAAAATCAGGATCAGCAAAGAGGTCAGTGACATTGCGGAAATCCAGAATGGTGAAGAAGGTTTTGCCGAACTCTTCGTTAATACGGGTGCCACGCCCGATGATCTGTTTGAACTCGGTCATTGAGCCAATGTTGCTGTCCAGCACGATGAGTTTGCAGGTTTGGGCATCCACGCCAGTGGTCATCAGTTTGGAGGTGGTGGCAATCACCGGGTAGCGTTCTTCGGGATTGATGAAGTTGTCCAGCTCGCGCTTGCCTTCATCGTTATCACCGGTGATCTGCATAACATACTTGGGATTCTGCGCCATGAGGTCGCTGTTGGTATTGGCTAATGCTGCACGCATGCGCTGGGCATGGTCGATATCCACGCAGAACACAATCGCCTTATCAAAGCGGTTGGTCTTTTTCAGGTATTCGGTGATTTTGTTGGCTACCGCTTCTGTACGCTCGTCGATGACCAGATTCTTGTCATAATCCTTGCGGTTGTAGATACGATCATCCACCAACTGACCACTTTTATCAGTTTTGCCTGCCTCCGGTCGCCAGCCTTCCAGATCAACATTCAAGCCAACGCGCACCACCTTATAGGGCGCAAGAAAGCCGTCCTGAATGCCCTGTTTGAGCGAGTAAGTGTAAATGGGGTCGCCGAAGTATTCAGTGCTGGAAACGGTTTCGGTTTCCCTGGGCGTCGCGGTAAGGCCGATATGGGTTGCGGTTTTGAAGTAATCCAGGATTTCGCGCCATGCGCTGTCTTCCGAGGCGCTGCCACGGTGGCACTCGTCGATAACGATCAGATCGAAAAAATCGGTGCTGAATTCGCGGTAAGCGTCCTTGTCTTCATCATAGTTGGTCAGCCCTTGATAAAGCGCCAGATATATTTCGTAGGATTTGTCGATCTTCTTGTGCTTGATAACCGTCATTTTGTCTTTGAAATGACGGAAGTCACCGCGCCGGGTCTGGTCGATCAGGGTGTTTCGGTCGGCCAGAAACAGGATGCGTTTTTTGGCCCCGGCTTTCCATAGGCGATGGATGATCTGAAAGGCGGTATAGGTTTTACCGGTGCCCGTGGCCATAGTCAGCAGAATGCGCTGCTGACCTTTGGCAATGGCCTCTACCGTGCGGTTGATGGCGATTTGCTGGTAATAGCGCGGGCTGCGACTGGTGCCGTCGAAAAAATAATCCTGGGCGCTGATGCGCTCGGCTTCCGGCGTGGCGATACCTTTGTAGCGTTTGTAACGCTCCCACAGTTGTTCGGGTGTCGGGAAGTCGTGCAGCGGGAGTTCGCGCTCGACACTGCCGCTGGCGGCGGTGCGGTCGTGTTCAAAAAAGCCATCGCCATTGCTACTGAACACCGAGGGGATATCTAGAATGGTGGCGTAATTCAACCCTTGCTGTATGCCTGCCATGACCGAGTGCTTGTTATCCTTGGCCTCGATGATGGCGACCGGGATATTAGGTTTGTAGTAAAGGATGTAGTCGGCCCGCTTGCGCTTGCCACGGGTGGTGAGATTGCCCTTCACATAGATACGGCCATCGGTGAAGCCGACTTCCTCGCGGACTTGCTTCTGCATGTCCCAACCGGCTTGCTCCAGCGCAGGCGTGATGAACTTGGTGCAGATGTCACGTTCTGACAGGTCTGTTTTATTCGTCATCCGATGATCCGGTTTTCTGGATTGGTTCGAGTTGGGTTGGGCATATAACGCAAAGCTAAGGAGCGAGTCGCCAAACTCGATAAAAGCAAACCTTCAAAACCACCACGGACTTGTTATTGGTTCGAAATCGCAGTTGAATTTGATGGTCAAGAAACATCAATGGTTCGGTGTTTGCGTACACAATCCTGAAGATATAAATTAATGAGGCTTTGGTATGGCACACCACTGTTCTCAGTCATTTCTTTGAAATACCCAACCACATCTTCACCGAGCCAGATTGTAACTGATCTCTTCAGCTTCGAGGCGTAAGGGTTTTTTCGTGATTTCATTTGGGAAAGATCATATTCTGCTTTCATGGCGCGTTACCTTTGTGGTGTTTGCTTTCGCATTTGGTTGCTTTGCAGGCTGATATTATCCTGATTGTCTCGCCTGATTCCCGTTCGCAGTGGTAGACAAGAAGCATCTTGGATTCATAACTAAAGCCGAGCATCAGAAAACAGTGTTTTTCTATCGAATGTGCATTATCATAAAATTGCACCGCAAATTCGTCATGGAAGGCAGACTCGGCTTCTTCGAAAGAAATACCATATTTTTTCTCATTGCTTGGCAGCTTCTGTTGTATCCCGCTCAAGCCCTATCATGATTACATTGTATGTGTAATAGTTGACATGAATCGTCCTGCTTAAAGCGATTTTCTGTATATCGCCATCTGTCCTTTGCTCACGGGTTGGATGAGGATTCATATGAATAAAAATTAACACGCAACAATGGCCTGACCGGAACACCGGAAGAACATTCAGGAGAAAGTTATGAAACCTGTCCGGCGAATCATTTCGCTTTTGCTGGCTACGACAGCAAGTCTGCTGCCCACCGCCGCTGCACTGGCGAATGAGTACACGCTATCAAACAACAGTCCGTCAACCCGGCAATCCGTCGTGCTCATCGCACAAGCAGGTGCAGCAGACCAGGATGCGGATAAATGGGCAATATCACCCAAAAATCAGTCTGCAGCGCAACCTGTTCAATCCGCCCCCGCGCAACCGGAAGCGCCGCAGAAGTCCAGTTACTTCCAGCGTGCGCGCAGCTATTCCACCCACCCGGAATCTGATCCACCGCGTTATGTGCGCAATCTGGCCAAGACAGATATCGAAGCATTCAAGCATCTTGACTGGCTCGATGCCGGTTTTGACTACCGGGTGCGGTACGAGCTGCGCGATGGCGATATACGGCGCAATAGACTGATAACTGATAATAATTTCCTGCTGCGTACCCGTGCCTATATCGGTATCAGAAATATTGTCGATCCTTTCCGTTTTGCGGTCGAATTTGAAGACGCACGTGCTTATAACAGTAATTTCCCCAGAGATAATCGCGACTGGAATAAATTTGAACTGATTCAGACTTATGGCGAGCTGTATTTCAAGGATGTGCTGGGGAAAGACGATCTAGGTAATGACCGTCCGCTCCGGATCCGCGGGGGGCGCATGGCTTGGGAGACCGTCGACAGACGTTTGTTCGGCAACAATCAATGGCGCAATACCACCAACAATTTTGAAGGTTTTCGGGTCACATTCGGGCGGGAGGCGAACGACTGGGAACTGGATGCCTGGGGATTACAGCCTGTCATCCGCGATATAAACGACTTTGATGGCCGCAATAAAGGCCAGTGGTTTTATGGCGCGGTGGGTCACTGGCGAAAATGGTCCGATGTCATCACGATACAGCCGTATTACATGGCGCTGATGCAGGATGACAGAGGCGGACAACAGGCCAGCCGGGAAATACATTCACCGGGTATACGCGCTTACGGTGTACTGCCAAAAACCAATATTGACTATGATCTGGGCGCGATCTACCAGTTTGGTCGCGACAACGGCCAGACAAAATCCGCCTGGTCATACCTGATCGAGCTTGGCTATACCTTCAAGCACGACTGGAAACCACGGGTAAGCGCCTTTTATGGCTTTGTCAGCGGTGACCGCAACCCGAACGACAACGTAAACAATCGCTTTGAACGGTTCTTCGGCTTTGCGCGTCCGTGGTCGCCTGACGACAATCTGATTATGGAAAACGTCAAGGCGCCCAAGATCGTGTTCGAGTTCTCTCCACACAAAGATGTTTCGATAGACGGCGGATACAGCTGGTTTTGGCTGGCCAGCGACACCGACCGTTTCAATAATCTTTTTAACGTTGCCACACGAAACACCCTCAACCGCGATCCGACCGGACAAAGCGGCGACTTCCTGGGGCAGTCGATTAATACCCGCATCCGATACAAACTGACACCACATGTTGATACCACCGTCGGATATTCACGTTGGATGAACGGGGCTTTTGTGAAAAACAGGCAACTCGCCGCATTGGGAGAATATAACGACCACAGTAATTTTTTCTACGTTGAAGTATCACTCAGAGCCTTTAAATAAGCAGCATCACTCAAGTAAAGCTCGGGTTTAGACATTCAGCATCCAGATGCGACCATTAAAGCAGAAGCAAAGTAGCGATACGAGACGTTAAAAATATTCAGAAAATGAGCAAAAATTACTTGACAGAAGGCAAGGTTTGCGCTGCCGCCGCCCTGCATACGCGGGTTTCTGGCGTAAGCAGGGCGGCGGCCAATGAAGGAGTTTTTATTCCTCATTTGGTGCTCTATGTCCTACGCTCAAACTGTCCGACTTTGCCTGTCAAGCTGAATTATTCCTGAGACAGATTCCTCCCTGATCATGCTTCCCGGGGATCATTTATTCGAAGAAAACACAACTTTTATTTCAATCCGCCGCAATTACTTTCTTCGCAATTATGCCTATCGGTTCATGGAACTTTGCGTGCCGTCACTCAGTGAATCGGTCGTTCGCTCCGCTACGCGTCTTTAGATATTATCCAGAAAAAATTTGATTTTGCCGTGTGGATTTAAGATACCGGCGAACGGCCTGAAACTTTTTTCAGATGCAAAAAATATTCTGATTGTGAACAATCAGCGATGACTGCTGCGTTGTAATCGGCTTTTCTGGGCGATATCTCCCAAGAATCACAAATGGATATGTTTTTGGTAGTGTTGTTTCGTTGTATTTTGTTCAGGAGGGGGCAGAAATTATACGGGTAGATGGTGAAAATTGGGTTTCGGGGCGGGCGCTGAATAATATTTTTGGAGGTGCGTGGTTTCGCCAACCTTTAGTTAATATTAAGTAAATTTGGAATGATCTTATATTCCCATACTTAAAGTATGGAAAAAACTTGACTAAGGATGAGAAGGTGACTACGCTTTCGGGTGTATCTGGCGTTGGAGGTGTAACCTTGCTGGAACAAAAGTGGTAGTAGAGTGTCACAAGCAAGGCAAAAGCCGCGATTAGTTTGTGGTTTTTGTGAAGACGGGTGATGGAAAGAAGACAAATCATCACAATTTTTAACAAAAATGTTGTTCGATAGGAGGAACTAGAGATGGCAACTACGATGGGAACAAGCAGCGCAGCGTCTACCTCGGAAAGAGGCTATGACATGTCGTTGTGGTATGACTCCAAGTGGTACAAATTTGGCATGATCACCATGCTGTTGGTAGCAATATTCTGGGTATGGTATCAACGTACTTTTGCGTATTCGCACGGTATGGACTCGATGGAGCCTGAATTTGACCGCATCTGGATGGGACTGTGGCGCGTACACATGACCATTATGCCGTTGTTTGCCTTGGTAACCTGGGGCTGGATCTTAAAAACGCGTGATACCAAAGAGCAGTTGGATAACCTTGATCCTAAACTGGAGATTAAACGTTATTTCTACTGGTTGATGTGGATTGGCGTATACATCTTTGGTGTGTACTGGGGCGGTAGTTTCTTCACGGAGCAAGATGCTTCCCTGGCATCAAGTGATTATCCGTGACACCAGCTTTACCCCTAGTCATGTAGTGGTATTTTATGGTTCATTCCCAATGTACATTGTCTGCGGTATTGCTGCATACCTGTATGCAATGACTCGTCTACCGCTGTATAGCCGTGGAATTTCATTCCCACTGGTTATGGCGATTGCGGGACCATTGATGATTCTGCCTAACGTTGGTTTGAACGAATGGGGCCATGCTTTCTGGTTCATGGAAGAGCTGTTTAGTGCACCGCTGCACTGGGGCTTCGTGATTCTGGGATGGGCTGGCCTGTTTCAAGGTGGTATTGCTGCACAGATTATCACCCGTTATTCCAATCTGACTGACGTTATCTGGAATAACCAAAGTAAAGAAATTCTTAACAACCGGGTCGTAGCTTAATCTGGTACATTTTTGGTGGCGCGGCGTCGAGTAGTTGATTGGCGCCACGCTTCCAGGATGTGAGTGGAAATACCCTGGTTGATTTCGAGGGATTGGAGTCAGCCGGGTACGAGAGAGGTACTTTATTGATAAAGATAGAGGAATCGTCATGTTGCTACACTTAATATTACAAGCTAGAAAAGGGAGGGAGTTATGAATGATATTTTACTAGTTCTGATATATGTCGTACCGTTGTTAATGGTGTTTACTTTGCTCACCAAGGGCGAAGGTATGTTTGCTGGTGTATTCAGAACGAATGAAATTCTGAAAGCGGCTAAAATGCCGCCAGAAGCGATTCACATGTCGCGATTGATTGATGCGGTGTATTTTCCGATTTTGATTGTGCTGCTGGTTGGAACCTACCACATGCATTTTATGCTATTGGCAGGTGACTGGGATTTCTGGCTGGATTGGAAAGATCGCCAGTGGTGGCCGGTATTGACACCTATCGTTGGAATTACCTACTGTTCGACCATTATGTACTACCTGTGGGTGAACTATCGTCAACCATTTGGCGCGACCCTTTGCGTAATATGTTTGTTGCTGGGTGAATGGCTGACCCGCTACTGGGGATTCTACTGGTGGTCACATTACCCAATCAATTTTGTCACACCGGGTATTATGCTTCCAGGTGCATTAATGCTGGATTTGACCTTGTATTTGACACGTAACTGGTTAGTTACCGCATTGGTTGGCGGTGCCTTCTTTGGATTGTTATTTTATCCAGGTAACTGGCCGATATTTGGTCCTACACATTTGCCGATCGTAGTAGAAGGACACTTGCTGTCGATGGCTGATTACATGGGTCACATGTACATTCGCACAGGTACACCGGAATATACGCGTCTGATTGAGAAAGGATCATTGCGTACTTTTGGCGGCCATACCACAGTGATTGCGGCGTTCTTTGCAGCATTCGTTTCCATGTTGATGTTCTGCGTTTGGTGGTATCTGGGCAAAGTCTACTGCACAGCCTTCTTCTACGTTAAAGGTAAAAGAGGACGGATTGTACATAGAGAAGATGTGACTGCATTTGGTGAAGAAGGCTTTCCAGAGAGGATCAAATAATGGATATCAAAAAACTATATAAACATGGCGTGATGGGGCTTTACGGTGCGGCCTATGCAGTAGCAGCACTGACCATGACGATGACGCTGGATGTTTCAACGGTAGCGGCACATGGTGAGCGTTCACAAGAGCCATTCCTGCGGATGCGGACTGTGCAATGGTATGACGTGAAATGGAGTCCAGGAAACTGTCAAAGTGAATGAAAATGCAAGAATGGAAGGTAAGTTCCATTTGGCATCAGACTGGCCACGGGCTGCTTCAAAACCTGAACGCGCATTCCTGAACGTGGGTAGCCCGAGTCCGGTTTTTGTTCGGCTGAGTACCAAAATCAATGGTCATCCATGGTTTATTTCTGGACCATTGCAGGTTGGCCGTGACTATGCATTCGAAGTTAATCTGAGAGCGCGTATTCCTGGTCGTCACCACATTCATGCGATGTTGAATGTGGAAGGAGCTGGTCCAATTGCTGGTCCGGGCGCATGGATGAACATCACGGGAAGTTGGGATGATTTTACCAATCCGCTCAAGTTGCTGACGGGTGAAACCATCGATTCAGAAACGTTTAATCATACCAATGGACTTTTCTGGCACGTATTGTGGATATCGCTGGGTGTTTTCTGGATTGGCGTATTCACTATCCGTCCCATGTTCCTCCCGCGTAGCCGGGTACTGCTGGCATACGGTGATGACCTGCTGCGTGATCCAGTGGATACCAAGATTGCCTGGGTGATGGTAGTAGTGACGCTAGGTTTAGTATGGGGTGGTTATCGCTATACAGAAAACAAACATCCCTACACTGTACCAATTCAAGCGGGTGAATCCAAGGTTGCTCCATTACCGGTAGCACCTAACCCGGTTGCTATTACCATAACAGACGCGAACTATGACGTACCAGGTCGTGCGCTGCGTGTTTCAATGGAAGTAACTAACAATGGTGATAGCGCGATTGAGTTCGGTGAATTCACCACGGCAGGTATTCGTTTTATTAACTCGGTTGGACGTAAAACACTGGATCCAAACTATCCACGTGAATTAACGGCAATTGGACTGTCATTTGATGATGAAACACCAATCCAGCCGGGCGAAACCAGAGAAATGAAAATGGAAGCCAAAGATGCATTATGGGAAATTCAACGCTTGATGGCGTTGTTGGGTGACCCGGAAAGCCGCTTTGGTGGACTGCTGATGGCTTGGGATGAAGAAGGAAATCGACATATCACCAGTATTGCTGGTCCAGTGATTCCAGTCTTTACCAAACTCTAAGCAATACCAGGGTTAGGTTAATCACCATCAACCGTTACACCGCGGTCGTCAGGCAGGGGTGTAACGGTTTTTTTATTAGCGGAACGAGAACAAAGTATCCTGAAATCTGTCGAAATAATCGTTGTCTCTATGAGATGATTGCTAACAAAAAATAGCGATTGGGCTATTTGAGAGAAGGGCTTGTTGCAAATAGATTAAAAATTTATGGGGGGGAATTGGTCATGATGAGGCGATCAATACAGGTAGTTTTAGCGTGTTGTGGATTGATTGGAGCATTGAATATAAGTAATGTACAGGCGCACGGAGCGGTACCACTGGAAGAGGATATCTGCGTTCGTCAGGTTGGTGAAAATATGGTGCATCTAAGTGCGTATCAGCCACAACATGATCAGACAGGACAATATTGCACAGAGATACCGGTTGCGGGGGAAACGTATCTGGTCGTAGACTTAATTGATCCGGCGCTCAGAAACATGCCGGTGAGTTTAAAAGTATTTCGTGGAGCGACCCCTGAAGGCGAGACGGTTGCCCAAATGAATGCGGATTATTACCCGGATGGCGTGATAAACGGATTGGAACGGCTGGATCAGGGGCTATATTCGCTATTGGTGACTGCAGAGGGGGTGCCGCCATTAAACTATCACTATCAACTGCGCGTGGAGATGGTGGATTATGCAAAAGTGGCACGCCAGGCTATAGGTCCGGCTATCGTGCTGTTAGTATTATCTTGGCTTATATTTAAACTGGTGCAGTCCGGACGTATTAACAAATGGTTCAAAAACCGGTGGAAATAGATAAAAAACCATTTTTATAATGTGCGATTAGATATACAATCAAAAGATTTAAAGAGGGAGAAAGTAAATGATGATAAAGAACTGCATGCAGAGCACATCGCAGTGGCTGACAGCAATATTACTCGGAGTGGCATTTAGCGTGCAGGTGAATGCGCATGGAGGGCTGTCTCTGGCGGATGATATGTGCAAATTAACGATTGGCCCTTACACCATGCACTTTACCGGATACCAGCCAGAGAGCTCCCAGGAACAGGAATTCTGTGAGGATATTCCAAATATTGGTCGAACGATTGTCGCGCTGGACTATATAGATGAGGATTTACGTCCGATGACTACTGAAGTGCGCATAATTCGTGATACGGGATCGGAAGATAATTTGGATGAAGTTACAATATTCCAAATAGAACCCAAGGTTTACCCAAATGGATCGGTTACATTTGAGCATAATTTTCCGCTAGAAGGAAAATTTGTTGGATTGGTAACAGTTCGCGGTAGTGATGTTGAATATGTGTCGCGTTTCCCGTTTGCTGTGGGAACGGGTGGTAAATCAAATTTACCGATGATATTTGGATTGCTGGCAGTAGTTGCTGCAGCAGCCGGATTCTTCTTTATGAAAAAGAATAAATCTGGAGACAGTAACCAGCAAGTGGCTTAATTGATTTGTGAAATACCGAATCAGTTCGATTTGTTTAACCTTTTATGGGATAGATAAAGTATGAGTCTAAACAGATTGTTTGCAGTAGAGCTCGTGTGTAGATTGTTTTTGAACGGGGGAGTGTTATTGGTTCGCTTAACAAGTACGCTACTAATTGGTTTAATGCTAGCGATATTTCTTATCTACTCACATGATGCTTTTGCTCACGCTTCGCTTGTCAAGGCTGAGCCCGCGCGTCGTGCGGTGCTTTCGATACCGCCTAAGCAGATACGTCTTTGGTTTAATGAGGAAATTGAGGCTGATTATGCTTCTTTAGTTGTTTTTGATGAAAAAAAGAAAACTGTAACTGAAAAAAAACCATTGGTTCATTCCGAAGATCCAAAATCAATTTATCTTGAATTGCCGGAACTGGCCTCGGGGAAATATACCGTTAAATTCCGTGTGCTATCTGTGGACGGCCATGTGGTAGATGCGGATTATATGTTTAGTATTAAGCAGAAATCGGATTGATGGGAGGGGCAGTAGGTGCTTGAGTTTTTTGCGACAACTGCGCGCTGGATGCAACTCGTTGCTAATCTTATATTATTAGGAAGTTGTTTTTTTCTTGCCTACGCAAGTCAGTCTACTTCGTTGTATGAAAGATTTTGGGTTCGACGATTAGAACGTTTGTTTCCATGGCTGGCAGGGATAATTTTAGTTGGCCTTTTGGGTATATTGGCGATAACGACAGCAGAAGCTACGGGTGTGGATGCGAATGTTTTATTGCCCAGTGCGTGGTTAGAGATTATTGTTCAAACTAAAATGGGGCATATGTGGGTGGCTCGTGCCCTGTTTGCCGCTATTTTATTTTTTCTAATTCTGTTGCTGCTTCGAAAAAAACCTAGACAATCCTGGCATTATTACTCCTGCGCACTGGCTGCAGCCTTTCCACTAATCGCGGGGGCGCTTGTTAGCCATTCGGCCGCTGAAGAAAACTATCTTACGTATGTTTCGCTGTATTCGATACATATTTTGCTGGCAGGGATTTGGTTTGGCGCATTGCCAGCTTTTTTATTGATTGTTTTTGATAAACAACCAACAGATGATCAAGAGGGTGGCTTTGGCCTGAATGTTGCCTGTTTGAAAAGATTTTCGGGGCTGGCATTGCCTGTAATGCTGGCAATTATGCTAACAGGTGTTATTGTAGCCGATCGGATGATTGATGAGGATTACCATGCTCTGGTATCAAGTGCATACGGGTGGCTATTAAATACCAAAATTGCATTATTAACGGTTGTCTTGATAATTGCTTATCAGGCTCGGTCTAGATGGTTGCCGTTGTTTGAGAGACTTGTTAAAGCAGATATTCAACATAATTCTGAATCACTGTCAAGTCTGAGTTACTTTCAACGGCTATACTCTGATGTTAGCCAGACGAAAAGGTTGGGTGATTTTTCTGTAGATGCTACAGTTGGTATGACAAAGCTACAGAAATGGGTTCGTATAGAATTTATCCTGGCACTATTTTTAGTTTTAATTGCCACCGTGTTGTCCAATACTGTGCCTGCCAAACATGCGATGGTGGAATACTGGCCATACCCGTTTAGGTTTTCCGTAGTTGCAACATGGGAAGATCCTACTGTTCAGAATTATTTCTGGAGTGGAATAGGACTATTGGCCATAGGAATAGGATCGATCTGGCTAGGCATTAGAAATAACTGGCAAGTCAAAAAACGATATGTAGTACCAGCAATCCTAATAATTTTTGCGTTATCGATAATTCTGCCTCAGTTTGCTATTAAGGCGTACCCTGAGACCTATCAGAGTACGCCAGTTCCGTTCGATGCGATTTCCATTTCCAATGGAAGCGCCTTGTTTGCCGAAAATTGCACAAACTGCCATGGCTCTCAGGGCGCAGGTAATGGTCTTTTGGCCAAAACATTTTCTCGGCCAGCCGTAGATTTGCTGACAGAAGCGCATACTGCTAAACACACTGCTGGTGACTTTTTTCACTGGCTAACTTACGGAGTGGCAGAAAGTGGTATGCCTGGTTTCGCAGCAAATTTATCTGAAGAAGATCGGTGGGATACAGTTAATTACTTGCATGCCATGTCAAGGGGGTATCAGGCCAGACTATTAAACCCTTCTGTGGTACCTGATAGACCATCCATGGGACCTCCGATGTTTCAGTTTACTGCTGTTAATGGTAAGGCAGGTATTCTGAAAGATTATCGACAACGCAGTAACATAATATTGGTTTTGTTCAGCTGGCCTGATTCCTCTGTGAGATTGAAAGAATTAAATGAATTGACTGACAGGCTAAAAATGCTTGATACAGAAATTCTGGCAATTCCGATGGATGAGCTCAGTAAAAATATCCTGGAGAATATTTCTGCGGATGTTGCTTTCCCCGTGGTGCTGGATGGTTGGTATGAAATAAGGAATAGTTACCTTCTTTTCAGAAGAACACTTACTCATCCGGATATTATGGGGGAAGGAGTTATGCCTGAACATATGGAGTTTTTGATTGATCGTTTTGGTTATTTGCGAGCAAGATGGATTCCCTCAATTGACAGCTCTGGCTGGGACGACCCTAACTTGTTGGTCAAACAGCTTGCTCAACTTAATCAGGAGGGTGAGATATTGCCTCCTCCTAAAGATCATGTGCACTGATTATTTTAATTTTGAAAATATTTAGAAGTTTTATTTGTTAATAGATTGCGGTACTGAAATGGTGTATTAGTTTGGCTATGTCATCGTTAGTTAGTGGTTGTTATGTAACCAAATGAATTTAAATAAAAATATCAATTATTGGTTTTTTGGCTAATGGCTTGTTTATAAATGATAAATAGTGTTTATTTGCAGTGACCAACAATTAACGATGACATAGCCATTAGTTTTTATGGATTCTTCGCACTTTTATAAGAAAGGAGTAGAAATGAAAAAAATATTTAGTGGTGTGGGAATATTATTCTTTTTGAGTGTTGTTCTATCCGGTCTTGTTTGGGCTCATAGTGATGAATACTTGGATTCAATAAAAGCCCCGCACGGGGGGCAGTTGCGCATGGCAGGTCCTTTTCATCTTGAGTTGGTTGTAGAGGCAGAAGAGTTACGTCTTTACGTCACAGATCACATGGATAAGGAAATTTCAACCAAGGAAGGATCGGGAAAAGCAAATATCATCAGTGCGAACGGAGAAAAGACGGCTGTCGATCTAACTCCGTTTCTTGGAAATGTGATGAGGGGAAAAGGGAAATTTGAATTAACGCCTGAAACAGTAGTGTCGGTTTTTGTGGCTCTGGAGGGCTATGAAACACAGGGTGCGCGTTTTACGCCATTGGCGCCTAAAATATCTGACGGCGAGAGCAGCAATGCGGGCGATCACCACCATCACCACCATCATCACGATGAAGGTCATCAGCATGAAGATAATCTTTAAATTAAATAAATTTTACGTATTTAGAAAATATTCTTATATGGATAGCAATTAAAACGTTGGAATGAATTACATTAATTTATTTTCGATTATGTTTTGTCATTTGTTTCTGAACCGGTATGAGAACCCAGATAACGTTTATCTGTTGATTCTGCAAACTTGTTAGAATATGGCCATGCTTAATGATCGCGCCAAAATTCTACTGAAAACGCTAGTTGAGCGCTATATCCATGAAGGACAGCCTTTGGGTTCACGAGCCCTTGCAAAATTTTCGGGTTTGGATCTAAGCCCGGCTACGGTTCGGAATGTTATGACGGACCTCGAAGAAATGGGTTATGTCGCCAGTCCACATACCTCTGCGGGAAGAATGCCGACTGCGCTTGGCTATCGTTTTTTTGTGGATAGTCTGCTGGTAGTCAAATCTCTGAACAATGTGCAGATGACCATGCTTGAAAACAGGATGTATCCGGCGAACCCTGCGCACTTGGTTAACGTTGCCTCCAACTTGCTATCGGAACTTACCCAGTTTGTCGGTGTGGTAATGGCGCCTCGAAGATCAGGGGGGGCGGTGTTTCGCTATATTGAATTTATGGCTTTAACCGAGAAGCGGATTTTGTTAATTTTGGTTACGCCTGATGGTGATGTACAAAATAAAATTATTTTTACGGAAACACTTTACAACCAATCTGACCTAATTGAAGCAGGTAATTTTCTGAATCAGCATTATGCCGGATGCACTCTGGAAGCAATTCGTACAGGATTGCAAAGTGAGTTGACCAAAATTCGTCAGGATATTTCTCATTTGATGAATATGGCTATTGAAGTTGGATGTGAGACTTTACAGATGGATAGCGAAGCCGTAGTAATTACCGGTGAGCACAAACTTTTTGATGTAAGTGATTTATCAGAAAATTTATCCAGCCTAAAAAAGCTATTTGAATTGTTTGAACGCAAATCAAAATTACTGCAGCTGATGGAGTTAAGCCGTCGGGCACAGGGTGTAAAAATCTTTATCGGCGGAGAGTCAGATTCGACAATTCAGGAAGAAATCAGTGTTGTGATGGCACCTTATAAAATTGAAGGTGAAATTGTTGGTACAGTTGGTGTAATTGGTCCGCGTCGTATGGCGTATGAGCAGGTAATACCAGTTGTTGATATTACTGCAAAATTGTTATCGAGTAGCTTGTCTCAGCATTAACACCTTCTCTTTTTTTGATACACAGCCTATTAATGTTACCTGAACCAGCTTATCAGCATGGGGTTTCTAGCCGAGTTGGTGTTTTACTCATTAATTTGGGAACGCCTGCTGCGCCCACCGCCAAAGCTTTGCGGCCTTATCTGAAACAATTTTTGAGTGAGCCACGTATTATTGAGCTACCACGCTGGTTTTGGTGGTTTATTCTCAATGGTATTATTCTCAATACTCGTCCTGCCAAATCAGCCAGGAAATATGAACAAATATGGATGCCTGAAGGTTCGCCACTGAAGGTGCATACAGAAAAACAAACTACTTTGCTGGCTAGTCTGTTGCAAGAACAAACCGGGTATCCATTGATAGTAGAGTATGCAATGAGTATTGGCACACCTTCGATCAAAGATACGCTATGGAAAATGAGAGAGCGTGGTTGTGATCGTATTCTGGTGATGCCTTTATTCCCCCAGTATGCGGCTAGCAGCAGTGGTTGTGCATTGGAAAGCGTTTTTTGTGAATTTGGCAAGATGCGTAATATGCCTGCTTTGCGCACGATAAAGCATTTTCATGATAAAGGAGTTTATATTGCAGCACTGGCGGAAAATATTAAAGATTATTGGGCTGAGTATGGGCAGCCAGATAAACTGGTGATGAGTTTTCATGGCGTGCCACGAAAAACGCTGGATGCAGGCGATCCCTATCATTGTGAATGTCACAAAACTGGTAGATTGTTGGCCAAAGCGCTGTCGCTATCCAGTGATCAATACCAGGTTTGTTTTCAATCACGTTTTGGTCTTGCAAAGTGGCTTGGCCCTTATACTTCTGAGATATTGGAAGAGTTAGGTAAGCAAAGACTCAATCGTATTGATGTGGTTTGCCCGGGTTTTGTGTCTGATTGTTTGGAAACACTGGAGGAAATAGCAATAGAGGGTAAAGCAATCTTTATGGCCGCTGGTGGAGAAGATTTTCATTATATTCCTGCCCTGAACGAGCACCCTGCCTGGATTAATGCACTCAGTGAAATAGTGCGCGCTAACCTGGTGGATTGGTTGGATCCACAAAACTCTAAAGATGATGCGGAACACTCTCGCAAGCTTGCGCTGCAATTGGGAGCACTTCAATAATCAGACTGCCTGTCGTGATATATGCAACCGGTTGAACAGGAGCATTACCTTAGACTCGGCTTGTTTTTAACCGTTTTGATCGGCATGGCATGCTGGGAAATATATGTGCCCAGGAGAAAGTTGACGGTAGCTAGATGGCTCCGTTGGCGAAATAATCTCGCATTATCTTTCATTAACAGTATTCTGTTGAAAATACTGCTGCCCGTGACTGCAACCGGGGCTGCTGCTTACGCAGCCAGCTATCAATGGGGCTTATTCAATCAATTAACGTTACCAGCATGGCTTGTGATTGGCGTGAGTATCATTTTGCTCGATCTTGCTATTTACGGGCAACACGTTGCGATGCATGCTTTCGCGCCACTGTGGCGATTACATCGTGCCCATCATGCTGATCTCGATCTGGACGTGACGACCGGTTTGCGTTTTCATCCTCTTGAAATGTTGCTCTCGATGTTGTTCAAATTGACCATTATCGTGCTAATTGGTGCGCCGGTGATGAGTGTTTTACTGTTCGAGATTATTTTGAGTGTCATGACGATGTTTAATCATGGCAATGTGTATTTACCGCGTAAACTGGATAATATCTTGCGATACCTTATTGTTACGCCTGATATGCACCGTATTCATCATTCCGTTCATCCAGCCGAAATGAACCATAATTTTGGTTTTAATCTAACAGTTTGGGACAGACTATTTGCTACTTATCGCGACCAGCCGCAAGCTGGGTATGATCAGATGATGATCGGGTTGCTGCGGTGGCGAAGCTCACAGTTCTGTAGCCGGTTAGCAAGTATTCTGAGGATGCCTTTTGAGAGATATTCATGAAAATAGCAGTTAATTCTTGCGTGATGGCAAAATGAAAAAATTTTTGATACTGCTTTTAGTTTTATTGCTAGGTGGTTGCGCTACCTCTCCTACCGGAAGATCTCAATTGATCTTTATGCCTGATTCTGAATTGAACAGTCTGGGCCTGCAAGCATTTGAAACAATGAAACGCGATACGCGAACTAGCTCTAATGTTGTGAATAACCAGTTTGTCAGGTGTATCGTTGATGCAATTACACGTGAAACTGGCGGTCAGTGGGAAGTTGTCGTTTTTGAGGATAAATCTTTAAATGCCTTTGCTTTACCTGGTGGGAAAATTGGTGTGCATACTGGATTGATCGATCTGGTGGATAACCAGCATCAACTGGCCGCAGTTATTGGTCATGAAGTGGGACATGTATTGGCCAGACATAGTAACGAGCGGATGTCGCAGCAGATGGGTACGCAAATGGGAATTTCGCTGGTACAGGCAATTGCTGCGCCACAAACTGCGTTAGGGCAAACTGCTATTGGATTGCTGGGGGTGGGTGCGCAGTATGGCGTCATTATGCCTTTCAGCAGGTTGCACGAGAGCGAAGCGGATCGCATTGGTTTGGATTTGATGGCCAAAGCGGGATTTGATCCTGCCGAGAGTGTCACGCTCTGGCGGAAAATGTCACAGGCTAGCCAAGGTTCGCAGTCGATCGAATTTTTGTCTACGCACCCATCACACGGTACTCGCATCCAGGATTTGCAAGCAAGGTTACCTGCTGCGCGACAAATTCAGCAACAGGCTCATGCGGCAGGTAAGATTCCACGATGCATGAAGTAATTCTGTTTACTTAAATATCATTTGTTAACAACTGGTTATGTATTATTTTCCAAGAAAATGCTAAAAACCAGTATCATTCAGTCTTTGGTTTGTCACTATCCGAGCTGTCAGTATTTGACATCATTTACTATTATTCCAGGGAGAATTATCTATGTCGCAAAAACATCCTGTTATCGCGGTAACCGGCTCATCCGGCGCGGGCACATCTACGGTTAAATCAAGTTTTGAGCATATTTTTCGCCGCGAGCATCTGAATGTCGCTGTTGTTGAGGGGGATAGTTTTCATCGCTACGACCGTGAAGCGATGAAACAGGCAGTTGCTGATTCAGAGAAAACAGGTGGACGTCCTATCAGCCATTTTGGCCCGGAAGCCAATGAATTTGAAAAACTGGAAACTCTCTTCAGAGAGTATGGCGAAAAAGGGCAGGGTGAGCGACGCCTTTATCTTCACAATGAGGAAGAGGCTGCACCATATAATCAAAAACCAGGAACATTTACACCCTGGCAATCGATCGCGCCAGGATCGGATCTGTTGTTTTACGAAGGACTGCATGGTGGGGCGAAAAGTGAAACTGCCGATGTCGCAAAATATGTGGATTTACTGGTTGGTGTTGTGCCTATTGTTAACCTTGAGTGGATACAAAAAATTTATCGTGATACCAAAGCCAGAGGCTATTCTGCTGAAGCCGTAACCCATACCATCCTGCGACGTATGCATGATTACGTTCACTACATTACGCCTCAGTTTTCACGCACCCATATTAATTTTCAGCGGGTTCCAACAGTAGATACTTCCAATCCATTTATCTCCCGCGAGATTCCAACATTGGATGAGAGCATGGTGGTTATTCGTTTTCGTGATCCTCGTGGAGTAGATTTTCCTTATTTGTTGAGTATGCTTGATAACTCGTTTATGTCACGCCCTAATACCATTGTGGTACCGGGGGGCAAGATGGGTATGGCTATTGAGTTGATTTTGACGCCATTGATTCTGGATATCGTCACTAGAAGCAAGAAATAACCGGTTCTTTTTTCTGTTGTTTAGCAGGCAGTAAGCATTTTTCTACTTATCCGCCCGCATCTATGAGCTCCATTCTTTCCGGGTTAAATCCCGAGCAGCTTGAAGCAGTTACCTGGCCACATCAGTCTGCACTGGTGCTGGCAGGTGCTGGCAGCGGTAAAACTCGAGTATTAACTACTCGCGTTGCTTATCTGTTGCAGTCAAATCTGGCACATCCGCACAATATTCTGGCGGTAACGTTTACCAATAAAGCGGCACGCGAGATGCTGACGCGTATATCCGCAATGTTGACTGTCCCTCCACAGAATATGTGGGTGGGCACGTTTCACGGCCTGTGTAACCGTATGTTGCGTTCACACTATCAGGAAGCTGGTTTGCCACAGGGGTTCCAGATTCTGGATATAACCGATCAGCAGGCAGTCATCAAACGACTGCTCAAGGCCCATTCTCTGGATGAGAAGGCGTATCCACCCAGATTAATACAGTGGTTTATCAATCATGCTAAGGAAGAAGGGTTGCGTGCAAGTCAGGTCGTACCAAAAGATAGTCAGGAACACAAACTAACTGAGTGCTATCAACTGTATGAAACAATCTGCCTGCGCGATGGCTGGGTTGATTTTTCGGAATTATTGTTACGCTGTTATGAATTGCTGACGCGTAACCCGATACTGTGTGACCACTATCGTGATCGCTTCAGTCATATTCTGGTTGATGAGTTTCAGGACACCAACCGATTGCAGTATCAATGGCTGAAGCTGTTGTCTGGCAATGGATCAGGGGAGCACAATGTAATCTTTGCGGTCGGTGACGATGATCAGAGTATCTACGCGTTTCGGGGAGCGTATGCCGGTAATATGCAGGCGTTGGAAAAGGATTTTGCCATATCCAAAGTCATCAAACTGGAACAGAATTATCGTTCGCAAGGCAATATACTGGAAGCAGCGAATGCGGTTATTCAGCACAATACCGGACGTTTGGGTAAAAATCTGTGGACGGCTGCAGGAGAAGGTGAGCCGGTTCGGGCTTATCATGCTTTTACGGATCGTGACGAGAGCGCATTTATTGTTGATGAAATAAAAGCTTTGCATGCCGAAGGGCTGGCCTTATCGAATATTGCCCTGCTTTACCGCTCTAATGCTCAATCACGGATGCTCGAGCATCAACTATTCAATACGGGGATTTCATATCGCGTTTATGGAGGCATGCGATTTTTTGATCGTCAGGAAATCAGGCACATGCTTGCTTATTTACGGATGATCGTCAGCCCGGAAGACGATTATGCCTTTATGCGTATCGTTAATTTTCCGACACGCGGAATAGGCGCGCGCACATTGGAGCAATTGCAGGATCAAGCGAGGGTGGCCAATACCAGTTTATGGCAAATGGCATGTCAGCAACATAAAGAAGGTGTGGGTGCTGTTCGTGGAAAAAATCAGTTACCTGGTAGGGGAATGAGCGGATTTGTCGATCTGATTTTATCCATGCGTGAGGCCTCTATATCATTACCATTACCCGAGATAGTGTCGCTGATCGAGCGCCGAAGTGGGTTGAATGCCCACTATCAGTCTGAAAGGGAAGGTGGTGAACGACTGGAGAACCTGAAGGAATTGATCAACGCTGCTACCAGCTTTGTACATGAGTCAGAGGATGACAGTCTGCCAGCTTTTCTTGCACATGCTTCGCTGGAGGGAGGGGAACATCAGGCAGGCGATCAGCAGGATGCGGTACAGTTGATGACGGTGCATGCCGCCAAAGGACTGGAATTTCCAGCGGTATTCATCTGTGGCCTGGAAGAGGGGCTGTTTCCACACGAAAATAGCCGCAAGGAAGAGGGAGGATTGGAAGAGGAACGGCGCTTGATGTACGTGGCGATCACGCGTGCTCAGCAACGATTGTATCTCACGTATGCACAAAGCCGCATGTTACACGGGCAGATACACAGAAATATTCCGTCGCGTTTTGTGACAGAAATTCCAGGGAATCTGCTTAAAAAGTTATGCCCAGATAGAGAATCTATTCCCTCCGAGTTTTCAGGTGGGTATACGAAGGGGGCAGGTTCAATAGCGTCCAGCAAAAAGCGGACTGCCAATCAATTTTCCTCTGCTTTACAAGAACAGCCGTTTGGGTTGCAAATTGGCCAGCGAGTATCACACCAAAAATTTGGTCACGGTACCATCATCAACTGCGAAGGCAGCGGTGAAGACTTGCGAGTCCAGGTGCACTTTAGCCTGCTGGGCACCAAATGGCTTTCGATGGCTTACGCCAATCTGACTTCACTAGAAGAACATTGATGTTTTTCGGCTGAGTATTTGTTGTCAAGGTTGCTTGATATAAGCAAACACACTAATCAAATGATCAAACCAATATGGAAACAGAAAAAATAAATGCATTGAAATCGCAGTTGCAGGATCTTAGGCAGAGAAGCAATATTTTACGGGGGTATCTTTGACTTCGAAGTCAAACAGGTACGATTGAGTGAACTGGAAAGGCTGGTTGAGGATCCCTTGATCTGGAATGAGCCCGCGCGTGCGCAGGAAATCGGTCGAGAGAAGAAGTCGCTGGAAACCATCGTTTATACCTTTCAATTTGCGGATACTCAACTGCGAGACGCGCAAGAGCTTCTCCAGATTGCTCAGGAAGAAGAAGATGAGGCGGCCGTTCAGAGTATTGCCAAGGATGTTGCCTCGCTGGAAACCAGTCTGGCCGCGATGGAGTTTCGTCGCATGTTCTCGGATCCGATGGATCCCAATAACTGCTTCCTGGATATTCAGTCGGGTTCAGGTGGAACTGAAGCGCAAGACTGGGCAGCGATGCTGGAGCGCATGTATTTACGCTATTGTGAACGGCGTGGATTTGCGGTGGAAGTACTGGAAGAATCACCAGGAGAGATTGCCGGTATCAAAAGCGCAACCATTAAAATCAGTGGAGAATATGCTTATGGATATCTGCGAACAGAGACCGGTGTGCACCGGCTAGTGCGAAAATCACCATTTGATTCCGGTAATCGGCGTCATACCTCATTTGCCAGCGTTTTTGTTTATCCTGAGGTTGATGACAGTATCGAAATTGATATCAATCCTGCAGATTTACGGGTAGATACGTTTCGGGCTTCAGGAGCGGGGGGGCAGCATATCAACAAAACTGACTCAGCTGTCAGAATTACGCACGCCCCATCGGGTATCGTAGTACAGTGCCAGAGCGGACGTTCGCAACATCGTAATCGGGCTGATGCGATGGATATGCTCAGATCCCGTCTATATGAAGCAGAGCTGAGAAAGCGTAATGAAACCAGGCAAGCCGTGGAAGACTCCAAAACTGACATTGCCTGGGGTCACCAAATTCGTTCTTATGTACTGGATCAATCGCGTATCAAAGATTTGCGAACCAATGTCGAAGTGGGAAATACCCAGGCGGTGCTGGATGGGGATCTGGAAGTATTCATCGAAGCGAGCCTGAAGCAGGGCGTACAGGGTGAAAGTGAAGCAGAGTAAATCGTTTGCTTAATGTAAGTTAATTCTAGTCAGGCGAGGACAAATAAAATGAATCAAGAATCAACAGATCCTGAAATAGTAAGTGGAGTAAAGCCCATGCTGGTTTTTACTGATAGTGCGGCCAGTAAGGTTAAGGAATTGATTAATGAAGAGAACAATCAGGCATTGAATTTACGTGTATTTGTTAGTGGTGGTGGCTGTTCTGGTTTTCAGTACGGCTTTACGTTCGATGAAACTATTAATGAAGATGATCTCGTGATGGAAAATCAAGGCGTAAAGTTATTGGTGGATTCGATGAGTTTCCAGTATTTAATCAGCGCGGAAATTGATTATCAAGAGAATGCCCAAGGCTCACAGTTTGTCATCAAGAATCCCTCCGCAGCATCCACCTGTGGCTGTGGCTCATCGTTTTCGGTGTAAAAGGTGTGTAAATGGATAATCGCCCTGTGTTAAGCCGGTGTCTCAGTATTTTTTGTTCTCGCTTGGTTTTGTTTAAAATGCTGCATTCTTAAATACACCCCCCCTAATCCTGTCACCATCACTGCATTGTTGTGACAGATGATTCTGTAGCTACCCAGCGGATATTAAACCACCAACTTTCACAAGCCGTATATGCATATTCATACAAAAATGTAAGAAACAGTCTACTGTGATTTTAATTTGCTTTTAATGTTGTTGCTAACGCGAGCCCAATTTCAGCAATCATTCCGATTATTCATGAAAAATTTAAGCTATCAGATAATCATTCTTATAATCGGTATTTTCATACATGCGCCCTTGGGCGCGGAGAGTCTTATTACCATTTATCGTGAAGCGCTGGAGCATGATGCGGAATATAAAATCGCCCGGCACACTTACACTGCCAGTCAGGAACGATTGACTCAGGGCAGGGCCGGATTGCTTCCAAGCATTGATTTCACGGGCAGAGCACGAAACGTGTATCTTGATACCGACCGACTTGATAGTGATATTCTCATCAGAAATCGTGGCATAGTCGTTACTGCGGTTCAGCCATTGTTCCGCATTGAAAATATCATTATCTACCAGCAGTCAAAAAATGAAGTCGCACAAGGAGCCGCACAATTTGTCCTGGCTGCACAGGATTTGATTTTGCGGATCACCCAGGCGTATTTCGATATGCTGACCGCGCAGGCCAATGTTGGTGTGCTGGAATCCCAGACAAAAGCATTTGAACGGCAGCTTGAGCAAATGAAATATAACCTTGAATCCGGTCTTGGCACCATAGTAGATATGGATGAAGCCGAATCCCGCTACGATTTGGCTATCTCCCAGGAAATAGCTGCAAGGAACATGCTGGAGATCAGCAGGCACAACTTGCAGCGTATTATTAATCGTTTTCCAGAGATGCGACCTGATATCAATATAGATAAAATTATCTCTGGTCCGCTTGCGCTGCCTCAGGGAACCATGGATGAGTGGGTTTCTTTGGCCGAGCAAAAAAATATCGCATTAAGGGTGCAGCAATTCGCATACTGAATCGCCCCGGTTTTTCCGGAGACTATTTACCTTGAGTCAAACCGCAACGGCTGACTCTCTTGGTTGGCGATAATAGGCCATTTCAAATTCTGCCGGCGGAATATTTCCAATCGGCTCCAACAATCGGCGATTATTGAACCAATCTACCCATTCCAAGGTTGCAAACTCAACATCGTCGATATTGCGCCAGGGGCCGCGGTGCCGTATGACCTCGGTCTTGTATAATCCGTTAATTGTTTCGGCGAGTGCATTGTCATAAGAATCACCAACACTACCAACAGAAGCATCAATATTGGCTTGTATCAAGCGTTCCGTATAGCGAATCGACAAGTATTGACTACCGTGGTCGCTATGATGGACTAATCCCTTAATTTCGCGCCGTGCGCACAATGCCTGTTCCAATGCGTCGAGCACCAGATCGGTATGTAATGACCGGCTGACTCGCCAACCAACAATATACCGGGCAAAAACATCGGTAATAAAAGCTACATAAACAAATCCCATCCACGTTGCAACAAAGGTAATATCCGCTACCCACAATTGATTGGGCCGGGTCGCCACAAATTGTCGGTTAACCTTATCTGTTGGGCAGGCAAGTAAGTTATCTGCAATCGTTGTCCGGCACTTTTTACCACGCCTGGCGCCTTGTATCCCAAGTGTCTTCATCAATCGCTCGACGGTGCAACGCGCAGCGCTAATGCCTTCTCGCAACAATTGCCGCCATACTTTACGAACACCGTAAACCCGGAAGTTACTTTCCCAAACCTGCTGTATTTCGAGTGCCAGCTTCGTGTCCCGCCTGACGCGACCGGGCAATCGATCCGGATCTCTCTCCCGCCTTTTGTGCTCATAATAAGTCGACGGGGCAATCTGTATTTGCTTACAGATCGGCTCGACCCCATATTCCACCTTATTTCTATCAACAAATAACATCATCATTTCGGTCGGCGGTCGAGCTCCGCCTGGGCAAAATAAGCGGATGCCTTCCGTAATATCTCGTTAGCCCGCTTTAATTCACGATTCTCCCGTTCCAATTCCTTGAGCCGCTCACGATCCGATGTCGACAACCCGCCTCGAATTCCTCGATCCGTCTCCGCTCTTCTTACCCATGCTCGCAATGTTTCCGCTGTGCAGCCAATCTTCGATGCGATCGATTTGATCGATGACCATTGCGATTCATGCTCTTTTTGCTGCTCGAATACCAACCTTACTGCTCGCTCCCGGACTTCCGGTGAATAACTAATTTGATTTTTCATATACTCCTCCTCTCAAATCATTTTATCTCCGGAAAACCCGGGGCGATTCATACGATATTGCCAGGCAGGAAGCAACCCGAGCCAAATCAGCCCATTATCCGACACTGGATCTGGTTGGACAGTACAACAATCAGATAGATAACCCGTTTGTTGTCAGCGCCCGTGGCCTGGATTTTGAATCAAAAACTATCGGCATTGAACTCCGAATACCTATTTTCCATGGGTTTTCAACGCAATCCAAGGCAAGAGAAAAATTTGCCAACCGCAACAAAGCGCAAGAAGAGGTGGAAAACAGTAGACGTCTGATTGCGTTACAGGTGCGGCAACATTATTTGAATCTCACTAACGGCGTCGCTCAGGTTGGTGCGCTTAGAAGAGCACTCAAGTCGAGTCAAAGCCGATTGGATTCCACCATTCTTGGACAGGAGGCCGGCATTAGAACAGAAATTGATGTTTTGAACGCGCAACAGCAGTATTACTCAGCTCGCAGAGATCTGGTTGTCGCCTATTACGATTATCTGATGGCACGATTACGGTTAAAGGCGGATGTGGCCGAGCTCGATGAGTCTCTCCTGGAGGAAATCAATGTATTACTCTAACGATATAGTACGTATTCAAAACGCTTCCTGGGCATTTACCACCCGCCGTGTTTCCCGGGATGCCGTAAAAGCGCTGCTTCCGCCTGAAGGCACGCCATGCCCAGGTGATCTTGTGCTGGCATCCGTCGATTATCTGGGCCAACATCCCGGCCTTCAACTGCCCAGCGGCAGACGCAAGC
This sequence comes from Nitrosomonas sp., assembly GCA_016703745.1. Taxonomy (NCBI): domain Bacteria; kingdom Pseudomonadati; phylum Pseudomonadota; class Betaproteobacteria; order Nitrosomonadales; family Nitrosomonadaceae; genus Nitrosomonas; species Nitrosomonas sp. Next base: position 1,504,727 of record JADJBK010000006.1, on the reverse strand, counting down.
AGCTTTTTCCGGGTGATGAGATCGTCGTTGCGTATGGGAATCGCTATGCATCCAATCAGTTCGAGTCAGTAGTACCTGAAACGCTCGGGCCTTGTCATCTGGTGGCAGGCGGTGGCATTGCCTCGCGTGCCGTATCCTGGCATGTCAACATGAAGAAAGGCCCAACACATATCACCCCCATAGATTTGCTGGGGGATGCCGATAACAGACGTATCAATCTACGCGACCATGCCCTTTCTCCGATCAGCACACTCGATACCCCCGTGCCTGTCACAATCGCTGTTGTTGGAACAGGCATGGATTCCGGAAAAACGCAGAGCTGCGCTTACCTTGTTCGTGGATTACTTGCCGCCGGGCTTCGCGTTGGGTATGCAAAAATTACCGGAACAGGTGCCGGTGGCGATTTTTGGCTGCTCAAGGACGCTGGCGCTTCGCCGGTGCTCGATTTTACCGACGCAGGCATGGCCACCACCTATATGATCTCATTGGAGCAACTCGACTCATTGCTTATGACATTAATGGGACATATTGCACGAGAGAATGTGGATGCCATGGTGCTCGAAATCGCAGACGGCGTATTTCAGCAGGAAACATCGGCATTACTACAATCGCCGGTGTTTGCTTCGCTCGTGTCGGGTATTCTGATGGCTTCTCAGGATTCAATGGGGGCCAGTGCAGGCGTCAACTTTCTAAGAAAACATGCAAAACCACCGGTAGTAGCTATCAGCGGCATTATTTCAGCCGCCCCGCTACAGATTCGTGAAACTGTTACAGCGCTCCATTTGCCTGTTTATGATCGGGAAGGACTAGCTACCCCCGAAAATGCGATGAAAATTCTTGCGGATGCACAGCATTCGCAGGTTCGCGAGACCGCTGCGGCACGCCATATACCCGTTTATGATCGAGGCGAGTTGGCCATCACACCGGAGCGTGCGATGAATATTCCTGCTGCCGGAGCGCAGCCCCACATTGAAACAAAAAAAACCCCAGGGTTTCTGCCTAAACTCAGACAGATACTGCAACAATCTAATCATTCAAAAAAAGATGGTCAGTAAACAGATTCATCCGAAATGGTCGTTACCCTGCGGACAATTGTTGCGCAGATCGTTGAGGACCGATCCACTGTCTGAATACCTGGTCTATTTACCGACTACCGGCACCGCAGATACGACCGTCCTGGTTTCAGTTCATGGCATATCACGGAACAGCTGGATTAAACAGGCCGAAGTGCTCGTACCCACATGCGAGCGCCACCGCTATCTCGCGTCAATTATCTTGGCCGCTTTGACGACAATTATGATGGCCGGTTGAGTTTATTAGCTACTTCATGATTTTTTCTGGTTTTTCCTCCTATAACTTTCACTGTCGATTTCGATGATGGTTGCGTGATGGATGATCCGGTCGATGGCGGCAACAGTCATCATGGTGTCAGGGAAGATTTGATCCCACTGGCTAAAAGGCTGGTTTGAAGTAATGATGAGACTTCCGCTTTCATAGCGATGGGCAATGAAGTCAAACAATACCTGTGTTTCGAATCGGTCTTTTTGACATAGCCGATATCATCAACGATCAGTACACGGTATTTATCCAGCCGCGTCATGGCGGACATCAAGTCCAGTTCTTTCCTGGCTTGCTGCAGGAGTTGAACCAGTGCGGTAGCTGATATCCATTTGACGCGAATGCCTTGTTCAATCAAATGCAACCCCAATGCTGCCGCCACATGTGATTTGCCGACACCGGATGGGCCGATCAGCAACACATTGTCTGCCTGGCTCGCCCAGTAGGTATTGTCGCGCAGCGTAATGATTTTTTTCTGAGCGGCTTGAGGCAGTTCGGTCAGCGCCAGAGTGGCAAAGCTTTTGCCGCGCGGCAGTCTGGCTTCATGCGTCCAGTTGCTGATTCTGCTTTGGAAGCGCTGGGCGACTTCCTGTTCGCACAGGGCGGCGAGATATTGGCTGTAGCTCCAGGCGTGTTCTGCGGCTTGATCCTGGAAGTGCCGGTAATGCTGGCCAAAGGCAGGGAGTCTGAGTTCCTTGAGCATCAGTGGGAGCGATTCAGACATGAGCTGCCTCCTTGTGTTGCCCAGTTTCCGCTGAGGAGTTGATCGTAGGTATCCGCAGTGTGTTGTTTAATTGGGATGTCCGGCTGCGGCGCATGCTGCCGCAGAAATCGCTTTTGCAGTGTTTGCAGTTCAGGTAGCGGATGTTGTTGCAACAATTCAGCGGCCAACTGGCTCTCGCAATCATAGTCGTAGGCAAAACGCAGCACCGATACCATCCATTTGCAAGCGAGTCCGGGATCAAATTGTTGTTGTACCCGCGCCCACAGCTGGTGATACTGTGGCGTTGGCAACAGATCATCCCGCAGCCGGGAAAAGCGAAAGGCTTGTGGCTTTGCCGCCAATGCATGAATCACATGACGGTAATCGATGCGCCGGGCGCGTCCTTCCGGCGTTTTCGGATACGCGCGCGGTAATGTAATGACCGGTGTTTGGCCGACAAAGCATTCCAGACGATCGTGATAGAGATGAACCCGGATGTTCTCGCCAATGAGTCTGGATGGCACACTGTAGAGCCCCCGTTTTACCGCTATGGTGCTACTGGTGGTCACTTTGACGGTCAGTTCACTGAAGTCCATGAAGCGGTAGCGTGGCAGTGGCTGGAGATGCGATTGCTCTTCCGCCAATCGCCCCCTGCAGCGCAGATTGAGCTTATCGACGATCCGTTCAAGAAAACGGCGGTAGGCAACCACACTGTCGAAATCCGCCGATCCCCGCAGTTTGATCGCCTGCTCAATCCGGTGTTTGAGCGAACCATGGGCATTTTCTACGGCGCCATTTTCATGACTGACGCCCAGGTTATTGACCGTAGGCTTCATGCCGTAGTGTTGACACAGCGCCGCATAAGATTGCGTGAGTTCTTGTTTTTGGCTCGCATTGACGTATGCGGCACTCAGGCTGTCGGTGCGATGTTCCCTGGGCACGCCGCCCAGTTTATGCAAGGCGGTCTGCAATCCATCGGCCAATGCACTATAACTTTCCCCGCCCCGGATGATATGAACCGCGCGCCAATGACTATAAGCCAGACAAAACTGATACAGCAGGTGATCAAATGGTTTGCCTGCAATCGTAATTGCCGTGCGCGGCCAGGTAAAATCGGACAACCCCTGGTGCCCGGCAGGTACCGACTGGCAAAACATGACCGCCTTACCGGGACCTTGCGTTGCCCGCCAGTGTTTTACACGGCGCTGCAAGCTTCTGAGCAATTTCTCCGGGTATTGGCCGGGATATCGATCATCCAGGTACTCCCAAAGCGTAGTCCCGGTCAGTTCAGGTTCCCCGTGCAGCAATGGAACCAATTCAGTCTCCCAAACCAGCTCAAAAGGATCCTGGCGCGTGCGCCATTGCCGTTGCGACTTCTCCACCCGCACACCCTTCTCAATCCTGCGGCCACTGCGGATACTTACCCCCGCTTTCGCAGCCGCTGTCCCCTGACCATGCCCTATCTGACGATTCTTCATATAAATAGCTTCCTGTTGATGAGTGATATGTTTTCCAGGCAAGTTCTTTCTCCTTATATAGAAAAGAACTCATACTGATACTTTCACTCAACCGGTCAAGATAATTGTCGCCTGACCGGACAGGTTAATTGTCGTCTAATACACCGCGTTACGCTGCTGGCACCCAGTTTCAGCGATCAGCAATACGCTGATTACCAGCGCCTGGGTCGTATAGGCCGGGGACAGCGCGCCGATCTGTTCCTGCACCGTTGCCTGGCGGAGCTGAATATGATGACCGGTGTTGATACCACCCATATCCGATTGTTTGGCCATTCCGGTGGCACTCAGTTTGTGCACCGCTATCTGATGGCTCATCCGCACCGTGTTGATAGCGCCGTTGTCAGCGCCGCAGGCTGGTATACGTTTCCCGATCCAACACAGAAGTTCCCATATGGTATTCGCTCCGCCTCCAGCCTGCCTGGATTGTCCTTTAACCCGGAGAGTTACTTGAAAGTGCCCGTAATGGTGTTAGTCGGCACTGAAGATACGGAGCAGTCTGAGGATTTGTTCAGCAGCGAACGTATTAATAAACAACAAGGTATAACGCGTATTGAGCGGGCGCGTAATTGGGTTGCGGCCATGCAGGCGCAAGCCAGGGCGCATGGAATGCAATCGCTGGTTAGTCTTGTGGAGCTGGCCGGTATCAGTCATTCTCTGGCTGATCTTTCCAGAGAAATCCCGCACATTGAAGGCATGATTCATTACAGCCGGTTTCTCAACTCTCATGACGCTTCAATTAACACACTGAATTAGCGCAGAATTTATGAAAAATTCCAAGAGTATACGCAATAAGAATGTTTCAAACGCTGAAATTCCCTTAAGTACCCCGGATTCCACCCACACTTATTTATCGGCAGAGAGAGACATAGACACCGGGATGGTGCCCCGTCTGTTTTACAGACGCCGAATCCTGAGACTCATTGCCGTTGGCATATTGCTCGCATTAGTCGTATTTACATGGAGCTGGCTGCGATATCAGTCACAACATGTGTTGTCAAGCAATGCTGTAGTAAGAAGCCAAATCACCGAAGTTGGTACGCGCTTCAACGGCATGCTGGCGGCGATCGAAGTCAGTGAAGGTGAGCGGGTGCAGGCCGGACAGGTGCTGGCGCGTCTGGCAAATCAGCATATCAACGCGGAAATTCTGCAGATACAGGCGCAAATCGACGCACTCGAACGTGAAGCCATATTGGAACAATCCGCCATCGAACACGAGCGCCTGAGACGGAAAACACAGCTCCAGGAAGCCAATGCCCGGGTCGCAGCAGCGCATGCCGAGTCGGCAGCAGCGAAAAGCCGTGCTGATGAAGCATATGCTTTCTACAAAGCACGGCAGGGGCTACTTGAAAAGCAATTGATTCCGCGTGACACGATGCGCCAGGCCGAAGCAGATCATCGGACAGCATCTGCACTGGCAAACGTAGTTCAAGCAAACAAGGTAGTCGCAGAATCAGGGAAACAAAATGCGCTGCTTGATCTTGACAGTCTGAATCTTCGTGTGCAGCGCCTTGGAGTGCTTGACGCCAATTTGCGTGCTGCCAGAGCGCAGTTGGAGCGCGCGCAAGCTGATTTGGATGGAACATTCATTCGCGCTCCGGATAATGGAACTATTATTCGCCGACTAATCCAAACGGGCGGGTCGATAAGGGTTGGAATGCCCGTGATACTAATGTCTATTGGTGATGATATCTGGATTGAAGCCTGGATCGATGAAGATCAGATACATCACGTTAAAATCGGCAATCCGGCAGTCGTGACATTGCCATCGTATCCTGGCCAGGAATTTGACGGTGTGGTTGATGCCATTGGTGTGGCAACCGATTTCGAACAACCGGTTGATGCCGTTCCTCAGCCACGCGCCACGCGAATGAAGGGTGCTCCTGTAATCAGCGTACGGGTACGATTGGATTCGCCCCCGGTGTCTCTGCTTCCTGGACTTTCGGCGACTGTCGCAATTCTCGAGAAGGATCATTAAGTCATGAGCGAGCCGCTCTTCTCTCTTCCCAGATTAGGCGCCTATAAAGCGCCGCCTCGCAATCAGCGCCAGCCGCTGTTTACATGGAAATCGAAGGGATACCTTGGAAGAGCCGCACTAGCATCTATTGCCTTCTTGGCTTCATTGGCGCTGTTGATGATTATGTCCCGCATTTTTGCAATGCCGGGGATGCCGATAGCCGATTGGCCGTTACTCGATAAAATGGTTCGGTTGGGCGTTCTGCTGAATAATACGCTAACCTTAACGTGGGTGCCGGTAGCAGACCGTGATGTTGTAATTTACTTACTGATGCTACCGATCGCGGCGCTGCTGATTTCGATTACCAGGCTGACGCTTGGGTTGCGTATGCTCGGATACCGGTCGGTTCTGATCGCGGTTGGTTTCAACGAAATCGGTGTGATGCCAAGTCTCATTGTAATCGTTGTCGTAGTTGGAATTATCATAATTATGCGGCCAACAATACGCCGGGCCAGATTGCCGTTGTATGCGCGTGTTTCCATGGCTCTTGGAATTACCGCGTGTGTTTTAATCTCTGCATTGTTCATGGGTGCCATGTTGCGCTCGGAGTTAATATGGAGTCTGGCTTTCTTCCCGGTTATTATTCTGGCCATGATGGCGGAATCTGTTGCCGCAACGCTGGAGCGGGAAAATTTGATGTCGGCTTTCTGGCGGCTGACCTGGACGATAGTTGTTGCGCTGACCCTGTTTATACTGATAAAGAGCCCTGCGGTATTGGACATACTGCTGCGTTTTCCGGAATTAATGCTGCTCCAGCTGCTTGGTATCGTGCTGGTATCAGAATATCTTGATCTCCGCTTGTTTCAGGACTGGCAAAATACCTATATAGGCGAGGTCATCATCAGTACGCTGTACAAAACACCCGAAGAAATGCAGCGAAAACCACGCGTGGCGGTAATTCGAAACCGCTCGTTCGCAGGGACAATCGGACGTCTTGGACCCGCTGCATCGGATACAACTCAATCCAATTCTGTACAACACCTGATTGATGCCCTACGTGACGAGGGTTACAACGTTAAAGTTGTCGAAGGTGACCGGGTTCTTTTGCGTGAATTACGAAACTTTCTGGTTCCTCATCCGCGCAGTGGCATGCCGGGCGGCGTGGCGCTCAACTTGAGCACCGGGATTCAAGGCTATGGCCGTCATATTCATGTCCCGGCCATGCTTGAAATGGCTGGTGTGGCGTATACCGGCCCGGATCCCATGAGCCATGCCCGGCTACAGGATCAATACGCGTTGTTCACTCTTCTGCGACAAGCGGGCGTGTCTGTTCCGGAAGTTCGCCTGCTGGATGAATCAGATTTATCGCCGCACAATTTGGTTTTTCCGTTGCGTGTTTTCCCGCGCAGCGATCCAGACGCAGCTATTACAGTCAAAACAATCAGTAGCCTTGGTGAAGCAATTGCGCATATCCGTTTGAGTTACCATCAGGAAATTCTGATACAAAGTAAAATTTCAGGTACGGAATTCCGGGTAGCGATTTTTGGTAATACACATCTGGAATACTTGCCCATCCTGAAGATTGATGCCGCCAGCCGAAAACGTGAATGTCCGGCACCTATCGATAATAGCTTGGCAGACCGAATTCGGGAGTGCGCTCGTCTTGCTTATCGCGTCGCGGGGTGCAGAGATTATGCGCGTATTGATCTTTGCCTCGGCAACAATGGAGACCTTATGGTTTCAGGCGTACAGACACAAGCAATCTTTGCGCGTAAAGGTTCACTGGCTATCATGATGCAAGCCGCAGATTTAAGCTGGAGTGATTTGTTGCGTCATATCGTTGAATTAGCAGCAGCCCGCACAGGTGCTGAATTGGCCACAAAATTTCAACCTGACGCCAGCATGCAAAGTACAGCTGTTACCACCAACTGCATCGATAGTGCGCCAGATCCAGTCAAAGCAAGTTAAATGCCGGTGTTGCTCCCATATTTCGCGCTACCTGATCGATGGCCTGGTTTGTTTCTGCTATTGATCAGTATGCTCGTGTGCCCCTTGACTTTCGCTAATACCCATAGCGTAGACAATGCAACCTGCAACCGCATCACTGGCCCGGCAGGCGTGACGGCTGCGCGTTGGCCCGATCCGAAACACGCGCAAACAGCACTGATCAATTCCGGACTTAAAAAAACCAGATTTGTTACGCGCGATGGTCACTCCCTGAATGTTTATATTTACCGGCCAAGCAGTTTCGATTCCGTACACGGACCGATATGGTTTGTGATGCATGGCATCAAACGAAATGCCGACTACTATGCCCAAGTCGCCGCCCCAGTGGCTGAACGGCATCAAGCGTTGATCATAGCAATTGAATTCTCCCGCCGATATTACCCTGACAGTGAAGATTACACGCTGGGCATCACAAAGCATGGGCGCACAGGCGTCCAGGCAAAACGTGAAGGACGCTATCTTAAGCCGGAGGCTTTTCTGTACCAGGAAATTGAGCGCGTTTTTGAAGCAGTCCGGCTGGCGCTTGGCGGCGATCAGCAGGGTTATTACCTGTTTGGACACAGTGCGGGCGCTCAGTTTACGCATCGGATGCTGACATTCATTCCCTGCGCACGTGTGCTTGGCGCCGTGGCTGCGAACGCGGGCTGGTATACCTTGCCCGTCGCAGACAATCGAAAAAAATTCGGCATGCCTTACAGTTTGCACGGCAGTCCAACTGAAAGCGTTAATCCAGATGCACTTCTTTCATCGCCACTCATGTTGCTGCTGGGTACGAACGATACCAAAGGTCCTGGTCAGGATCGGAATGTGCGCAACACGCCAGCCGCCATGGCGCAGGGCAGTCACAGACTCGCCCGTGGCCAGCATTATTTTGAAACCGGACAATCCCTTGCTCGTAAGCTGCACACATCTTTTGCATGGCAATTGTTCCTGGCTCCTGGCGCAGAACATGATGTTCAGCAGGTTATCGCTTCCGCTGGTTATCTGTTGTTCGCTCCAAAAACAGAACCAGCATGCTTATCAAGTACAGCAAATGAATCAGGTGGGATCGTTTTTAACGAAATCATGGCAGAGTCGCCTGCGGGCGCTATGGGTGACGCTAACCGCGATGGCGTTTTCCATGCAAAAGATGAACAGTTCATTGAGATAGTAAACACAGGCAATACGCCAGTCTGTCTGACTGGGTGGACACTTGAAGACGCTAACCAGCAGGCGGTACACCTTTTTCCATTAGGTCGTGAATTAGCATCTGGTAAAGCATTGGTTGTATTCGGCGGCGGTATACCGACCGGCGAATTCGGCGGCACGATCATTCAGCGCTCAACCGCAACCAATGGATTTCGTCTTAATCCGATCGGCGGCACCCTGACTTTGCGCGATACTGGAGGCAAGCTGGTCAGACAATTCTCCTGGGGTGATTGCGGCAGTAAAGTTTGCAGCACGGATCACTGGCGTGACCATCTCCGGTTAAAAAGCTCTATAGTCCGCTGGCCTGATGCTGATAATCAATGGCGTATACACACCCAGGTTACAAGCAAAGCCATGTCTCCGGGATTTAAAAGCAATGGTGATTCCTGGTAATTATATGTATCGCATTTAAGGAACCTCTGATCAATAACCGATCACCGATATAATTCTGCATCAAACTTTTTCGAGAAGCTATTCATGAAACCTTACCAACAGATGAGTTTTGCTGATGCCGAATACGCCAATAAGGGCAAAGTCACGCGCCGCGAGAAGTTTCTCGATCAACTTGACGGGTTATTGCCTTGGCAGGCTATGATTGATGTTATTGAGCCACACTATGCGCCAGGCAATGGGCGTGGCCGCAAACCATTTGCCCTGGAATTGATGCTGCGCGCGCATGTTGCGCAAATTATCTACAACTATTCCGATCCGGGCATGGAAGATGCGCTGTATGAGATTGAATCACTGCGCCGTTTTTGCGGCATTCGTCTGGAAGCCGTACCGGATGAAAGCACTATTTTGCAATTTCGGCATTTACTGGAAAAACACGGGTTAATGGATCAGATCTTCCAAGTCATCAACCAAACACTGAGTGAGCGTGGGCTGTTCTTGAAAGCCGGCACCATCGTCGATGCCAGCCTGATTGCCGCGCCGACTTCAACCAAAAATAAAAGCCGGTCGCGTGATCCAGAAATGCATTCCAGCAAAAAGGGCAATCAATGGTTTTTCGGCAGCAAGTTTCATATCGGCGTCGATCATGAAACCGGGTTGGTGCATACGCTCAAAGTAACCTCGGGGCATGTCAGCGACGTTGCCGAAGCCGCCGCCCTGCTGCATGGCGAGGAACAGTTTGTCCATGGCGATGCCGGATATCAGGGGCTGGATAAACGCCCGGAGATGCTGGTGGAAAACCCTCCGGCCTGCGTGATCGCGATGCGTCCGGGCAAACTGGCCAGGCTCACGAAAGACGATTCCGGGGCGGCTCAACTACTGCGCGGTGCCGCCCGTGAGCTGGCGAAACGCCGCGCCAAAGTCGAACACGTGTTTCGGGATATCAAAATCCGCTTTGGGTATGCTAAAAATCGCTATCGCGGCCTGGCCAAAAATGCGGCCCGTTTGACCTTCCTGACAGCCATTGCCAACGTCATCCGTGGTGATGCTTATGAACGTCGATGTCTTGTTGCGTCTGAAATTTGAAAACAAGCCAGTAAATGAGCTTGTTTCCAGAGAGGAACGGCTGTTTTCATAAAAATCAGCGTCACTATTTGAAGTAGTGGTCAGTTTTTGAGTGACTGCCGTTCAGAATGTTTGTTTTTCAGAGGTTCCTTAACGCTACGAAACAATACCGTTATTCTACGAAAAGACCAGGCAACAGATTAAAAAACTGGATTTTAATAGACAATATTTATTTCTCAACACATTCTAAAATACTTACATTCGGAATATTCTGATGACTGAATACCTCATTACTTTCGTGGGCGATACAAGCTTTGGCGAGAATTATCAGGCTCAACTTGATGGTGAGCATCTCATTGAATCAAAAGGGCGTGCCTATTCCCTGCAAGGTGTATCGCCCCTATTGATAGAATCCAATCTGGTAATAGTCAATCTTGAAACGCCACTGACTTCACAAAAACATTCTCCGCTTGAGGGAAGCAAGAAATATATTCATTGGTCGGATCCGATTGAGTCCCCCAAAGTGCTTCAGCAGCATAATATCAAGGCTGTCTCGCTCGCCAATAATCATGCGCTTGACTTCGGGGCAGAAGCTTTACCTGAAACATTAAACAGCCTGAAAGAAAACAAAATCGAATGGTTTGGCGCGGGCGCTACGGCTGCGGATGCCCGGCGTCCGTACCAAAAAAAAATTGTTTTTGGAGACAAGATTGTACCACTCGTGATTATCGGTGCTTTCGAGTACCGTCCCATCTATAAGAACCAGTATAATTTTTATGCTAAAAAATCTTTGGCGGGTGTAAATCGGCTGGGTGTCAAGCGTATCAGCGATCAGATTACCCAGCTGAAAAACAAGGCACCGGAATCATTTGTAATTGTTTATCCACACTGGGGAACAAATTATAAATGGCAAACCTCGGAACAAACACGCATAGCACGAGCCCTGACAGACGCTGGCGCTGATCTTATTATTGGCCACGGTGCCCATATGCTTGGTGGCATAGAGCGTATGGGTGTCACATGGACATTGTATAGCTTGGGAAATTTTGTATTTAATTCTCATGGAGGTTACGGTAAACACAATGCGCCCCCTTATAGCCTGATTGCTTGCCTCAGCTTACAAGCAAAAGCCGGGGTCATTTCAAGTTTGCTCAAACTCTATCCGATACTTACTGATAATCAAAGAACGGCATATCAATCTCGTCCGGTAAACGAGGCAGAAATTACTGAAGTTGCCGAACTTCTGCAGCATCACAGCCCATCGGTTCCAAACGAGATATTTAAATGGAAACACGATTATTTTGGTTACTACTTCGAATTACTCATGGGATAAATAAATCCCGACTCCCCATGCGCTGGCCAAGGTGCATGGGGAAACTCAACTTATTCAACCTTGAAGTAGAGGCGAGTGTTATATTGTCCCTCACCATACAGTCCTCGCGCTTTCACCTTCCATAAGTATTTTCTGCCAGCGCTTAAGGCGATGCCCGGAGTCGTCTGGCATATTGCACTGCTTCCGCAAACAGAAGTGGCTGGCATCCAATCTGTATAATAAACCGTTTGTTTTTTTATACGATCCCAAACCGATACTCGGTATTCCGAAGCATCTGGAATGCCTGGGTCGCCTTGCGTAGGATTCCAGACAAAAGTTGGATTCCTGGAAACTACAATATCTGAAGCAGGAGACAGGGGCTCCACATCGATTGCCCCCTTCATTACGCTGGAGTTGAGAGTGAAGTCAACCGGATCTGACCATACGCTCCATCCATTATCGTTTCCCGCCCATACACTCCAGTAATGACGGCCATCCGAGTTGCTCATGCGTGGAGTAATTTCACATACGCCATCCGCGCAGATCTCCGCCGCACTATACTGCTTATACAGCAATACATTTTCGCTTTGCCCCATAAAAGCAAAACCACTTCCTTTAGGGGACAATCCGACCATTAGCGCATAATGCGATGCTTGTGGATTTTGCGTCCATGTGAATTTTGGAGAATACGTTGTCAATACCGCTCCATTCTCAGGAGATACTGGCGTGGGATGATCGAACATCTCCCAAAACTCTTCACGAAATCCGGCAACTGTTGGCGAAGTCTGAGTAAGCGCCAAAGCATCATTGGCATCGCAAGGAAGTATAGCAGTCACGCCATTCTGGCAGCTGGTATTGGTGCCAACCGCTATTCCTGTAGGCACCCCGTTATAATCAATATCCGGATTGCTAAAGAACGGGATTCGTGGACACTTTATTCCCTGATCTAGGCATTCTTGCTCATAAGCCATAATCGTGCGCCACCCTTCATCCCTATTGATATGTCCTCGCGCATAAGGATAGGGAACTTTCTTCTTGGCGGAAACGTACCAATCATGGTGAGCGCCCATAGCGTGCGCAATTTCATGAGAAAAAGCGGTGCCATCCAGCACCTGCGAATCCACCACTGCGAATGGCGCATACTCGGATAAACTCGGATCGTTTCGGTATAAAACGTTCGCATCGCCCCTGGTCCATCCCTCCCAAACACCAACAGCATCGACGATAAGAATGACTAAATCTGCGCCGTTCTCATCTCTCAATGCGTGAATCTCATCTACAATCCCATCAGTTTTGGATTGAATGGCCAGCAGCGCCACATCAGAATCCGGAAAGTCGGTCTCATGAAAATTAATGGAACTTGAGTAAACCAGGCGCAACCGGGTATTGATACCGCTATTTCTAAATACTGTGTTGGTATTAATAATGGCATGCACAATATTTTCTTCGTTAATCACCCTCCCTGCTGATGGCGAATGGAGTGCCATGACATCGATAGTTTCGCCAGCACTCACGGTTCCCCATCCGCAGGAAAGAATAAAGGATAATACGCACATAATTTTTTTTACTTTCATATCAAAATGCTCCATGAAGTACGATTTACTAATAAAAATATTTTTGAAAGCTAAAAGGGTGTGCTGCAGATGTCTCGACGGCAACAAAATTGAGGCGTGATTTATTAAGAATCATCAAAAAATTAACTTACTTAATTCTTTGAATTTTCAAAATTATTTTGTACTATGAAGACATGTAGAACACTTGAATTAAGCGTGACAGTTAGATTTACGGCATGAAGACGATCATATTTAATTTGGGCTAATTATTAGAAACCCGAGGATTTGGTAGGTGGGCATGGTCTGCTTAAGCCATTCACCAGGAAACTGGTTGAGCGCGCATGGGAAGCTGAGATGGCTGAACACCTTGGTCATGACCGCAACGGGCCGGTTACCAATCCTGCCGGCAACAGAAGTGGGCTAGCAAATTTTGACAGTCGGATAAGTGCTAATCTTGCTGAATCTAAAGCAGTGAAGTTTGCGGCAAAAAAGAGCAAGCGTATGAGAGGGAATCACGCAGCGGGATTCAAAGCCAAGGTGGCAATATCTGAAATCAAGGGTGATACGACCCTAGCTGAGTTAGTTAAACAATTTGATGTGCATCCAAACCAGATTTCGGAATTCAGTAACCGTCCAGCGCCCCCACCTATCTTTCCTGCTGTTTAAGTGATTGAATGAATGCTGGTGTAAGCGGCAGCAATTCATCGATGCGGTTATTGGGCCAGGTGGGTAGTCTGGCGGGTGTGTCTGCAAGCCATGCGGCGGGATCGAGTTTGTTGAGTTGCGCGGTACCGAACAAGGTTTGAATGGCAGCGGCGCGTTGACCGGCACGTTCCGATCCGGTGAATAGCCAATTCTTTTTGCCGATTGCGATCGGGCGGATGGTGTTCTCCACCGGGTTGTTGTCGATCGGAAGAGAGCCGGTTTGTGCGTAGCGGATGAGACCTGGCCAGCGTCTGAGGGTATAGTCGAGTGCTTTGGCGGAGCCGCCGCCATTTGCGGTCTGGCTACGGGTTTGCATCAGCCAGTCATGCAATGCATGCAGTGCGGGCAGGCTTCTGTCTGCCCGCAGTTGCAGACGATCTTCGATGCTCAGGTCTTTGCCTTCTGCTTCGATTGCGTATAAGACGCTGATGCGCTGTATCGCTGCCAATGCCATCGTGCTGGCATTGGCCTGGTGCAGGTCGAAGAATTTGCGTCGCGCATGCGCCCAGCAGGCCAATTCGACGCAAGGCGATGTGGCTGTGGAAAAAAGTGCTTTATACCCAGCATAGTCATCGACCATCAGGTGTCCTTGCCAATTTTGCAGAAAGTGCCGCGCATGCTGACCGCTACGGCCAGCTTGATAGTCGAAGACGATGATACGCGGCCCGGGTTCAAGGTCATTGCTGCGGTAGGCCCACAGGTAAGCTTTACGGGTTTTGCCACGACCGGGTTCCAATTGTGCAACTGGTGTCAACACAACTGGTGTTTCATCGGCATGCAGCGTGTTGCCCTGCAGTAGATGCCAGGTTAGGCGATCGACCAATGGTTGCAGGGCTACGCCGTGAATCGCCCCGAGTTCTGTGGAGGCTATTTGGTTTAAGTAACACTGGCAGAATCCGAGTTGGCTAACTGCCGATAGTATTGTGCCTCAGCTTCTGCTGGAGGTATATAGCCGATAGGTCCCAGCAAACGCTGATGATTGAACCAGAACACCCAGTTCAACGTCGCCAATTCAACGGATTCCCTGTTTTTCCAAGGCCCTTGCTTATGAATCAATTCAGTCTTGTAAAGCCCGTTGATCGTTTCGGCCAGTGCGTTGTCGTAGCTATCTCCTTTACTGCCAACCGACGGCTCTATTCCAGCCTCGGCAAGTCGCTCCGTATAACGGATAGAGACATACTGGGAGCCCTTGTCGCTGTGGTGAATCAAAGCACTATTAGACGACAATTAACCTGTCCGGTCTGACGACAATTATCTTGACCGGTTGAGTGAAAGTATCAGTATGAGTTCTTTTCTATATAAGGAGAAAGAACTTGCCTGGAAAACATATCACTCATCAACAGGAAGCTATTTATATGAAGAATCGTCAGATAGGGCATGGTCAGGAGACAGCGGCTGCGAAAGCGGGGGTAAGTATCCGCAGTGGCCGCAGGATTGAGAAGGGTGTGCGGGTGGAGAAGTCGCAACGGCAATGGCGCACGCGCCAGGATCCTTTTGAGCTGGTTTGGGAGACCGAATTGATTCCATTGCTGCACAGGGAACCTGAACTGACCGGGACTACGCTTTGGGAGTACCTGGATGATCGATATCCCGGCCAATACCCGGAGAAATTGCTCAGAAGCTTGCAGCGCCGTGTAAAACACTGGCGGGCAACGCAAGGTCCCGGTAAGGCGGTCATGTTTTGCCAGTCGGTACCTGCCGGGCACCAGGGGTTGTCCGATTTTACCTGGCCGCGTACGGCAATTACGATTGCAGGCAAACCATTTGATCACCTGCTGTATCAGTTTCGTCTGGCTTATAGTCATTGGCGTGCTGTTCATATCATCCGGGGCGGGGAAAGTTATAGTGCGTTGGCCGATGGATTGCAGACCGCCTTGCATAAACTGGGCGGCGTGCCCAGGGAACATCGCACCGACAGCCTGAGTGCCGCATACGTCAATGCGAGCCAAAAACAAGAACTCACGCAATCTTATGCGGCGCTGTGTCAACACTATGGCATGAAGCCTACGGTCAATAACCTGGGCGTCAGCCATGAAAATGGCGCCGTAGAAAATGCCCATGGTTCGCTCAAACACCGGATTGAGCAGGCGATCAAACTGCGGGGATCTGCGGATTTCGAAAGTGTGGGCGCCTACCGCCGTTTTCTTGAACGGATCGTCGATAAGCTCAATCTGCGCTGCAGGGGGCGATTGGCGGAAGAGCAATCGCATCTCCAGCCACTGCCACGCTACCGCTTCATGGACTTCAGTGAACTGACCGTCAAAGTGACCACCAGTAGCACCATAGCGGTCAAACGGGGACTCTACAGTGTGCCATCCAGACTCATTGGCGAGAACATCCGGGTTCATCTCTATCACGATCGTCTGGAATGCTTTGTCGGCCAAACACCGGTCATTACCTTACCGCGCGCGTATCCGAAAGCGCCAGAAGGACGCGCCCGGCGCATCGATTACCGTCATGTGATTCATGCATTGGCGGCAAAGCCACAAGCCTTTCGCTTTTCCCGGCTGCGGGATGATCTGTTGCCAACGCCACAGTATCACCAGCTGTGGGCGCGGGTACAACAACAATTTGATCCCGGACTCGCTTGCAAATGGATGGTATCGGTGCTGCGTTTTGCCTACGACTATGATTGCGAGAGCCAGTTGGCCGCTGAATTGTTGCAACAACATCCGCTACCTGAACTGCAAACACTGCAAAAGTGATTTCTGCGGCAGCATGCGCCGCAGCCGGACATCCCAATTAAACAACACACTGCGGATACCTACGATCAACTCCTCAGCGGAAACTGGGCAACGCAAGGAGGCAGCTCATGTCTGAATCGCTCCCACTGATGCTCAAGGAACTCAGACTCCCTGCCTTTGGCCAGCATTACCGGCACTTCCAGGATCAAGCCGCAGAACACGCCTGGAGCTACAGCCAATATCTCGCCGCCCTGTGCGAACAGGAAGTCGCCCAGCGCTTCCAAAGCAGAATCAGCAACTGGACGCATGAAGCCAAACTGCCGCGCGGCAAAAGCTTTGCCACTCTGGCGCTGACCGAACTGCCTCAAGCCGCTCAGAAAAAAATCATCACGCTGCGCGACAATACCTACTGGGCGAGCCAGGCAGACAATGTGTTGCTGATCGGCCCATCCGGTGTCGGCAAATCACATGTGGCGGCAGCATTAGGGTTGCATTTGATTGAACAAGGCATTCGCGTCAAATGGATATCAGCTACCGCACTGGTTCAACTCCTGCAGCAAGCCAGGAAAGAACTGGACTTGATGTCCGCCATGACGCGGCTGGATAAATACCGTGTACTGATCGTTGATGATATCGGCTATGTCAAAAAGACCGATTCGAAACACAGGTATTGTTTGACTTCATTGCCCATCGCTATGAAAGCGGAAGTCTCATCATTACTTCAAACCAGCCTTTTAGCCAGTGGGATCAAATCTTCCCTGACACCATGATGACTGTTGCCGCCATCGACCGGATCATCCATCACGCAACCATCATCGAAATCGACAGTGAAAGTTATAGGAGGAAAAACCAGAAAAAATCATGAAGTAGCTAATAAACTCAACCGGCCATCATAATTGTCGTCAAAGCGGCCAAGATAATTGACGCGAGACAAAGCACCCAGCTCCGGTTGCCGGGCGTATAACGCCTGCTCCAGCGCATCCAGCACGAAGTCTGTGTGCATGCTGGAACTGACACGCCAACCCACGATGCACCGGGCAAACACGTCGATGACGAACGCGACATACAGCCAGCCCTGCCAGGTGGAAACATAGGTGAAATCCGACACCCACAACTGGTTTGGGCGATCTGCCTTGAATTGCCGGTTGACGCTGTCCAGTGGGCACGGCAGCGCCTTGTCTGAAACCGTCGTGCGGACAATCTTGCCGCGCCGTACACCTTCCAGCCCCAACCGTTTCATCAGCCGCTCAACAGTGCAACGAGCTACCTGTATTCCTTCGCGCTTAAGTTGTCGCCATACCTTGTCGGCACCATAAACCTGCAGATTGGCCTGCCAGATTCGTTGTATCTGCGGCATCAGATCGTCATCGCGAATAGCTCGGGCACAGCGCAATGCCGGATTACGCAGTTCGACAACGTGACGTCGATATCCCGACGGAGCGACCTGCAATACCTTGCAGATCGGCTCGACTCCGTGGGTGTCGCGATGCCGGTCAATGAACGATCTTAGGATTTGAGTTTGCGGTCGAGCTCCGCCTGGGCAAAAAAGCACTGGCCAGTTTCAGTATCTCATTGGCGCGACGTAATTCCTTGACTTCACGCTCCAGTGCTTTGATGCGCTCGCGTTCTTCACTGGTGACGCCATCTCGCAAGCCTGTGTCGATCTCGTGCTTCTTCACCCAATCATGCAATGTCGGTGGTGCGCAGCCAATCTTTGGCGCTATCGATTCTATCGTCGCCCACAGCGAAGGGTACTCACTGCGATGCTCTTGCACCAGACGGACTGCGCGTGCTTTTACTTCAGGGGAATATTTGTTTAATTTGTTCATGGCTCCATTCTCTCAAGATTTGGAGCCTCCTCAAAACCCGGGGCGATTCAAGCCGGGATTGCGGCGGTGTGTGTTTGACATCGATTTTTCTCCATTTTGTGTTGTTACATTAGCTAATACAATCGAGCGGGCAAAAACCGGAACCGCACATAGAAGAAAAATTAATAAATTCTTTAACTGGTTGTTTTTAAATGACAAATAATCCGTTTTTTTAAGTAAAAATGCCCTTGGCGACCCAGTGTCGAGCACTGCTCACAATTTTTCCATCCGCTTGACCGGCGATGCCGAGATGCTTTCGAGTTTTTGTGATATATTGATTACACGTATTCAATAGTTGACGTAAAGGGAATTAGATATGGCTACCTCAATAAGACTTTCTCCGGAAATTGAACAACGGCTTGATTATTTGGCCGGCCAAACCGGGCGTACGAAGGCATTTTATTTACGAGAAATCATCGAAAAAGGATTGACTGATATGGAAGATTATTACTTGGCCGCCGGCGTGTTGGAACGCGTTCGCAAAGGTGAAGAACGCGTATATTCATTAGATGAGGTGGAGAACGCGCTTGGCGTGGCTGATTGAACTGTCAGAGACGGCGAATAAGCAACTGGCGAAACTCGATAAGACGGAAGCGAGGCGTATTACGAAATTTCTGCGAGAGCGTTTGGCTGTTACCGACAATCCGCGCACTGTAGGCAAGGCTTTATCCGGTCCGCTTGGTGGTTTGTGGCGTTATCGAGTGGGTGACTATCGATTGATTTGTGAAATTCAGGACGGCGTGCTGTGCGTTTTGGTATTGAAGATCGGTAATCGTCGAGAAGTTTACAAGTGATATCGGCATCAAGGGTAATTATACGTTCGGGTAAGTATTGCCTATCTTGTCCAAGCGGCAGTTGATGTTGCTTGATCATGTGCAGGGATGATTAACGCGGCAGGACTTTAACCCAGAAAGGTAGCGGGTGTGTGAGTTTGACGGGCAGGTTAGCCTCAAGAAACGCAAGAATTTTGTCTGTGTCTTTCAGCGGGTAGGAACCGATAATCCGTAAATCGGCAATCTCAGGGTCACAGGTAATGTAGCCTGGTCGGTAACGGCTGAGTTGCAGCAAAAACTCGCTGAGCGGCAAATCGTCGGCAACGATAAAGCCTTCGGTCCAGGCTGGTTTATCCTGGCTGTGTCGGTGGATAGGCTCAATGTGGTTTGAGGTAAACTGAACTTGTTGGCCGGCAAGTAGGGTTTGTTTGGCGAAAGTGGTATCGACGGGGTGGATTTCAACAGCATCTTGAAACACGGCAACCTGTGTCCGGTTTTCGTGCTGGCTAACACTGAAGCGCGTGCCGAGAGCCTGAACGCTGCCTTGCAAGGTATCTACGATACAATTACGGTAACAGTTTACTAAATATGCCATATCATATTGTCAGCATAGCTCGCTTACCTCGTATTGTAATGCCCAGTTATTCGGTTTGGAGGATTAGATCGAAAAGTTAACAGCAATGACTGGCCGTTAGCTTTTCGATCTAATTTTTCGGACCAAATAGTCATGCTGACAATATGGTATAACCAGTGAATTTGATAAACTGTCACCGTAATTTCTGACCTTACACTCAGGCGGAATACCGCAAAAGCTCGCTGGGTTGGAGCGATAGCGATAGTGGAAACCTGGCAATCTCCGCAAATGCTGGGGAGCGTGATTCTCCATGTTGGGGTTCCTGTCGTCACCCCAACCTACGGCCCTGCCGGCTTGATCGTAACCGGAATCAAGGCTGGCAGCTTGATATCATCGCGCCCACGCCGGTGAGCGCGCAACCAATTCCCAAACGTCTTCGCATTCAACCCCCCCCGCGCCCGGCAATAGGCCGCCTGCGACAAACCGCTCGCTTGCCAGTTGCTGATATGCTTTTGCTTATCCTCCTGTAAGGTAATGCAGAGGAGAATAATCCAGAAAATTATGATTGTGTAGATGGGAGCGTTGGACGGTTACGTTCCTGTCCGCTTCTGCTATCGTCAATCCCTGATTCAGAACCAGACTGATTGCATCCAGTTTGAATTCCTTTATATATTGCTTCCTCGTTTTCATTTCTTCCTTCAATTAAGATTATTTTCTCTTAACCAGAGTGTTCGGGATTAATGGGCAAAATCCTAGCCTGTTCCCGTGATGGACTGCGGGTAACCAGCCGGATAATTCTGCCACATCAATAGGAATCTGATATGGCAGAAGATAGCGATCTGGAAAAAACTGAACCGGCGTCTCCCAAACGGCTGGAAAAAGCACGTGAAGAGGGGCAGGTTGCGCGCTCTCAGGAGCTGACTACTTTTACAGTGCTGATGGCTGCAGCCGGAAGTTTATGGTTTATCGGTTCGACCATCATGCATAAACTGGTTGCCATGTTGAGTGGTGGGCTGCAGCTGGAGCGCGAACTGGCTCATGATCAGGCATTGCTAATGCCTCGTTTTTTACAAGTGGCGCTGGAAGGGCTGCTGGCAATCGCGCCGTTATTTGCCTGGCTGGCAATCGTGGCGCTGGTTGCGCCGATGCTGTTGAGCGGATGGCTATTCAGCTCCAAGGCGCTAGTGCCGGATATCAATCGCCTCAATCCTGCCAAGTGGCTCCAACGCACCTTTTCGATGGGTGGCCTGATTGAATTGTTCAAAGCCATTGCTAAGGCGCTGGTGATTGGCGGCGCGGGAGCAATGGTGATGTGGCAATTCAAGGAACAGACGTTTGATCAGATCAGCATGCCATTAAATCTGGGGCTGGCCAATATGGGCGAACTGATGGTGCTGGCCTTTACGCTGATTGTTGCCGCAATGCTCCTGATCGTACTGATCGATGTGCCCTACCAGTTATGGAATCATGCGCGAGAACTAAAGATGTCAAAAGAGGAGCTGCGCAAGGAGTCCAAGGAAGATGAGGGCGATCCACAGGTCAAGGCGCGCATTCGTGGCTTGCAGCGGGAAGCCGCGCGCCGTCGCATGATGGCAGAGCTGCCCAAGGCGGATGTAGTGATAACCAATCCGACCCATTATGCGGTAGCGCTTAAATATCAGGATCGCTCGATGCAGGCGCCAAAAGTAATCGCAAAAGGCGTGCATCTGTTGGCGGCACGTATCCGTGACGTAGCGACAGAACACCATATTCCAGTGCTGGAAGTGCCGCCACTAGCGCGGGCGCTCTATCACCATGTAGAGCTGGAAGCTGAGATACCCGAGAAACTTTATACGGCAGTGGCGCATGTGCTCGCCTATGTTTTCCAGCTGCGACGTTATCAGAATTATGGCGGCGCTACCCCTCCGACCCTGCCAGAAATCAGGGTACCTGATGAGCTGGATCAGCCTGCCTGAAAATATATTGAATATTCGATTCTATCAATCCAATTAATTTCGAGCATGAAATGAATCAATCCCTGTCATTGACAACCTTGCTGCAAGGCAGCCAGCTTCAAAGCCTGGCCGGGCCACTGCTGATCATCATGATCCTGGCGATGATGGTGCTGCCATTACCGCCATTCGTGCTGGATGTGCTGTTCACCTTCAACATCGCGCTGGCGATCATTGTATTGCTGGTCAGTCTGTATTCACGGCATGCACTCGATTTTTCGGTTTTCCCAACAATTTTATTGATTACGACCTTGTTGCGTTTATCGCTCAATGTGGCTTCAACACGCGTGGTGCTGTTGAATGGGCATACCGGTCCGGATGCCGCCGGAAAAGTGATCGAGGCATTCGGCCATTTTCTGGTGGGGGGAAATTATGCGGTGGGGCTGGTGGTGTTCATCATTTTGGTGGTTATCAATTTTGTGGTTATCACCAAGGGTGCCGGGCGTATTGCTGAGGTCAGCGCACGCTTTACGCTGGATGCGATGCCGGGCAAGCAGATGGCGATTGATGCCGATCTCAACGCAGGACTGATTGGCGAAGAGGATGCCCGCAAGCGGCGCGAGCGTATTTCGCAGGAAGCTGATTTCTTCGGGTCGATGGATGGCGCGAGCAAGTTTGTACGTGGTGATGCGGTGGCTGGCATTCTGATCATGCTGATTACCATCATTGGTGGGTTGATAGTGGGGGTGGTGCAACATGATCTGGTACTGGCTGATGCCGCCAGAAACTATACCTTGCTGACGATTGGCGATGGTCTGGTCGGGCAGATTCCGGCGTTGATCATTTCAACCGCTGCTGGCCTGGTGGTGAGCCGCGTTAGCACCAATGAAGATCTCGGTCAGCAAGTTATCGGTCAGCTGTTTTCGCGCCCGCAAGTGCTGTGGGTGACAGCGGGCATTATCGGTGGACTCGGTCTGGTGCCAGGAATGCCCAATCTGGTATTTTTACTACTGGCAGGAGCAATCGGCTCAGCTGCCTATTTGCGGGCACGCCAACCTGCGCAGGAGGAAACCAGAACCGGCGAAACAGAACCTAATGCCGAGATTGAATCGCAGGATGCCAGCTGGAATGATGTTACCCAAGTGGACACCCTGGGACTGGAAGTTGGCTATCGCCTCATTCCGCTGGTAGACAAGGCGCAGCAAGGTGATCTACTGCGACGCATCAGCAGTATTCGCAAGAAATTTGCGCAGGAGATCGGCTATCTACCGCCAGTGGTACATATTCGTGACAATCTGGAGCTGCGTCCTAATGCGTACCGCATCACGATGAAAGGCTCGGTCATCGGTCAGGGAGAGGCATACAGCGGCATGTATCTGGCGATCAATCCCGGCCAGGTAACGATGGCGCTGCCGGGAAGTGTTACCCAGGATCCAGCCTTTGGGCTGCCGGCGGTATGGATCGATGCCGGGCAACGCGAGCAGGCGCAGGTGGGCGGCTATACCGTGGTAGATACCAGTACGGTAGTAACAACGCATCTCAACCACCTGTTGCGCAATCATGCCGCTGAGCTGCTGGGAAGAGAAGAGTTGCAGAAACTGCTCGATCATCTCAACAAGGATGCGCCGAAACTGACTGATGATCTGATACCCAAACTGCTGCCATTGGCCAGCGTACAGAAGGTGCTGCAATACCTGCTGGAAGAAGGGGTGCACATCCGTGATATGCGCACCATTATAGACACCTTAACCGAACATGCTGGACGTACTCAGGAAATTACCGAATTGATGGCGCAGGTCAGACTAGCGCTGGGCCGTTCGATTGTCGAGCAATGTTTTCCGTCTGGTGCTGAATTACAGGTGATGCGTCTGCATCCTGAGCTTGAAGGCATTCTGACTCAGGTGGTGCAATCCCATCCCATGGCGGATGGCGGTATCGAGCCTGGTCTGGCTGATTCGCTGATACACGATACCAGCGGTGAAATCAGGCGCCTGGAAAGTCTGGGATTGCCGGCGGTGCTGGTGGTCTCTGATGCTGTCCGATTGCTGTTGGCGCGTTTCCTGCGTCGTTCCTTACCTCAATTGCGCATATTGGCACATTCCGAAATACCGGATAGCAGAAAAATTAAATTCGTTTCCATCGTTGGAGGTAACAAAAAATGAAAGTGAGAAGATTCCTGGCGGTCAATTCGCGCGAAGCCTTGCGTAAGGTCAAGGAAGAGCTGGGCGCAGATGCGGTAATTTTATCCAATAAAGCGGTGCCGGGCGGCGTGGAGATTATGGCGCTGGCCGGTGACGAGATAGCGAGTCTTGCGGATAAATCCAGACAGGCGGAAGTATCTGCGGTCAGTAAACAGTCCTCTGCTTTGTATGCGCCCGTGCCAGCGGTTGAACCCGTTGCGCCACTTGCACCACCAGAAAAGATTCAACCCAAAGAAGCACAACCCGTGGCAAGTAGTGTTCCTGAGGTTATTTCAGCACCACAAATCACGGCATCTGTCGAAACAAACAGGCGGCCCATAATTGCTGATGCACAGACCATTCCCATGGCGCCCAATCCGGATAAAGCAGACAGTGTCAACCAGAGCATCATCCAGGAAATTCAGGCGATGCGGCAATTGATGGAAGATCAACTGGCAAGTGTTGGGTGGAGCCAGTTCTCACAGGCCCATCCTGACAGCATGAAAGTATTGCGCACTTTGTTGAATGCCGGATTTAGCCCGTTACTGGCAAGACATCTGCTCGATAAATTACAGATTGATGCTAATTTTGAACAGGGGTTGAAAAAAACTATTGCGCTGTTGACTCTGAATCTGCGCACGGCGGATAGCGATGAAATAATCGAGCAAGGTGGTATTTATACGTTGATTGGGCCGACCGGTGTCGGAAAAACCACGACCACCGCCAAACTGGCAGCACGTGCCGTTATCCGGCATGGTGCAGATAAGGTGGCGTTGCTAACGACGGATAGTTATCGTATCGGCGGACATGAGCAGTTGCGTATCTACGGAAAATTGCTTGGTGTGCCTGTGCGCAGTATCAAGGATATTGATGACTTGCAGTTGATGCTGCACGAATTGCGCGGTAAACATATGGTGCTGATCGATACCGTTGGCATGAGTCAGCGTGATCAGATGCTGGCTGAGCAAATTGCAATGATGAGTCAATGTGGTACACCCATGAAGCATTTGTTGTTGCTTAATGCTACCAGTAACGGCGGCACATTGGACGAGGTCATTTCCGCCTATCAGCAACACGGTATTCATGGTTGCATCATCACCAAGGTGGATGAGGCTGCTGGTCTGGGTACCGTGCTGGATGCGGTCATTCGTCGCAAGTTGAGGCTGCATTATGTGACCAATGGTCAGAAAGTACCGGAGGATCTGCATGCAGCAAATTCTCGCTATCTACTGCATCGCATCTTTAAACCGTCATCGAAAGATTCCCCATTTACGCTGCAGGATACTGAATTTGCCCTGGCGATGGCCGGACAGGCTGCGGGTCGACCGGGAGCAGGTCGCCAGATACCTGCCGGGGTCGGTCATGATTAATCATCAGCCCGATCAGGCATCTGGTCTGCGGCAATTAGCTGCGCTAGGTGTTGAGCAGGGCGTGCGGGTGTTCGCGGTGGTGGGTGGCAGGACGAGTGTCGGCAAGACCAGTACGGTGATCAACCTGGCCATCGCACTGACCAGAATGGGTAAGCGCGTGCTGATTCTCGATGAAAACCCGCGTCACAACGATGTGAATGCCAATTTTGGCCTCAAGGCACGCTATGACCTGCAGCACGTCATCAATCGTGACAAATTGCTGGACGAGGTGATAACCCGTGGCCCGGGAGGCGTTCAGGTACTGACTGCCATGCGCGGCATTCACTCACTGGCAAAGCTGATGCCACACGATCAGGACTGGCTGATCAACTGCTTCGGCGAGATATCACAACTGGTAGATGTCGTCCTGATTGATACCGCCATCGGTGCCGCAAGTCGTGTGGTTTCGCTTAGTCTGGCATCGCAGCAGGTACTGATCGTGCTTTCAGGCTCGGGGCAATCCATCACAGATGCTTATGCATTGATCAAACTCATCAGTCAGGAATATGCGCGACGCGATTTTCTGGTGTTGGTCAATAAAGTTGCTTCGCTAACCGTCGGACAGGCCATTTTTGATAATGTGGCAGCCGTGGCGCGCAAACATTTGTCCGTTAGGCTGGAGTCGCTGGGCTGTATTCCGTTTGATGACAAGTTACAACGTGCCTCCCACCTCTGTCAGTCCGTTGTTGATATTTTTCCGGATTCTTTGTCGGCAACCAGCTATCGCCATTTGGCAGATGGCTTATTACGTGGCCCTTATTCCGGCAATCAGAATGATGGTGTTGAAAACTTCATGCAACGACTGATACGAATCAGTCATCTCGATAAAGTGGATTTCACCGTATGAGCGAGCTTATGTATACCGAAACCGGCACCATTGACAAAGAACAGTTTATTACCGAATACGCACCACTGGTCAAGCGGATTGCCTATCACATGATGGCCAAGCTTCCTGCCAGCGTTCAGGTGGATGATCTAATCCAGGCCGGGATGATTGGTTTGCTGGATGCAATTGGTCGCTATGAAGGCTCCTATGGTCGACAGTTTGAAAGCTATGCTGCACAACGTATTCGTGGATCAATTCTTGATGAATTGAGAGAGGCAGACTGGTTGCCGCGTAGTCTGCGCAAAAAAATGCGCCAGATCGAGGCCGCAATGCGCACACTGGAACAAAGACTGGGACACCAGCCCAGCGAACAGGAGCTGTCGCAGGAGCTGAATATGTCACTGGAGGATTATCAGGAAGCCTTGCAGGAAGCGCGCGGCGGGCAATTGATTTATTACGAAGATTTTCAGGAAGAAGATGAGGATCACTTTCTGGATCGATTGTGTGGCACACAGGATAATCAACCGCTTGATCAGCTACTTGAAAAGAATTTGCGCGAAATGTTGATCGATGCCATCGATAAACTGCCGCCTAGAGAAAAACTGGTAATGGGAATGCATTACGAAGAGGAAATGAACCTGCGCGAAATAGGTGAAGTGCTGGGTGTGAGTGAATCACGTGTGTGCCAACTGCACACCCAGGCCATTGCGCGTTTACGAACTCGCTTGAGATCCAAATAGAAAAACAAATTTTTTACTGCAACAATTACGGATAACTTGATAGAATGCGATTAGTCCATGCTGATCAGGACTGGCGATGGCTGACATTTTCGCCCACCGATAGTTGGAGTAATGGTTTTGTTTTGCAAGTTTGCAAGTGGAATAGATGGCAGGGATTTTCCTGGTTATTCAGGTTGTTGGATCGATGTCAAAAATAATTTGAGAGGAGCACAAATGAACAAGATAATCGTAGCAGCGTTTGTTTCAGTCTTTTTGTTGGGTTCGACTGCAGCTATTGCCAGCGGAAACACAGAATCATCCTTAGCGCCAATTGCGGCGAAGGATATGTTGAATTACCTGTCCTGCAAAGACAAAAAACCGACCGATATCGTTAAAAGCCGCACAGATGTCGAGAATGGAAAAATTGTCAGAGTTAAATGTGCCGATGTCGTTGCTATAGTAGAAAAAGCACGCAAGGAATCCGGTGATGCCTGGCAAGGCGGGTATTAATTACTAGATGTGGTTATCAAAAAAGGCCTGCTCAGCAGGCCTTTTTTGTGTCTGGAATACAATATCGCTCTATTATCCTGACCGGAATAATCGAACGTCGTGCTCCCTGCAAATAATACTGGCAGTCATGCAGTCTAATGCTCCGTTACATTTAATCTAATTTCATCAGTGGCCACGAGATCCGTTTGAGCTTTACCATTTACCGTGCCAAAAGCTGTCTCAGGTAGAAATTCACGAACATTCAACTGATCCATTGTCGCTTTATTTATTTGATGTGAGATGAGACTCAATCTTGTATTGAAACCACAAGCTAGGGTATAGTGGCGGCCTGCTATAACATCATCCTGGCAGGAGAGTGCGCTATCACAACATGGCGCCGCCGAAGGCGTAACCCCCCGGAATCGCTCAGGCCTGATCGGTAAATCGATCTGAACAACTGCTTGTGACAGGCAATCTGGAGAGTGCTGAATAATATATCAGCCACCGAAGGGGCACTCGGATATGATTTCCGATAAAACTCTCAGGTAAATGGACAGAGGGGAAGAGTCAAACCTGAAAATTGCCAGTTTCTGCAATTCCACGCACACGCCGTGCATTCAGGTATATTTTAGGCGGTTGACTTCCCTTTTATTATTTTGAGATAACTATGCTGAAATCAACTCCTCTTAACGCAACTCATCGTGCCATGCAGGCCAAGATGGTGGATTTCGGTGGCTGGGATATGCCCCTGCATTACGGTTCCCAGCTGGATGAACACCATCAGGTGCGACGCGATGCCGGCATGTTTGATGTTTCCCATATGCTGGTGGTAGATATTCGTGGTGCACACATACGTGACTTCCTGCGCGGCTTGCTGGCTAATAATGTTGACAAGCTGACGCTGACTGGTAAAGCACTCTATTCCTGCATGCTGACCCCTGAAGGGGGTGTCATCGATGACCTGATTGTCTATTTTATGACTGAATCCTGGTTTCGACTAGTGGTCAATGCCGGTACAGCGGACAAGGATATTGCCTGGATTACCCTGCAGGCGGATCAAAGTGCGCCTCAGCTGGAAATCACCCCTCGTCGCGATCTTGCCATGATCGCAGTGCAAGGCCCCAATGCTCGCAGCAAGGTGTGGAATGTCATCCCCGGGGCGCAAGCGGTTACTGAGCCTTTAAAGCCTTTTCAGTCAGCGGTATTTGAGTCTTATTTCATTGCTCGCACTGGCTACACCGGAGAAGATGGTTTTGAAATTATCCTGCCGGCAGATGATGCGCCTGCTTTCTGGCAGAAACTGCACGCAGCCGGTGTTTCGCCTATTGGCCTGGGAGCGCGCGACACATTGCGTCTGGAAGCGGGTATGAATCTTTACGGTCAGGATATGGATGAAACTACCAGTCCGCTCGAATCAGGACTGGCTTGGACAGTGGATCTAAAAAGTGATCGTGATTTCATTGGGAAAACCACACTGCAACAGAAACCGGTCAGCCAAAAATTGGTAGGGCTGTTGCTCCTCGATAAAGGGGTCTTGCGCAGTCATCAGCAGGTCGTTATCACAGGCAGCGAATTATCCGGACAGGGAGAAATCACCAGCGGTGGTTTTTCACCAACACTCAACCAGTCCATTGCGTTGGCGCGCGTGCCGGTTGAACTGGCTGTCGGAGATGAAGTCGGCGTATTGATACGCGACAGACAGCTTGCAGCCAGGGTCGTCAACTACCCCTTTGTACGCAATGGCAAGGCACTTGTTTAAATCAAAATCAGTTAACTATCTTTTGGAGAATAAATGATGAGCATCCCAGCAGCGCTGAAATACGCAAAATCACATGAATGGGCCAAAGCCGAAGCGGATGGAACAATTACCGTGGGTATAACACATCATGCCCAGGAACTGTTGGGTGACATGGTGTTTGTCGAGCTGCCAAAAATTGGGCGGAATCTTGCAAAAAATGAAGAATGTACCGTGGTGGAGTCTGTCAAATCTGCATCCGACGTTTATTCGCCTGTCAGTGGCGAGGTCATTGCCGTTAACACAGAGCTGGCATCCACACCGGAAAAAATCAATCAGGATGCTTATGCAGCATGGCTATTCAGGTTGAAGCCGACCAATCCCAGCGAAATGGATGCTCTGCTCGATGCCGCCGGTTACGAAAAGCTGGTTGCAGAAGAAGCCCACTAAGCCAATCATATTTTGGGGAATGATGGGATATGACTCCCGCCAGGCACCAGACAATTAAAATGAACTACATGAAATTATAAATATGCCATTTATTCCACACACTGAAGAAGATGTCAGCGCCATGCTTGCCAGTATTGGAGCTGATTCGATCGAAGAACTGTTTGACGAAATCCCTGCTGAATTGCGAACGGGCACATTGAAAAACGTGCCGCCGGGAATGAGCGAGATGGAAATCACGCGCCTGATGCTGGAACGTGCGCAGCAGGACGGGTTTTATCTCAACTTTATCGGTGCAGGCGCCTATGAGCACCATATTCCGGCGGCCGTCTGGCAAATCACGACTCGTGGGGAGTTTTACTCATCGTATACACCGTATCAGGCGGAAGCCAGTCAGGGTACATTGCAGCTGCTCTACGAATATCAAACGATGATGGCTTCACTGACTGGTATGGATGTCTCTAATGCCAGTTTGTACGATGGCGCCTCCGCACTTGCCGAGGCGGTACTGATGGCAGTACGCCAGCACCCTGCCTCCAGCAGAATCCTGATTCCACAAACAGTACATCCGATATACCGCAAGGTCGTGCATACCATTGTCAGAAACCAGTCTATCGAAATAGTCGAAATTCCATACGATCCTGCATCGGGGCAAACTACGCTGGCCCAACTTGAGGCAGCTGGTCAGATGGAGTTTGCAGCGCTTGTTATTCCGCAGCCCAATTTCTTTGGCATATTTGAGCAGGTTGACGCCCTGACAGACTGGGCGCATAGCAAGAACGCACTGGCTATTGCCGTTGTCAATCCGGTCTCGCTTGCCATGCTGACCCCACCCGGAGAATGGGGGGAGAAAGGTGCCGATATCGCCGTGGGAGAAGGTCAGCCACTGGGCATACCCTTATCGAGCGGTGGTCCCTACTTCGGTTTCTTAACCTGTAAACAGTCGCTGGTCAGACAGATGCCGGGCAGAATTATTGGACGCACCACCGACATAGAAGGCAAAGAAGGATTTGTCCTGACTTTGCAGGCGAGGGAACAGCATATCCGCCGCTCCAAGGCAACCTCCAATATCTGTACCAATCAGGGCTTGATGGTGACAGCAGCAACGATCCATATGTCGCTGCTTGGACCGGAAGGCCTATACCGTGTGGCCGCTCAGTCACATGCCAATACGCTGACGTTGGTTCAAGCGCTGATCTGTATACCCGGCGTGAAAAAAGCTTTCGACAGTCCATTTTTTCATGAGGCCGTACTCTCCCTGCCCAAACCCGTATCGGTCGTGCTGGACAAACTCAAATCTCACGGTGTACTGGCAGGCTATGCACTTGGAGCCAATTATCGCGAACTGGATAACTGCCTGATGATTTGTGCAACGGAGACCAAAACACCAGCAGATCTGGATAAATATGTTGAACTGTTTCGACAGTCGCTGGCCAGCTAGCTTGCTGATGGTGCATCGGTAATTTCTTAATTAATCATACTATCAAGGAGATTCATCATGGTTACAATGGGCGGAACACCAATCAAAATTGAAGGTATTTTTCCTCAGGTGGGTACCACAGCACCTGCCTTCTCACTGGTCAACCGGGATTTGAAAAATGTCACGCTGGCTGATTTTTCCGGCAAGAAAAAAGTGCTCAATATTGTTCCGAGTCTTGATACACCGGTCTGTGCATTATCAACCCGAAAATTTAATCAGCGTGCCAGCGAAATGAACAATACGGCCGTACTGATTATCGCTGCTGATCTACCGTTTGCCATGAGCCGTTTTTGTGATCTTGAAGGACTGGATAAGGTGGTACCGCTGTCTACCATGCGTAGTGCGCAGTTTATGCGTGATTATGGGGTTGCCATTGCAGATGGCCCTTTTGCAGGCATTACAGCGCGCGCGGTTATCGTGCTCGACGAAAATGACAAAATCATCCATGCTGAGCTGGTATCTGAGATCAAAAATGAACCCGATTATGATGCAGCCCTCGCTGCATTGAACTAACCACTATCCCCATTCATATCATGCTGATATTCGAACATTCGCGTCCGGGGCGATATAACTACTCCCAATCGCCAGCAACCCGTGCCATCAGACGTGACATACCTGATAATCTGCTACGCCAATCTAAGCCTTTATTACCAGAGGCTTCAGAGATGGACACAGTGCGGCATTACACACGGCTTTCGCAGAAAAATTTTTCGATCGATACCCAGTTTTATCCGCTAGGCTCGTGCACGATGAAATACAATCCGCGCGCCTGTAACTCATTGGCAATGCTGCCGCAGTTTCTCGCGCGCCACCCGTTGGCACCGGAAGATACCGGGCAGGGCTTTCTGGCCTGCATGTATGAGTTACAGGAAATTCTAAAAGATGTGACTGGCATGGCAGCGGTCAGCCTGACCTCTATGGCAGGTGCGCAGGGTGAGCTGATAGGCGTTACCATGATTCGCGCCTATCATGAGGCGCGCGGAGACACAGAACGTACGGAAATTATTATTCCCGATGCGGCACACGGTACTAATCCCGCCACAGCCGTGATGAGCGGCTACAAAGTGGTTGAAATTCCAACCGATGCAGAAGGTGATGTCGATATGGCCGCACTGAAAGCAGCAGTTGGACCCAAGACCGCCGGGTTAATGCTGACCAATCCTTCGACACTGGGTGTTTTCGAGAAAAAAGTAGCGGAAATGAGCCGGGTCGTGCATGCGGCTGGCGGCCTTCTGTATTATGACGGTGCCAATCTGAATGCCGTGCTGGGTAAGGTCAAACCCGGCGACATGGGGTTTGACGTTATCCATATGAATCTGCACAAAACCTTTTCTACACCTCATGGTGGTGGCGGACCGGGCTCTGCTCCAGTTGGCGTGGCTGAGCGTTTATTACCCTATCTACCGGTACCCTTCGTCACCCATGAAAATGGAATGTATCGCTGGTTGACAGAAGAGGATCGACCACAATCCATCGGCCGTTTATCCGCACACATGGGAAATGCTGGCGTATTGTTGCGTGCCTATATTTATGTACGCTTACTGGGTGCGGAAGGTATGCACCGTATTTCTGAATACGCCACGCTTAATGCCAATTATTTGATGGCCGAATTGCGCAAGGCAGGTTTTGAAATTGCTTATCCCACTCGTCGGGCCAGCCATGAATTTATCGTCACGACAAAAGATATCAAGGATAAAACCGGCGTGACCGCGATGAATCTGGCTAAAAGACTGCTGGACAAGGATTTTCATGCGCCTACCACCTATTTTCCGATGTTGGTGCCCGAGTGCTTGCTGATTGAACCTGCGGAGACAGAATCCAAGGAAACCCTGGATAGTTTTGTCAATGCGATGAAGGAAATTCTGGTTGAAATAGAAACCCAGCCAGACATGGTCAAGGGCGCACCCCATTTTATGCCATTACGTAAGCTGGATGAGGTTAAGGCTGCACGTGAGCCGGATCTGGTCTGGACGCCTGCCTGAGCACCTTGATCCACACTTCTTCTTCATTTTTTATGAACAGCCAAAGCTGATATCCGTTTTGGCTGTGTTTAACGCACTTCCAATTATTAGTAACTAGTTAATAATGCAAATACTTATTTGTGGTTCCATCGCTTATGACACTATTATGGTGTTTGAGGATCGATTTAAGAATCACATTCTACCTGACAGGATTCATGTATTAAATGTCGCTTTTCTGGTGCCGGAAATGCGTCGCGAGTTTGGTGGATGCGCAACCAATATTGCCTACAATCTGCGATTGCTCAATGCTGAGCCATTAATCATGGCCACAGTCGGTAATGATTTTCAACCGTACCACTATCGCCTGGAAAAACTGCAGCTGGCACAAACCCATATTCTCCAGATTGAAGATGCTTTTACTGCGCAGGCTTTTATTACCACTGATCTGGATGATAACCAGATTACTGCTTTTCATCCGGGAGCGATGAATTTTTCTCATCAAAACAGCGTAAAAGCAGCAACAAATGTCAGTCTCGGTATCGTTGCTCCCGATGGTCGGGATGGCATGATTACCCATGCGCGCGAATTCTATGAAGCCGGTATTCCCTTTGTATTTGACCCGGGACAGGGATTGCCGATGTTCAATGGCGAGGAATTACTGGACTTTATCGACAAGGCTGATTATGTTGCAGTCAATGATTATGAATCCCAACTGCTGCAAACGCGTACCGGGCTGAGTCTTGAAGCGCTGGCGACCAGGGTCAATGCATTCATCGAAACCAAAGGAGCGGAAGGTTCGGTCATTTATGCAAATGGTGAAAAACACGCCATTCCGGCGGTAAAGCCCCGAGAGATTGTCGACCCCACCGGTTGCGGTGATGCCTACCGAGCCGGCCTGCTATATGGCATAGCACATAAACTGGACTGGCAAACTACGGGGCAGCTTGCTTCCCTGATGGGGGCGCTCAAAATCGCACATCGTGGTGGCCAGAATCACGAATACTCGCGCACCGAAATCGAGAGACTTTATCAGTCAACTTTTGGTAATCAGCTTCCCTGAAATAAAAAATAACACTGCTTCATGGCTATCTATACCGGATAAAAGTCATCATTAACCTGATCCGTTGTGCCGGGTTATATTTCCGGCTAGGCCGATTATTTGTGCACCTTGCTGTCGGACTACTGAAATCATTTGTTTATCCCTATCTGAACAAAACCCGACAGCAACAGGTAGCCGCAAAGTGGGCGCAGCAGTTTTTGCGCATTCTGCATGTCGATCTGCGCATACGCGGCACGATACCATCATATAATCAATCGGTTGGGTTGCTGGTAGCAAATCATACTTCATGGCTGGATATTCTCGTATTGCTGACGGTCCTGCCTGTACGTTTTGTCGCCAAGGATGAAATTCGTGGCTGGCCACTGATTGGTGGGCTTTGTGAGCGGGCGGGCACCTTGTTTATTCATCGAGAAAAACGCAGCGATGCGTTGCGCGTTAACCGTCAAATTGCTGATTTACTGCAATCGGGAAGATTTGTTACTGTTTTTCCGGAGGGGATGACTGGCGATGGCACGGTTCTGCACCATTTCCATGCATCCTTGCTACAACCGGTGATTCATACCCAGACTCGTCTGTATCCCGTGGCAATTCAGTATTCGCTGGCAGATGACGGGGTCAGCCGTCATACAGCTTATGTGGATATTTCAATTTTTCAGTCATTGCTGAAAATCCTGCGTCAGCCATACACGCGAGCAGAACTGGTCTTCTGTGAGCCGATTGCCTGTCATAACCAGAATCGGCGAGAACTTGCGCGTCTGGCGGAACAAACGATTGCGCACATGCTGGCAGTCGAGATCAGGCACATGGAACCTGAAAAACCTTGCGATCTTCCAGGGGAGCCACAGTAAAACTCCCTTCCACAGACACAGCCCGCATCAAGCGAAATGAGATTGCGTTCCATGCGTAATCCTAAAACTGCCCCGTGACCAAACAGGATGGTGTGTGCTTTACCTGCATAACTTACCGGTTCGGTTTCGTCGATATCCTGAACAGATGGCGCGGTAGCCACCAGGGGGCACGCCGATCAGCACCAGTGCGACGGGTAATATTTCATTAATCTTGAGCGCAGCGCTGAAATCAGCCTTCAGCGGCATCAGTCAAAGGAAGACCGGCTCTGGGCGGATGCAGCAAAGTCAGTCTCTGACATCAGGGTTTCTCGGTCATGCCAAATTCGATCGGTGTCTTGATGTAAAAGACATGGATGTTTTCTTCCCGCAGACGGGAGAAAAATCGATCCGCATCCGCCGTGCTCATGGCGATCAGCACTTCAATGGGCTGGTCAGCCAATTCGAAAAAATGCGCCGCATGGAATTTTCTATCGTGACCAAAACCTTCGGTCGCAGCGATCAGGGTTGCGCCAGCAACGCCCAGTCTGCGCGCCTCCTGTATCAACCATTCACCAAGCGGCAGACTGCCGTGCCGACGGTCTTGCCGGGTAAAAAATGTCACTTGAAAACCCTGCATGTTTTTCTCCTTAGAATCGTTTCAGGAGGGCGACCGATGCCAGGCCGAACAGTGTCATCGCCAATGAACCTATAACATGAACGCCGATCGCGGCCGCCGCCCAGAGCAATCGCTGTTGCTGGATAAGCACGGTAACTTCTGCCGAGAAGGTTGAGAAAGTCGTCAGTCCCCCTAGAAAGCCAGTGATGACCAGGAGACGCCATTCAGGCGCAAGTGTGGGGTGATCAGCAAAGAATGCCAACGCCACTCCAATCAGATAACCGCCAATCAGATTCGCGGCCAGCGTACCGGCAGGGATCGAGGGGAATATTGTATTGAGCGATAACCCCAGGAGCCATCGAATCAGCGCTCCCAGCGATGCGCCCACACTGATCGCGAGAATTGAGTTCCACATAGCCTTATCCTTTCTGCTTATTTTGCCAAAGTCACGGCAATGTTATGGGAATATCTGAAAAACAAGTGTTCCGAACGCCAGGCGCCCAAAAACTGGTTACCATTTTAAATGGTGCCGCTGATTTTCATAAAGACAACCATTTTTCCCTGAAAACAGACCCGGTTAAATATTTATTTTCAAATTCCGGACAAAATAAGAAACCGATGTTCATAGGCGTCACCGTGGATGACATTAACAATGGCGGTCAGAAAGGTTGGGGGCCGCTTGCCAAAAAGCAAAAGCGCATGACGGCGCGCCCGCCACCCAATCACAAGCGGGGAATGGACGATCTTTACTGGTCGATCGTCACGACTTTCGGGTGGTGGCGATCAAGATGCTTTTTGAGAATCTGCAAATTCTTCGTATTCGACCTCCACAGAAAATCAAATGTATCACCCAGAACAGGAATGGCGCCAATAACCGTATCTGTCCCAATATTCATAGCCATACGTGTAAGCTGCCATCTGGATAGCCCGAGATTGCGTGCCTCCCAAACCATATAGGCACCGAGTATGGCGGTGATAGCATCGCCCACGGCCGGAACCAGACCGATGAGCGAGTCCAGCCCGACCTTGCGATTGATGATAGGAATGACAATCAGCCCTTCCAGCAGCCGTTCAAGCGCCTCAATGCGCGCACGCGTGGCAACGAGGTCTTTGCCCTCAGCCGACTGCAACTGATCTACTGTAGTAAATTCTTTGGTCTTTTGATTCATCAGAAGAAATCCTCCGCTGGATGGATATCGGAACGGAATTCGGGCGTTTCCAGCCCCCGCCCAGCCACCAAGGTTGTCGACATTCGGATTTTATAACTGTTTTCATCAAAACCTATGAATATTAATTTATGGCCACCACAGTGAGAAGTGGTCTCACAAATTCGGACAGTCAGATAAGTGGTAATCTTGCTCAACCGGTCAAGATAATTGTCGCCTGACCGGACAGGTTAATTGTCGTCTAATAATGGATAGGGCTGGCAATACGGATATTCAGTTAGGGAACCTCTGAAAAACAAACATTCTGAACGGCAGTCACTCAAAAACTAGCCACTATTTTCAAATAGTGACGCTGATTTTTATGAAAACAGCTATTTCTCTCTGGAAACAAGTCCATTTACTGGCTTGTTTTCAAATTTCAGACGCAACAAGGCGTCGACGTTCATAGGCGTCACCACGGATGACGTTGGCAATGGCTGTCAGGAAGGTCAAACGGGCCGCATTTTTGGCCAGGCCGCGATAGCGATTTTTAGCATACCCAAAGCGGATTTTGATATCCCGAAACACGTGTTCGACTTTGGCGCGGCGTTTCGCCAGCTCACGGGCGGCACCGCGCAGTAGTTGAGCCGCCCCGGAATCGTCTTTCGTGAGCCTGGCCAGTTTGCCCGGACGCATCGCGATCACGCAGGCTGGAGGGCTTTCCGCCGGCATCTCCGGGCGTTTATCCAGCCCCTGATATCCGGCATCGCCATGAACAAACTGTTCCTCGCCATGCAGCAGGGCGGCGGCTTCGGCAACGTCGCTGACATGCCCCGAGGTTACTTTGAGCGTATGCACCAACCCGGTTTCATGATCGACGCCGATATGAAACTTGCTGCCGAAAAACCATTGATTGCCCTTTTTGCTGGAATGCATTTCTGGATCACGCGACCGGCTCTTATTTTTGGTTGAAGTCGGCGCGGCAATCAGGCTGGCATCGACGATGGTGCCGGCTTTCAAGAACAACCCACGCTCACCCAGCGTTTGGTTGATGACCTGGAAGATCTGATCCATTAACCCGTGTTTTTCCAGTAAATGCCGAAATTGCAAAATGGTGCTTTCATCCGGCACGGCTTCCAGACGAATGCCGCAAAAACGGCGCAGTGATTCAATCTCATACAGCGCATCTTCCATGCCCGGATCGGAATAGTTGTAGATAATTTGCGCAACATGCGCGCGCAGCATCAATTCCAAGGCAAATGGTTTGCGGCCACGCCCATTGCCTGGCGCATAGTGTGGTTCAATAACATCAATCATAGCCTGCCAAGGCAATAATCCATCAAGTTGATCGAGAAACTTCTCGCGGCGCGTGACTTTGCCCTTATTGGCGTATTCGGCATCAGCAAAACTCATCTGTTGGTAAGGTTTCATGAATAGCTTCTCGAAAAAGTTTGATGCAGAATTATATTACTTGCGGGGAATTAATCAGAGGTTCC
The DNA here is from genome assembly GCA_016703745.1 of Nitrosomonas sp. NCBI lineage: Bacteria > Pseudomonadati > Pseudomonadota > Betaproteobacteria > Nitrosomonadales > Nitrosomonadaceae > Nitrosomonas > Nitrosomonas sp. Next base: position 1,466,775 of record JADJBK010000006.1, on the reverse strand, counting down.
CAAACCGGTTAAAAATGTTGGGGTTCGTTGCCTCACCCCAACCTACGGCCCTCTTGCGGTAAACTTCGTGGAGAATATCACGACTGCCGTCTTTTTGTTCAGACACTAAAATGGGGCTTTCGCCATCATTCATGAAACAAGTGCAACGATCAACCTTATAACTGAATAAATGAAATAAGTTGCCAAGGCTGCGCGAGAAACGCCGCTCGCGGATATCTTCCAGCAGCCGCTCGAAATAATCCTCGCCCATGAGCTTTTGTGTCAACCAGATGGTTTTGCCTTCGTAGCAGGCTTCAATACTCTGCTCACCGGCCTGACCGGTAAAGATCAGGAACTCGGCAGTGCTGTTGCGGATGAATTTGTTGCTGCCGTCAGTCATGGTGCAGCCCCTGTCTCGCCAATACTTTTCAGCAAAGCTGAGTACTGCGCGTTGTCCACTTTTAGCTTTTCAATGATTTGCTGCGCAGCAGTCAGCATTTCCGGTACTTCAACAGGTGTTGAGCCGCGCTCGAATACTCCGCATAAATGGGAATATTCGTTATTGATTCTGTCGGTTAAAACGGCGGGAATGTTTTCTTCACCAAAGAAAAGGCGTAGCGTCTTTTCGGTCATTCCCTGATCAGGGTATTTGTAGTACAAGTAAATCTCGAAAAACTTCCTTGCGTTATTTCCGAAGTTGTAAAACGTTACATAATTCGTGTCGTCTATAGCTTTTATAGAAGCGCACTTATGAATCTGATGAAAGAGGTAGTTGAATTCAGTTACATACTCTTTCAGATAATTTGGCATTACACACAGAGTTGAGTGGCTATGCTTCCTTTCAACAATCAAGTGTTGATACCGCTTTTTCTCTTCCTTTTTGCGTTCGTCTTGATGTGCACCAGGTAGTCGTTTCAAGTATTTCAGAAAATCTAAGTTGTGCGTTGATACAAACAACTGCTCGAATCTTCCGCCGGAAACGATCTCAGCGTTTAGCAGACTGTAAACAAAGAAGATATGATTCCCGTCGAGCGAGGATATGGGGTCGTCAATCCAGATAATGGGCTTTGAGTCCCTGGTATCGATATCATCGAGTTTTGCTAAAAAATAGGAATTACGGTGACAGTTTACTAAATATACTAATTATGCTACGCTACCAGCATGACATAATTAGTATATTTAGTAAACTGTCACCGTAATTTCACCGTAATTTGCGGGCCGCGTATCATCGTCTTCGACTATCAAGCTGGCCGTAGCGGTCAGCATGCGCGGCACTTTCTGCAAAATTGGCAAGGACACCTGATGGTCGATGACTATGCTGGGTATAAAGCACTTTTTCCACAGCCACATCGCCTTGCGTCGAATTGGCGTGCTGGGCGCATGCGCGACGCAAATTCTTTGACCTGTACCAGGCCAATGCCAGCACGATGGCATTGGCAGCGATACAGCGCATCAGCGTCTTATAGGAACCTCTGATTAATTCCCCGCAAGTAATATAATTCTGCATCAAACTTTTTCGAGAAGCTATTCATGAAACCTTACCAACAGATGAGTTTTGCTGATGCCGAATACGCCAATAAGGGCAAAGTCACGCGCCGCGAGAAGTTTCTCGATCAACTTGACGGGTTATTGCCTTGGCAGGCTATGATTGATGTTATTGAACCACACTATGCGCCAGGCAATGGGCGTGGCCGCAAACCATTTGCCTTGGAATTGATGCTGCGCGCGCATGTTGCGCAAATTATCTACAACTATTCCGATCCGGGCATGGAAGATGCGCTGTATGAGATTGAATCACTGCGCCGTTTTTGCGGCATTCGTCTGGAAGCCGTGCCGGATGAAAGCACCATTTTGCAATTTCGGCATTTACTGGAAAAACACGGGTTAATGGATCAGATCTTCCAGGTCATCAACCAAACGCTGGGTGAGCGTGGGTTGTTCTTGAAAGCCGGCACCATCGTCGATGCCAGCCTGATTGCCGCGCCGACTTCAACCAAAAATAAGAGCCGGTCGCGTGATCCAGAAATGCATTCCAGCAAAAAGGGCAATCAATGGTTTTTCGGCAGCAAGTTTCATATCGGCGTCGATCATGAAACCGGGTTGGTGCATACGCTCAAAGTAACCTCGGGGCATGTCAGCGACGTTGCCGAAGCCGCCGCCCTGCTGCATGGCGAGGAACAGTTTGTCCATGGCGATGCCGGATATCAGGGGCTGGATAAACGCCCGGAGATGCCGGCAGAAAACCCTCCAGTCTGCGTAATCACGATGCGTCCGGGCAAACTGGCCAGGCTCACGAAAGACGATTCCGGCGCGGCTCAACTACTGCGCGGGGCCGCCCGCGAACTGGCGAAACGCCGCGCCAAAGTCGAACACGTGTTTCGGGATATCAAAATCCGCTTTGGGTATGCTAAAAATCGCTATCGCGGCCTGGCCAAAAATGCGGCCCGTTTGACCTTCCTGACAGCCATTGCCAACGTCATCCGTGGTGATGCTTATGAACGTCGATGTCTTGTTGCGTCTGAAATTTGAAAACAAGCCAGTAAATGAGCTTGTTTCCAGAGAGGAACGGCTGTTTTCATAAAAATCAGCGTCACTATTTGAAGTAGTGGTCAGTTTTTGAGTGACTGCCGTTCAGAATGTTTGTTTTTCAGAGGTTCCTATACGCAATCGAAGCAGAAGGCAAAGACCTGAGCATCGAAGATCGCCTGCAACTGCGGGCAGACAGAAGCCTGCCCGCACTGCATGCATTGCATGACTGGCTGATGCAAACCCGTAGCCAGACCGCAAATGGCGGCGGCTCCGCCAAAGCACTCGACTATACCCTCAGACGCTGGCCAAGCCTCATCCGCTACGCACAAACCGGCTTTCTTCCGATCGACAACAACCCGGTGGAGAACACCATACGCCCGATTGCAATCGGCAAAAAGAATTGGCTATTCACCGGATCGGAACGTGCCGGTCAACGCGCCGCTGCCATTCAAACCTTGTTCGGTACCGCGCAACTCAACAAACTCGATCCCGCCGCATGGCTTGCAGACACACTCGCCAAACTACCCACCTGGCCCAATAACCGCATCGATGAATTGCTGCCACTTACACCAGCGTTCATTCAATCACTTAAAGATAGGTGGGAGCGCTGGACGGTTACGAAATAACGGTTGCTCTTAAGGGTTGAATTTTAGTTTTCATCATTTTCCTTACGTTACAGTGAAGTTCTTATGTTGCGGCTCATGTATTAAATGCAGCACCCCGCTACAAGCGCGGGGAATTGCTCGCAAAAATTAATATTTTTTTGCTGCACAAGGATTTTTAGCGGCGCAGGGATTCTTGGCCGCGCAAGGATTCTTGGCGCTACATGGGTTCATGGCTGCACATGGATTTTTACCAGCGCAGGGATTTTTGCCAGCGCAGGGATTTTTCATATCACGCTGATGCTGTGCTTTCGCTTTTGGCGCGCACGGATTACTCTCGGCAAATGTTGGTGTACTCATGGAAATTGCCATCAAACTGGCTAGTACGGAAGAGGTCAAAAGTTTTTGACGTTTTTTCATTATCAGTTTTCCTAAAGTTAAGTTACGGGATGAAACAAACAGCCAGCAATGCCGACTCAAAACAAACAAGAATCCGGCTCAAAAATATCCTAATTCCTGCAATTTAGTCGAAGGTAAATGGATTTCATTACAACACAACGTAACTTTTTAAAAAAAGACTGATCTTTCTTTAGTCGATTACGTGCTTATCCAAGTATTTTCAGCAGTCTGTCGATCACTGCGAGACGGTTATGAATGTAAGGAATTTTGTTTGTTATCGACTAATGGTTAATTCATTCGATGTTGGGTTCATTTGCTTACTGGGATTGAGCATGGCTATCGGGCACACTAGGCGCGCTCAATAATCAATTGCAACACCTAAGAGAGGTTAAGGAGTTGGGATGGACAAAATAGAAAAGCAATTTGGGCCATGCGCCGTGCCTTTGGTATTGATCCAGATTCTTTATACTGCCAATATGGAACAGTCACGACACACATTAATTTTACTCAAGTGAAGGAAATAAAACATGCCTGGCGTTAGCGTCATTATTCCTTGTTACCATGATGAAGTGAGATTGACGCATTTACTTAACCAATTGCATAAACTGCCAAATCACCCATTAGAAATTATTGTTGTCGATGGTGCAGATAGCAGGGAATGTCGTGAAATTTGTGATCAGTATCGCGTTTTTTGGCTGGCGAGTGAACCCTGTCGGGGGCAACAATTATTGGCCGGGGCTGCCTTAGCGCAAGGTGATGTCCTATGGTTTTTACATGCGGATGCCCGTTTGCCAGCAGATCCACTGGCAGCAATAACAGCAGCTTTTGAGCAGGGGGCAGTGGGAGGGTATTTTCGTTTCCATTTTGACGCCCCGCGCACCTTGTCAACACTTGTTTTGGAGCTCGCTATTGCCTGGCGGTGTCGTTTAGGTGGCGTTCCTTATGGAGATCAGGGACTTTTTATCTCGCGGCAGACTTATTTTCAAGTTGGAGGTCATGCTCCCTGGCCCTTATTCGAGGAAGTACCTCTAGTGCGTGGTGCACGTTGTATGGGGAAATTTCTGCCATTAAGCGAGCCCCTGTTTGTAGATTCTCATCGTTGGCAGCGTGATGGCTGGTGGCGACGTACCTGGAATAATCGTAAATTGGCATTGGGTTTTGCCTGTGGCATTACACCACATGATTTGGCATCAATTTATCACTCTAAAGGGCACCCCTAAAGTCTTTCAAGAATTACCAAAGCGTACCTGTAACTTCAATCATAAGGAATACCATGCAAGAAATAGTACAAAAATATTATGGTGAAACGCTGACCGGCACTCACGATTTGCAGACCGATGCGTGCTGCACGGATGCGAGCTTGCCAGATTTTGTTAAACCACTAATGGCGCGAGTGCACGATGAAGTATTGATGCGTTATTACGGTTGTGGCCTGGTTTTGCCTGAGTTGCTTGAGGGTTTGACTATCCTGGATCTGGGCTGTGGAGCGGGTCGTGATGTGTATGTGCTGTCGCAATTGGTAGGTGAAAAGGGTCAAGTCATCGGAGTGGATATGACCGAGGAGCAGCTGGCGGTGGCGCGTCAGCATGAAAAATACCACCAAAAAGCGTTTGGCTACAAGCGCAGCAATATCCGGTTTTTGCATGGGGTTATCGAGCGCCTGGACGAGCTTGAATTGGCGGATGCCAGCGTGGATATCATTGTATCGAATTGCGTTATTAACTTAGCGCCGGATAAAGCGGCGGTATTGCGCGAAGCTTTTCGTGTGCTGAAACCCGGCGGTGAGCTGTATTTTTCTGATGTGTACAGCGACCGCCGCATCCCGGTGGCACTAACGCATGATCCAGTGCTGTACGGGGAATGTTTAAGTGGGGCATTGTACTGGAATGATTTTTTGCAGTTGTCCCGCAAACAGGGCTTCACGGATCCTCGCCTGGTTGATGATCGTCCCATCAGCATTGATAACGCGGAGCTGGTGAATAAAACCGGCAATATCCGTTTTTACTCGGCAACCTATCGGCTGTTCAAACTGCATGATCTGGAACTGGCCTGTGAGGATCACGGGCAGTCAGTGGTGTATCGCGGCACCATTCCACACCATCGCCATGCATTCCGGTTGGACGGACACCATTTCATTGAAACCGGTAAGCAGTTTCCGGTATGCGGCAATACCTGGCGCATGCTGCACGACACGCGGTTCAAGGAACATTTCGATTTTTATGGCAATTTTGACCAGCACTTCGGTATTTTTCCGGGCTGTGGCATGGGCATTCCGTTTGCAGATGTAGCCACTGGCGAACAGACCAGCGGGTGCTGTTAAAAATGAATGTGATTGCCACCCTGTCAGCAACCGGCGAACAGCGCATTCGTTCCAAGTCGTGGTATGTCACGTCCGATGACAAACCGCGTGGCTTTATCCAGTCCCATGCGCTGGATGAGTTGTGGCTGCATACCGGCACCGCGTGTAATTTGGCGTGTCCTTTCTGTCTGGAAGGATCAAAGCCAGGCGATAATCGCTTGCAATTGATGCGCTTTGACGATGCCAGACCCTATATTGATGAGGCACTGACGCTGGGCGTCAAACAGCTTTCATTTACCGGCGGTGAGCCTTTTATTAACAAGGATATGATACGTATTCTTGACTACTCACTGCAATATCGCCCTTGCCTGGTATTGACCAATGCAACCGAGCCCCTGATTAAACGCCTCACACAATTGGAGTCTTTACGTGGGCGCAGCCATAAATTGCACTTTCGTGTCAGTCTGGATCACTTTGAAGCATCTCGGCACGATGCAGGGCGTGGCGAGGGGATGTTTGCCATGGCGCTGGAAGGTTTGCGCAAATTGCATGAGATGGGATTTGCGCTATCGGTAGCGAATCAGGTGTTAGCGGATATGCCGCCGGAAGAAGTTGCCAGGCAGTTTGCCGCAGTTTTCCGTGCAGCGGGTTTGCCAGAGGATTTGCCGCGTATTGAGTTTCCGGAGTTCTATCCACCTGAAACAGCGGTATCCGCTCCACAAATTACTCAAAGTTGTATGACAGATTTTCAGACCGGGAAATCGCGCCGTGATTTCATGTGCGCTTTCAGTCGCATGGTGGTAAAGATCAATGGCCAGACCAAAGTATATGCATGTACCCTGGTTGATGATGACCCGGATTATGCCTTGGGTGAAACGTTAGCCCAGAGTCTGCTGGTGCCTGTGAGTATGAAACACCATCGTTGTTATAGTTGCTTTCAGTTTGGCGCCTCATGCAGCGAAATGAAATGATAAAGGAAAGAAACATGAAGAATCGCTGGTGGATACTGGCTTTACTTGGATTATTGATAGGATTGTTTTTTGTTTTTGACCTGGGGCGTTTTTTCAGCCTGGAAGCGCTCAAGGAAAGTCACCGTGACCTGCAGCAATCTTATCAGGAGCAGCCCTTTTTAGTCATTGGTATCTACTCCTTAACGTATATCGTCGTGGCAGCATTGTCTTTGCCGGGCGCAACTGTGATGACTTTGGCCGGTGGCGCCATGTTCGGGATATGGGTAGGCGTACCGGTGGTCATCATTTCAGCTGCAATTGGCGCAACCCTGGCTTTCTGGGCAGCTCGTTATGTCCTGCGTGATGCCGTACAGCGCCGTTTTGGTGATCGTCTCGAAACGGTCAACAGGGGTTTGAAGCGGGATGGCGCATTCTATTTATTTACCCTGCGTTTGGTGCCCATTTTCCCCTTTTTTCTGATTAATTTACTGATGGGGTTAACCACACTGCCCAGCACAACTTATTTCTGGGTCAGTCTGGTTGGGATGTTTGCCGGAACAGCCGTGTATGTCAACGCAGGCACTCAGTTGGCGACAATTACACAAATGTCAGATGTGATGTCGCCAGCACTGATCATTTCATTTACTGTGCTGGCGCTGTTTCCGTGGCTGGCGCGCTGGGTCATCGAGCGGGTTAAAACCCGGCGGCTGTATGCGCGCTGGCCCAGACCCGCACATTTTGACCGCAACTTGATCGTCATCGGTGCCGGTGCCGCCGGATTGGTGAGCGCGTATATCGCCGCCGCCACGCGCGCCAAAGTGACGCTGATTGAAAGCCACAAAATGGGCGGCGACTGTTTGAATTACGGTTGTGTGCCATCCAAGGCGCTCATTCATTCAGCAGCTTTTCTGAAACAAGTGAAAAACTCCGCATCGCTGGGTATGGCTACTGCAACGGTTGATTATAAATTTAGTGAGGTGATGGCGCGTGTACAGCGAGTTGTCAGTACAGTCGAGCCGCATGATTCGGTAGAACGATACACGAAACTGGGGGTCGAGATACTGCAAGGAAAAGCAACCATCACGTCACCCTGGTCAGTAGAAGTGAACGGCCAGACCCTGACCACACGTGCCATTGTCATTGCCACGGGCGCGCGTCCTGCGGTTCCAGACATCCCGGGTCTTGAAACCGTTCGTTACTACACCTCCGATACGATCTGGTCGCTGACTGAACGCCCTGAACGATTGGTTGTGCTGGGTGGGGGTCCCATTGGTTGCGAGCTGGCACAGACGTTTGCTCGACTGGGTTGTCAGGTTACACAGGTGGAACGCGGTGATTTGATGATGCGCGAAGACATTGATGCGGTTGCTCTGGTTAAAGCGGCATTACAAGCGGATGGCGTGCAATGTCTGACACAGACTGAGGCTGTGCGTTGTGAAAAAGATGCGGATACGCAACGCCTGATTGTGCGTAACCAGGCGGGTGAAGAAACCGTGTTGCCATTTGACGTCCTGTTATGCGCGGTTGGCCGGGTGGCGCGCACGGAAGGTTTTGGATTGGAGCAACTGGGCATTCCGGTGTCATCGCACCATACCATCGAAACCAACGCCTGGCTGCAAACCATCTATCCCAATATCTATGCCTGCGGCGATGTTGCCGGGCCTTATCAATTCACGCACACGGCCGCGCATCAGGCGTGGTATGCCTCGGTCAACGCGCTGTTTGGCACTATCAAACGCTTCAAGGCGGATTATTCGGTTATCCCGTGGGCAACATTTACCGATCCGGAAGTTGCGCGCGTGGGATTGTCGGAGAATGAAGCGAAAGCGCGCGGTATTGCCTATGAAGTGACGCGTTATGATCTGAAGGAACTGGATCGCGCAATCGCCGACGAAGCGGCGCACGGTTTTGTCAAAGTACTGACCGTGCCGGGCAAAGATCGAATTCTAGGGGTAACCATTGTTGGGGAGCACGCCAGTGATTTGCTGGCAGAGTTTGTGTTGGCGATGAAGCACGGTCTGGGTTTGAATAAAATCCTTGGCACGATCCACACCTACCCCACCTGGTCAGAGGCGAATAAATATGCGGCTGGAGAATGGAAACGTGCCCATGTTTCGCAATTCTTACTTAAATGGGTAGAAAAATTTCATGCCAAACGACGGAGTTAGAAGAATGATTATGATAATGAAACGATTGCTTTTAGCATGGGTGCTGTTGGTATCAGCAAATGCGGTAGCAGCTACCGAGTTTGATCATAGTGTCTGGAATGGATTGTTGCAGAACCATGTTCAGATGATAAATCATGGCCAGGCCAGCCAGGTGGATTATGGCGGTTTTCTACAAAAACGTGCGGTTCTGCGGACTTATTTGTCTCAACTGTCAGCGGTCAATGCAAATGAATTCTCAACCTGGAGCCAGCCAGAACGGTTAGCTTTTTTGATCAATGCATATAACGCTTATACCGTGGATTTGATTCTTTCCCGTTACCCCAAGCTGGATTCGATTAAGGATTTAGGTTCTTTGTTGCAAAATCCCTGGAAAAAGAGTTTTGTGCCGCTATTTGGCAAGAGGCTCTCATTGGATGATATTGAACATGGCATGATTCGCAAACCTGGTGATTACAATGAGCCACGTATCCACTTTGCCGTCAACTGTGCGTCGATTGGTTGCCCCGGACTACTGAATGAAGCTTATACCGGTACAAAACTGGAAGCACAATTGGACATGGTAACGCGTGCTTTTCTGGCGGATCGGTCACGTAATCGTTATAACGCCAAAACCGGAAGACTGGAAGTATCAGAGATTTTTGATTGGTACCGGGAAGATTTTGAACGAGGCTGGAAAGGTTGGCGTAAATTGGATCAGTTTTTTGCCCGCTATGCGGATAGCCTCACTGATACACCTGAAGCTAAAGCATTAGTTATGGCTGGAGGTATAAAAATAAAGTTTCTTGATTATGACTGGGCGCTGAACAAGAAGAAATGAGCATGTCAAACCACAAAAAAATCTTATTAATTTGCGTTACGTTTATTGTGTTTGGAATCAGTGGATTGGCTTGCGCCTATGCCGCATCCGAGCGGCTGGTATTGACAGGTTCAAGTACCGTGGCGCCATTAGTGGGCGAAATAGCTCGACGATTTGAGACTAAGAATCCCGCCGTGCGGATTGATGTACAAACCGGAGGGACTTCCCGTGGCATCAACGATACTCGCAATGGCACGGCTGACATCGGAATGGTATCGCGTGCGCTTAAGCCGGATGAAACTGATTTGCATGCGTTTACCATTGCACTCGATGGTATCAGCATTATTCTGCACGCGAATAACCGGGTTGCTGCACTCAAAAAGCAGCAGATCGTCGATATTTATACCGGCAAAATAACTAACTGGAAATCGGTAGGTGGAGCCGATGCACGCATTACAGTGGTTAACAAGGCTGAGGGGCGATCCACGCTGGAATTGTTTTTGCACTATCTTGAACTGAAAAACAGTCAGATCAAGCCGCATACCATCATTGGTGATAACCCGCAAGGCATCAAGACTGTTGCAGGTAACCCGAATGCGATTGGTTATGTTTCGATTGGAGCGGCTGAATATGAGGCCGAACGGGGCGTGCCGATCAAGTTGCTGTCGCTGGATGGGGTTGATGCCACAATTGCTAATGTGCGCAAGGGGACTTTTCCATTATCCCGTCCACTCAATCTGATTACATCTCGCGAGCCGCAGGGACTAGCCCGACGTTTCATTGAATTTTCCCGCTCGCTACAAATCCATGATTTGGTCGAGGTACAGTATTTTGTACCGGTGAATACTGTTGACTGACAAATTGTTGATCGGCATTTTGCGAACAGGCGCTATATTTTCAGCGCTGGTCATGCTGCTGATCCTGATTTTTCTGATACACGAATCCTGGCCCGCTTTGTCAACGATACCGATCACTCGTTTCTTAGCCGATACATCGTGGCATCCGCTGGAGGGCGCCTATAATTTAATGCCTATGTTGTCCGGCACGCTACTGGCAAGCATGGGGGCATTGCTGCTGACTGTACCGCTGGGGTTGGCATCGGCGATATTCATCGTTTTTTATGCGCCACCGTATCCGGCTGCAATCTATAAACGCCTGATCGAGCTGTTATCCGGCATTCCTTCCGTAGTTTTCGGTTTCTGGGGATTGATGACGCTGGTGCCGCTGATCAATCAATGGCATCCACCGGGCGCAAGTTTACTGGCTGGAATAGGAGTGCTGACACTGATGATTCTGCCAACGGTCACCTTAACGGCTTATACCGCATTGGCAGCTGTGCCAAAAGAATGGTTGCGCAATGCTGCTGCACTGGGGTTGTCACATTGGGGAATAATCAAAGGTGTGGCACTACCCGCTGCAAAAACCGGCATTGCCGCTGGAATTATTCTGGCGGCGGCGCGCGCACTCGGTGAAACCATGGCGGTATTAATGGTGGCGGGCAATGTCGTGCAATATCCGGAAACCCTGTTTGATCCGGTGCGTACACTGGCAGCTAACATTGCGCTGGAAGCGGCATACGCCATGGGGGATCACCGTGCCGTTCTGTTTGTGTCAGGGTTACTCCTGATGTTGCTGGTCATGGTGCTGTCGGGTATGGCCGGGCTGCTGGAGAAGCGGCATCATGCGTGAAATGAAGCATATTCACACCATGCAATTTTTACGGGAGTGTACCGCGCAGTTTCTGATTTATGCCGCAGTATCGCTGATCAGCGTGGTTTTTATTTGGATACTGGCCGATCTGGCGCGGGGCGGTATCGCGCATCTTTCCTGGGAATTTCTGATGGAACCCCCACGCGATGCCGGACGCGCAGGCGGCATCGCATCCATACTGGTTTCCACGCTGCTGATCTTACTGGTGGCATTGTTGACAGCTGTACCGATCGCATGGATGACTGCGATATTGCTGGTGGAATTTGTGGCGATTGATAGCGTTTTCGGCAAGACTGTGCGATTTAGTTTGCATGTATTGGCAGGAGTGCCTTCGATTGTTTTTGGGTTATTTGGCAATGCTTTTTTCAGTATTTATCTGGGACTGGGCTTTTCAATTCTGTCCGGCGGTTTAACGCTGGCGTGCATGTTATTGCCGATTCTGGCGAGTACTGCAGAAGCCGGGCTGCGCACTGTGCCACATGCTTACCGCATGTCAGCCTCTGCTTTGGGGCTGACGCGCACCGCCGCGCTGGTGCATTTGATACTTCCGGCTGCTGCGCCGGTTTTAGCTGCCGGGCTTCTGTTGGGGATAGGGCGTGCATTGGCGGAGACGGCAGCTTTGCTATTCACCAGCGGTTATGTCGAACGCATGCCGGATTCCTTGCTGGATTCGGGACGCGCGCTGGCATTACATATTTTTGATTTGTCCATGAATGTGCCCGGTGGTGATACACCGGCTTATGCCTCAGCCCTGGTGTTGGTCAGCTTGCTATTGTGTATTAATATGGTAGCCATGAAATTTGCTTATGGCCTGCAGCACAAAAAGATCATGATATGAACTCGAATCAACACGGCGGTCAGCCGGATGCGTTTACCCTGGGACCACTTGAGGCAGGACCGGCTTGTTGTGTTCCGCAGCCAGCGATTCAGGTTAGAGATCTGTCTTTGTTATATAACGACAAGCTCGCCTTGGATAAGGTGACGCTGGATATTTATCAAGGCTGTATTACCGCATTGATCGGGCCATCCGGTTGCGGAAAAACCAGTTTTCTGTCCGCCATCAATCGGCTGACTGATCTGATTCCGGATTGCCGTGTCACGGGAGAGATTCGGGTGAATAATTGCGACATTCACTATCCTGACACGGATGTGCAGAGCTTGCGCCGCCAGGTCGGCATGGTGTTCCAGAAGCCCGCGCCGTTTCCGCTTTCTATCCGTCGTAACCTGTCGCTGCCACTCAACGAACATGGCATCACTAACAAAACGGAAGTCGCCGCAATTATCGAGCAAGTGCTGCAAGACGTGGGTTTATGGGATGAAGTGCATGATCGCCTGGATGCGTCCGCGCTCAGCTTGTCCGGCGGGCAGCAGCAACGCCTCTGTATTGCACGTGCTCTAGCATTGAAGCCACAGATTTTACTGATGGATGAACCCTGCAGCGCACTGGATCCGCTTGCGTCCGGTATCGTGGAAGACCTGATCTGTCGTCTGCGTGGCCGTTACACCATTGTCATCGTTACGCACAATCTTGCGCAGGCCAGACGCATCGCCAACTATGCGGCCTTTTTCTGGGTCAGCGGACGTACCGGGCAACTGATCGAATTTGGCCGCTGCCAGCATATCTTTGAATCACCCAGCCATGAGTTGACGGCTGCTTATATCAATGGCGTCAGAGGATAATTGTTATGAAGAATAATCTCCCTGTTTTATTGGTTATTTTTATTTTGTTGGCTGTCAGTTTGCAGGTTTCTGCAGCATCAATAAATGGCTTTAATCTGGATGGTGCATTAATACCGGTGGATGAGATTCATTCCGGCGGCCCGCCTAAGGACGGAATACCTTCTCTTGATAATCCTGTGTTTATCAAAGCATCACAAGCACATTTCCTGCGAGACACTGACCGGGTGCTGGCATTAACACGTCATGGTGTTAGCAAAGCCTATCCTTTGCGTATTCTGAACTGGCATGAAATCGTTAATGACCGGTTTGGAGATGAAGGCATCATTATTACTTACTGCCCTTTATGCGGCTCTGGAACAGCCTCTGAAGCAAAAGTGGCGGGGAAATTCCTGCAATTTGGCGTATCAGGATTGCTCTATAACAGTGATGTGCTGATGTATGACCGGCAGACACAGTCCTTGTGGTCACAAATTTTATCGTAGGCAGTTACCGGGCCGATGAAAGGAACGGTGCTTCCTGCTGTCGCGGTTACACACACAACCTGGGGTGATTGGCGTAACCGGCATCTGGATACACTCGTATTAAGCCAGGAGACGGGTTTTAATCGTAATTACCAAGCCAATCCCTATGATGGATACGAAAGGGATAGCAGCATCATGTTTCCGGTACGCTTCCGTGCGGAAGGCTATCATCCCAAGGAACAGGTGCTGGGACTGGTTCTGGATGGAAAAGCCAGGGCCTATCCGTTTGTGGAGCTGGCTAAAGGTTCGGGCGAGGTAAGTGACGTATTGGCCGGAAAGAATATCTATGTACGCTATAGCCACAACCATCAATCCGCCGAGGTTTTTGATGCAGAAGGTAACGCATTGCCAGGCGTTACCTTATTCTGGTTTGCGTGGTATGCATTTCATCCGGAAACCGGTATTTATCGATTCAAATAACATATGGCGCGACAATCGCGACAATCGCGACAATCGTGGCTTGCGGATGCTGGCGATCAAGTGTCGTGAATTGGCCGTTGCGGGGGGGCAACTGGGTTTTAGGTGAGGTAATGAACAGTCTATCTGGCAGGAGTTGGTGCGATTTTTCCCATTTTGCCACTCTGATAATCTGCCATGGCCTGGCGGATTTCCTCCGCAGTATTCATCACAAAAGGACCGCTGCCTGCGATGGGTTCATCGATCGGTTCACCGGAAAGCAGCAGTGCTGTTGTATTGTGTGTACTGTCGATACGGATATGATCACCTGCCCGATCAAACAGACCGACTTCCGCTGCACCAATGATCTCGGAATCATTGACGCGCGCCGATCCCTTGAGTACTGCCAGCAGCGTGTTGTAGCCAACAGGCACGGCGAGGTTGATGGGTTGCTTATTGGTTAAGCGCAGGTCCCACACGTTAATGGGAGTGAAGGTGTGAGCTGGTCCTGCAATCCCTTCGAATTCACCCGCAATGACACGCACTCTTCCTTGGCCCTCTGGGAGATTGACTGCGGGAATCTGGTTATCCAGAATGCTTTGATAATGAGGTGGTGACATCTTATCTTTGGCAGGCAGGTTTACCCAAAGCTGCGCCATCTCAAGCACACCACCATGCAGCGCAAAATCCCGACCATGAAACTCTTCGTGAACCAAGCCGGAGGCTGCCGTCATCCATTGCACATCGCCCGGGCCAATTTTGCCGCCCCCACCCGAGCTATCGCGATGTTCCACCTCACCGCTATACACAATGGTGACTGTTTCGAAACCCCGATGAGGATGCTCGCCCACGCCATGGCGTTGCTCAGTCGGTGAGAATTCCATAGGCCCTGCATAATCAAACAGCAAAAAAGGACTGATCATGGGACCCAGAGCTGGATAGGAAAACAGTGTGCGTACCGGAAAACCATCACCAACCCAGTGCTGGTCTGTATTTCGCTGGATGCGCAGCAGTTTCTTAACGGATGCATCGGATTTGATTATCTGCATGACTTAGTATCCTCCAGCAAGATTTTGTATTGACGCGACAGATTAACGCCATCAGGATAAATTACAAGTACGCACAAAAAGGATACTGTCAAGCGAGGAAAATAAAATGTCAAAGAAAGAAGCCAGTTGTCCAGTAGAGGTGACGTTGAAAGTGATTGGAGGACGTTGGAAAGTTTTGATTATCCATAGCCTGTTAAACGGTACGATGCGATTTAACCAGTTACAAAGGGATTTAACAGGGATCACTCACCATACCCTCAGCCGACAATTACGAGAAATGGAAACAGACCAATTGATTATCAGGAATAATTTCAATGAAATTCCTCCGCACGTCGAATATTCGTTATCTCCGTTAGGGCATTCACTGAAAACTATCCTGTATGCGATGGATGAATGGGGAAAAAATTATAGTGTCGGGAACAAATAAAAGTGAGTGCTTTAAGTGTTACGAGACGCATTGGTTACACTTAACATACTGATGCTGTAACGTGTTGTTGGAAAAAACTTATTTTCAAGTTTCTCAACATGACAGAAAGACATCATGATAACAATCATGATTCCGGATTGCCGTGTCACGGGAGGGTTCCAGAAACTGACGCCTTTTCCGCTTTCCATTGGCCGTAAATTTTCACTGCCACTCAACGAACAGGGCATCACCAATACAACGGAAGTTGCCATAATCATCGAGCAAGTGCAGCGGGATGTTGGCTTATGGGATGAAGTGCGGGATCGCCTGGCAGATGCTTGTCACCAAGGAAAATCGGTATGCGTGAGTGTTTCTGCTGGCCGATGCGGTGGCCTGCATCAAGGCAGGGATAGGTTAAATTTTAATTGTCGTTTCGTTGGTAAAAATACGTATTTCCCGGATCAACTATAGGCATTAGCTGGAACTATTCCTTCTTGTCCAGCATCGATTTGATCAGGTAAATCTGCTCGAGTGCTTCTTTTGGGGAGAGATGATCGGGGTTCAGCTGGCTGCAATAAGCAAGTAATGGATGGAGAGGCATTGGGCTGTCATTTTTTTCGATATCATCGAATAGGGATTTTTGTGTATTTTTATTGCTGGCTTCTTGTTCCAGTTCTGCTAGTATTTTTTTTGCGGAGTGGATGATGCTTTTTGGTACGCCAGCCAAGGCGGCGACATGCAGACCATAGCTTTGGCTGGCGGGACCCTCCTGTATCTGGTGAAGAAACACGATGCGCTGCTTGTGTTCCACAGCAGTGAAATGAAAATTGGCCGCCTGCTGAAATTTTCCGGCGAGCTGGGTCAGTTCAAAATAGTGTGTGGCAAACAGGGTATAGCTGCGATTCTGTAATAGCAGGTGGCGCGCAATGGCAAAGGCCAGCGCCAGCCCGTCAAAAGTAGAGGTGCCACGCCCGATTTCGTCAACCAGCACCAGACTTTGTTCGGTTGCGTTGCGCAAGATGTTGGCAGCTTCGGTCATTTCCACCATGAAAGTGGAACGTCCACCGGCCAGATCATCGGATGCGCCGATACGTGTGAAAATTTGGTCGATAGGGCCAATTTGTGCGTATTTTGCTGGAACGAAGCTGCCACAATGCGCCAGCAGTACGATCAACGCAGTCTGGCGCATGTAAGTCGATTTTCCCCCCATATTGGGGCCAGTGATAATCAGCATTTTTCGACCGGATCGTACCGCCGCACCCAGAAGGGTGTCATTGGCAATGTATTGTGATATCTGGTTTTCCACGACTGGATGGCGACCTGCTTCGATATTGATTATGGGGTAAGGTGTGAAATCCGGTTCGCAGTAGCCGGATAGGCAAGCGCGTTCAGCAAATGCACACAGTATGTCGAGTTCGGCAATAGCTCGGGCAGTATGCTGCAACGACGGAATATGAAATCCCAGTTGCACCAGTAGTCTGTCATAGAGCAGTTTTTCTCGTGCCAGCGCCTGCTCACGTGCAGTTAATGCCTTGTGTTCATAGTCCTGTAGTTCTGTGGTGATGTAGCGTTCTGCATTTTTCAGAGTCTGCTTACGGCGATAATCCGGTGGAATTTTTTCGATGTTGGCATGCGTGACTTCGATATAAAACCCGTGTACCCGGTTGTATTCGACTTTCAGTGTGGCAATCCCGGTGCGTTCACGTTCACGCGTTTCCAGCGCCAACAGAAATTGCCCACAGTTTTCATCCAGCGCGCGTAATTCGTCAAGCTCCGTATCATAACCATGGGCAATAATGCCACCTTCGCGAATGACAGCAGCTGGGACGGGCTGCAGGGCGTTGACAAGCAATTCGGTCAACGCAGTTTCCATAGTCATTGGTTCGATGAAGCGAGTAATGGCTTCTACCTTGCTTGCAGCCAGATATTCAGTAATCATGGGCAAAATGCACAGGCTATCGCGCAGGCCGGATAAATCGCGTGGCCTCGCAGTTTTCAGGGCGATACGGCTGGTGATGCGTTCAATGTCAGCCAGTTGTCTGAATTTTTCCTGAATGACGGGATAATGTGTGCTGGAATCAGCAGCTTTGAACAGGGCGGATACAGTTGCAAGCCGTATCTTGAGTGTCGCGATATCCCGCAGGGGATGATGTAGCCAGTGATGCAGAACCCGGCTGCCCATGCTGGTTGCGCAATTATCCAGCATCGAAAACAGAGTGGGTGCATCATCACCACTAAGCGTGATGGTCAGTTCCAGATTGCGGCGAGTGGCGGCATCCATACGCAAATAATTTTCTGATCTTTCGACCTGCAGGGTACGGACATGGCTGAGTATGGAGCTGCCTTCTTCTTTATCTGCTGTATGTTGTGTCAGATGTATGTACTGCAGGAGTGCTCCCGCAGCCTGCATGGCAGGATGAAGTTGCTCACAGCCGAATGCGTTCAGGTCGCGTGTACCGAAATGACGGGTCAATTGGGAGACAGCGCGATCAAAATCGAATTGCCAGTCAGGGAGATGTCTGCAGGTGATGGTGTCGTTTGCTGGTCTGAATTGCTCTGGCAAAGATTCCGGCAGCAGTAACTCCGCTGGATGCAGTCGTTCCAGTTCGTTAGCAAGATTTTCCGGTAGAACTTCCTGTACGCGCAGATCACCAGCCGCAAGATTGAGCCAGGCAAGTCCGATGGTGCCGCGATATAGCGCCAGCGCAAGCAGAATGCTCTCGCGTCGGGCTTCCAGTAGCGCGGCATCAGTCAGGGTGCCAGGCGTGATGATGCGGACGACCTTGCGTTCTACCGGCCCCTTGCTGGTAGCAGGATCGCCAATCTGTTCACAGATGGCAACGGACTCTCCCAGTTTAACCAGTCTGGCCAGATACTGATCCGCCGCATGATAGGGGACGCCTGCCATTTTGATGGGCTGGTCGGCAGATGTGCCACGCTGGGTTAAGGTGATATCCAGCAGTCGCGCGGCTTTTTCGGCATCTTCAAAGAACAGCTCGTAGAAATCTCCCATGCGGTAAAACACCAGTTTGTCGGTGTGCTGCGCTTTGATTTCCAGATACTGACGTATCATGGGGGTGTGTGGACTGTTTTTCATAGGGAGAGGGGATCGATATCCAGGTGCCAGCGTAATTTGTTGCCGGTAGGTAAATTGACCAAGTGTGGCTGCCAGTCAGAAAGGAAAAGTTGCAGGGATTTACGCGAGCTTGCCTGCACAAGTAGCTGAGCACGCTCCATGCCGTTCAGGCGCATCATTGATGCAGGTACCGGGTCAAACAATTGAATCTGTCTGGTATGTTTGCTCTGGCTGATAGCCGCCGCTTTTCCCAGAAAAGTGAGCGCATCTTGAATAGCGGGTGCTTCGGCACGCAATACTGCCTGATAAACAAAAGGTGGAAAATCCATGGCCTGGCGATCTTTCAGTATTTGCTGCGCGTAATGATCGTAGTCTTGACGTATCAACGCCTGATAGATTGGATGATGTGGGAATGCTGTCTGGATGAGCACGGTACCGGGTGCTTCTGCTCTGCCTGCACGTCCGGCAACTTGCATCAGCTGCGTAAATAGCTGTTCTTCTGCACGAAAATCAGGGCTGTAAAGTGAGGCGTCCGGGTTGATGATGCATACCAGTGCCAGATCAGGGAAATCATGGCCTTTTGCCAATAGTTGTGTGCCGATCAGGATATCCACTTTTTTATGCTGAATCGTGGTCAACATAGTTTGCCAGGCATGTTTGTGGCGAGTACTGTCGCGATCCACTCGTATGATGCGTGCATCAGGCAGATGGCTGATCAGAGTGGATTCAATCCGTTGCGTCCCGTGGCCGAATGGCAGGATATCCTGATCACCGCATTGCGGACAGGCCGAGGGTACCGATTGCTGGTAGCCGCAGTAATGGCAACGCAGCTGTCGGGTAGATAAATGGAACACCAGCCGACTGGAACAACGCGAGCAGGTTGCTATCCAGCGGCAGGATTTACACAGCAGCACCGGGGCGTAACCACGCCGATTGATAAACACCAGACTCTGCAAATTTTGAGCGGTGGTATCACGTAAAGCATCCAGGACGGGATCGGTCAGTCCTTCCTGCGCTTTGACAATCCGTAGGTCAATGCAATGGATGGCGGGCAGACGTGCCCGACTGGCGGCGCGGGTGCGCAGCCGCAAATGCCGGTAATGTCCGTTGATTGCATGGTGGTAGCTTTCCAGCGATGGGGTGGCGGAGCCCAGAATAACCGGAATACCGAGTTGTCTGGCGCGATAAATGGCCAGATCGCGGGCGCTGTAACGTAACCCGTCCTGTTGCTTGAAGGAATGGTCCTGTTCTTCGTCAATGACAATTAGTCCCAGATTGGCAAAAGGGGTGAAGATCGCAAGCCGGGTGCCAAGTACGATACCGGTTTGCTGTTGCTGCGCCTGACACCAGCCTTGCAGTCGCTCATTATTGTTGATACTGCTGTGCAGACTGATCAACGAGGTGGTGGGAAATCGTTGTCTGAAGATGGCTTCCAATTGAGGTGTCAGGTTGATTTCCGGTACCAGAATCAACACTTGTTTCTGTTGCGCCAGGATGGCCGCTGCCACTTGTAGATAAACTTCAGTTTTGCCGCTGCCGGTCACACCATGTAACAGCCAGGGTGTAAATTGTTGGGTTGTTGCTGTTATTGCGGCAATGGCTTCGGCCTGCTCCGCCGTTGCCAGAGGTGCGGCAGTGACGGTAAGCTGCTGCTCGTGGCTGACTACAGTTTGTTCCACCCAGCCTGAAGCCACCAACTCGCGCAGCAGTTTACGGGTGTGTGATGTGACGTCTCCGAGAAGGGCTGCAGTTATTTCCTGGTTCTGCTGCAGCAAACCGAGTAGTTCACGTTTTACCTTGCTACGTGCGGGGATCGTATTTATTTCGATGAGTTGGCCAGCTGGCGTTAATTTCCAGATGGGGGTGCCATATGGTTTGCAGGCAACAGGTTTAGATTTTCGCAATAATACCGGCAAACTGTTCATCACTACCTGGCCGATCGGATAGTGATAATAGCGGTTGCAAAACTGAAACAAGTCGATCAGGTCGGGTGGTAAGGGTGGAGTTTCCTGGTAAAGCTGGTGGACTGGTTTCAGTTTGTCAGCAGCAATTTGTGATGACGCGCTGATCTCCAGAATGATGCCGATGACTTCCCGTTTTCTGAACGGAACTCGGACCCGCAGTCCTGTAGTCGTCTCATTTACCTCTCCGGAGACGTAATCGAATAGACAATCAAGCGGAACATCCAGTGCGACACGAATAATTGCCATGCGGAAACAGTGTGGTCGGAATGGTCTGTCCAGACATGAAAGGTTGTCTGGACAGGTACCGGGGCGTGCTTAGTCAGAGATGCGATACAGCGTGACCGCTTCACGGGTGGGAACTGAAAGGGTTGCACTTTGACCATTTGCCGCAATTTCAAAGCCAATCGATTTGCCGGCATGCTCCGACAAACCCGCACAACCGCTGGTGTTATAAACGAAGCTGTTAAGCTTCAGAGTATTACTGGTAGAGTCGAAAGCGTATTTGGCCATTTCGACACCAGGTTTGGCGCAGTCGGGTTGTTGCTCTTCCTGCCAGGTTGAACCCGTGGGATCAATGAGCATGTAGCGGTTATCTGCAAAAAACAGCAGGGTGGGTGTCTTGATCGAATTCTGGTCTTGTGCCCAGGCACCGACAATTTTATTCGGCTGATTTTCCATTTTGACATAGCGTATTTCCATAATTGCAGTTTGCGCGACTTCACTTTCATCGCTGAGCTCAATCGGTTTGGAAATATGAAATAGTTCACCAAATAAACCCGCCTGTTCTCTTTCTCTCGGTACGATAATCCGGTCTGATATGATCAGTTCGTCACCGCTGCTGCGAATGCGTGAATCTGTGCGGGAATGTGAAAGTCCGCCCTGAATATTGGTATCCAGGACTGGCTTGCTGGAAAACATGAATCCACGTTCATCAACCGAGGACGCCGTGGCAACACCGTATTCCAGACCAGCTGTGAATACAACCCGGCTACCACAGGCACGGTTGAGATCGCAAACGTCGTCAGCCGTGGCTACTCCATGCAGATATGCGCCGCTGCCATCTGTTGCTGTTCGGAAAAAATCGGTATGTGTCGCGTCAATGTGAACCCAGACATGGGACCCAAGTAAATCAACCGCCTGCGATAGAAAATAAGTATTCACTTCATCTGCGCCACGTATCTCCCCGGGTATGCCGGCGGCTTCGCGTGCAGCAGAAAGCGCAGGGGATGCGATGAAGTCTTCGGGATCGGCTTGCAGGTTCAGTGTCGAATCCAGCGCGGCTACTGCAGATTGGGAGAGTGTAAGACCATTTTCCGGGTCACTATCGGTATCGAGCGCCAGAAACAGAGTCAGCAGATTTTGCCGTTTGTGGGTGTTATCACCTGCAAGTTCGATTGGTGTAATCTGCGTGCTGCCTTCCACATCGGCAAGGGTGAGTTTGCCCAGCTGGAACTTGATGCGATCACCATAGCTGAATTTGAAAGTTCCTTTGGCATCAGTGACACCGGATTCTCCTGACGAGGTGGAGTAGGCTACGCCTTCTATCGCAGTTCCAGCCTTTAATACTCCGACTGCAGGACCGTGAAATATATTTTTCGATACTTTTGTTTCCACACGTTCATCACCATCGCATGCGGCGAGGGTGGATATGAGAAAGCTCATGATAAGCAGTCTGCTTAATGCTGGTTGATTGTCGAGTTTCATCGTAGATTAGTGTTGCATTAACTGTAAGATTTACAAGGTGTGACGCCGGAAAACCATTTTCCGCTCAATTTGCAAGAAACCGACCAAGTTGACTAGCCGCATCACTGGTTGACAGCAATTGTAAACGATCAGATTCTTCTTGTAAGCAAACATCTTGCCAGGATCATAATCAAAGCACATTGGGAACGGCTTATTTCTAAATATGAGCGTGGTGCGCTGGGCTTCCCTGGCGTAAATAAAATCAACATTTACTCCCCCAAACCAGCCAGATATCTTTTGAGTAACGAATTATTTTTTGGGGGGGGAGAAGATGCAATCTAAAAACCGGTATACTCCGGTGAAAGAAATAATGCATTACGTTTAAAAACTGCCACTGCCGGTTTCTGAATTATCAGGGCACAGGTTGATCCATACTACTATCATGTTGATGCAGAAAAAAATTCTTGGTCATTTCTTGTATATTTTCGCAGTTTGGTCGTTTTTTGTCAGCGTGGTCGGCGCAACGAACAACGTGTATACCATTGAGGATATCCAGCGCGTTGGATTGCAGGCCAATGGTCTGTTGCAAGCAGCGCGCACTCAAGTGGAAATAGCTAAATCCAATGTAGTTAGTGCTGCCGCATTTCCCAATCCAGAAGTAAGCTTTATGGCGGGACCAGACAGTCGGCGATTACCGGAGATTGATACCGGACCTGCTTCGATGCAACGGCACGTGACGGTTAGCCAGTCTCTGGAAAATCCATTATTGCGTAGTGCGCGCATCGGTGGAGCGGAAGCTGGCGTTGAAGCGAGCCGTGCCAGCCTTGATCAGGCGCGCGCAGATCTGGCTGCCAGGTTGCGTGTGACCGTGTATGAGTATTTGTTACGTCGAGGGCAATCGGAAATTGAGTCGGATATTTTTGATTTGATGGAAGCGATACGACGTCGCATCAGTTTGAGCGTGGAAGTGGGGGAAACTGCCCGCTTTGAACTTATTCGTGCGGATACCGAGGTGATGACGGCAGCCAATCGTAAGCAGGCCGCGTTGCTGGATGCTGAACGTTCGCGGATTACACTGTTGCAACTGACTGCGGGGGCATTGCCACCGACTTTTGAGATTGCCGCCAAACTGGGAGACCCGGTCGTGCTGCCTTCGCTGGATGAATTGCGCGCGGAACTGCCGGTGAGTAATCCGGATATTTTGCGTCTCGAAGCCGAGCAGTCACGTGCGCATTTGCGGATTGATCAGGAACGGGCTTCTGTGCTGCCTTCGGTGAATATTTTGTACAGTAATTATCAGGACAAGCAGTTTACCTCCAACACTGCTGGACTGAGCGTCAGAATCCCCTTGTTTTACCGGCGTCGTGGCGAGATTGACGCGGCTGTATTTGATGCGGCGCGATTACGCGAGACGCTCGACTATCGACGCTATGAAATCATACGCTTGCTCGAATCAGCCTGGCAATCAATGGAAATTGCCCGACGCAGGGTGGAGATGTTCGAAGGTGGCATTGTCCGTGAGGCGGAATCAGCCTTGCGGGTGGCGGAGACGGCTTTTCGCCTGGGGGAAAGAGGATTTATAGAGGTACTGGATACCCAGCGGGTATTACGAAATGCCCGGTCGGAATTATTGCAGGCACAATTTGAATTACAGGCGGCCGTAGCGGAAATTGACCGGCTACGTGCACATTATCCACAAGATCAGTATATCGAATGAACGTATTCAAACCATCCTTGAAGCGCTGTATTTTCTTAATCTTGCTGGTTACAGGTTGCCAGCAATCATCTCCTGAAACGGAACACGACAAAACTGTGAAAGAACCATCCGGACATGGTGAGGTTGTCATCAAGGAGGAAATGGCGCGGCGGATAAAAATCGGAGAGCCATTTGTTACTAATATAGCCGACCAGCTAAATGTACCAGGACAAGTCAAGGTGCACGAGCAGCGTATGGTTCGTGTGGGTGCCAGTATTACCGGTCGCATTATAGAAATCTATGTTCAGCTGGGTGACAGTGTCGAGGCGGGAGAAAAACTGGCTCGTATTGCCAGTCCGGAGCTGACACAAGCGCAACTGTCTTTCATGCGCGCGAATTCACTGGCCACACTCGCTGATCAGGCTGCAAAACGTGCCAAATTACTTTTTGCCAGCGATGTTATCAGCGCTGCGGAATTGCAACGGCGCGAGTCAGAAGCTCAAATTGCCCGGGCAGATCTGAGTGCGGCCAAAGATCAACTTCGCTTGCTGGGAATAGATAATGGCGCCATGCTTGATCTGGTCAAACATGGTCGGATTCTGCCTTCCGTTGAGATCCGCGCACCCAGAAGTGGCATAGTTATTGAACGTAATGTTGCGCAGGGGCAGGTGGTTCAACCTTCGGATCTGCTGTTTACCCTGGCGGATTTGTCAATCGTCTGGGTGATTGGGGATGTGCCGGAACAAGTCGCTCAATTCGTCAAGCGAGGTCAGAATGTGGAAATTCTGGTGCCAGCGCTGGAAAACAGTAGTTTTGCTGGCGTAATCATTGCAGTAGCAGATTTGGTGAATCCGTTGACTCGGACGGTGACGGTGTGGACCGAGGTAGATAATCCATTGCGGCAACTAAAACCGGATATGCTGGCGACGGTACATATTACCGAGCAGGCGCATGAACATCTGGTCATTCCTGAAGATGCTGTCGTTCGCGAAAGTAACCGGGATCATGTATTTGTTGAACAGACCAGCGGTACTTATGCGCTGGTACCTGTTGAACTGGGTTCTGCTATTAATTATCTGCGACCGGTACTTTCGGGGGTAACTGTTGGCCAACGCATTGTGGTCGAGGGCGCGTTCCATCTCAATAATGAGCGTAAACGCGCTGAGTTGGAGTAGCAGATGATTTCTACCTTCGTGCGGACAATGCTGCAACAACGACTGGTGGTTGTCGTCGTTGCACTGATTTTTGTCGGATTTGGTTTTCAAGCCGCCCAGAAATTGTCGGTGGATGCTTTTCCTGATGTTACCAATATTCAGGTACAGATTGCCACAGAGGCAATCGGTCGTAGCCCCGAAGAAATTGAGCGATTGGTGACGATCCCGCTCGAAATTGCGATGACGGGCCTGCCGGGGCTGGAAGAGATGCGCTCCTTGAATAAAAGTGGCCTATCGATAATCACGCTGGTCTTCACCGACGAGACAGATGTCTACTTTGCTCGTCAGTTGGTGATGGAGCGTTTACTCGAAGTAGCCACTAGAATGCCGACTGGCATTACGCCGGTGCTTGGACCGGTTTCGACGGGACTGGGAGAGGTCTACCAGTATACGATTGATCATCCGGATGACGGTGAGCGTGCATTGACGGTTGAAGAGCTGACTGAACGACGTGTGGTTCAGGACTGGGTTGTCCGGCCGTTATTGCGCTCTATCCAGGGCGTGGCGGAAATCAATTCACAAGGGGGCTATGTCAAGCAATTTCATGTGCTCTCTGATCCCAATAAATTACGCCACTATGATTTGACGCTCAAACAGGTTGAGCGTGCGATTGCTGATAATAATGCTAATGCCAGCGGCGGCATTTTGCCATTGGGTGCTGAGCAGTATCTGGTAAGAGGTGAAGGATTAATTCGTAGATTGCAGGATATCGGTAATATTGTATTGACCGAGCAAAATGGTGTGCCGATATTTATTCGGGATGTTGCGGAAGTAAAATTGGGTACAGAAGTTCGGGCGGGCGCGATTATTAAGGGGGGGTATACCGAATCAGCTTCCGGCATTGTACTGATGCTCAGAGGCGGTAACGCCAAGGAAATCGTTGGGCGCATCAAGGAGCGTGTGGCGGATATCAACGCGCGTGGCTTGTTGCCCGGCGGCTTGCAGATTGTTCCTTATTATGATCGTACTGATCTGGTCGATGCGGCATTGTGGACTGTCAGTAAGGTGCTCATGGAAGGTATCTTTCTCGTAATCGTCATTTTGTTTGTATTTCTGGGGGATGTCCGTTCCAGTTTGATTGTGGTGGCAACTTTAGTCATCACGCCTCTGGTGACTTTCATGGTGATGAATCAACAAGGGATTTCTGCAAATCTGATGTCACTGGGCGGGCTGGCAATCGCAATCGGCCTGATGGTGGACTCCACTGTGGTGGTCGTCGAAAATGTTTTTCACCGGCTGGGACATAACGCCAATACCCAGAATGCGCGCCTGAATGCGATTGTCGGCGCGGTCAGCGAGGTGGGCGTGCCAGTAATTTTTGGTATCTGTATTATCATTCTGGTGTTCCTGCCTCTTATGACCTTGGAAGGAATGGAAGGCAAGATGTTTGGTCCGTTAGCTTTTACCATCGCGATTGCCCTGGCTGTTTCGCTGATTGTGTCGCTATCCTTATCGCCAGTACTATGTGCGTATTTTTTGAAGGGTGGCGCAGATCGTGATACCAGAATTATTGCCAAGTTGAGATCTGCTTACAAGTTTTTGCTTAATAGGGCATTGGCTAACCGGAAAACTACCGTTACGGTTGCGTTGGGTTTATTGCTTATTTCATTCTTACTCTTTCCATTTCTTGGCAAATCGTTTATTCCGATTTTGCAGGAAGGCTCACTGACCCCTCAGATTATACGTGTGGCATCGATTTCACTGGCGGAATCTGTCGAAATGGAAATGGAAGCAATGAAGATGATATCAAAAGTACCCGGTGTAACAAGTGTGGTATCCAAGCTGGGCCGTGGAGAATCGCCAGCTGACCCTGCGAGTCAGAATGAATCGGGTCCGATTGTTAATCTGGATCCAGATTCAGGTCGAACACAAGGTGAGATTGAAGCAGAGATACGAGAGGTCCTGACGGTACTTCCCGGCGTTAATATTGTGTTGTCTCAGCCGATTGCCGAGCGTGTTGATGAGATGGTCACCGGGGTGCGTTCACAAATAGCCGTCAAGATTTTTGGTAATGATCTGAAAGAATTATTGGTGTTATCAGAACAGGTATCCCGTATTCTGAGCAGCATTCAGGGGGCACGGGATATTCGTATTGAGCGACTTTCCGGGCAACAATCATTGACGATCGATATCGATCGTAATGCAATCGCCCGCAATGGCATCAACGTTGCGGACGTTAATGAGCTCATAGAAACCGCTATCGGTGGCCTTGTAGTTACACCTTTGTTTGAGGGTGAGAGGCGTTTTGACATTGTATTGCGTTTTCCAGAAAATGTCCGTAACAGCGTTGAGAATATCCGTAATTTACTGCTGCGTGCACCGGATGGCGCGGCGGTTCCATTGCATTCAGTCGCGGATATCCAGATTGTGGACGGACCCTCACAAGTTTCACGTGAAAGTGCCAAGCGTCGTGTTGTGGTCGGCGCAAACGTAGAAGGGCGTGATCTGGGAGGATTTGTGGCTGAAATACAGCAACGTGTTATGCAAGAGGTTGAACTGCCTTCTGGTTACTATTTTGAATGGGGCGGTCAGTTTGAAAATATGGAACGTGCAATGGCGACACTTTCAATCATTGTCCCAATAACCATCTCAGCCATTTTCTTTCTGCTATTTCTATTGTTTAATTCAATTAAGTTAGCTTCGTTGATTATTCTGGTTTTACCGTTTGCATCGATAGGTGGTGTCATCGCACTTTTTCTTACTGGAGAATATTTATCGATACCAGCTTCAGTGGGATTTATTGCATTATGGGGAATTGCTGTCCTGAACGGGGTGGTGTTGATCTCCTATATTCGCAAACTGCGCGAAGAAGGCGTGAGTGTGAAGGATGCTGTCATCAAGGGCTGTGAACAGCGCTTCCGCCCCGTGTTGATGACTGCAACCGTGGCGATGCTGGGATTGGTACCGTTTCTTTTTGCGACTGGCCCAGGCTCGGAAGTGCAACGGCCACTTGCCATTGTGGTGATCGGTGGACTGATTACCTCAACCTTATTGACGCTGGTTGTTCTACCCGCGCTGTATCGCTGGTTTGACGAACCACCCGTTAAACATCAGTTGTGATAGCTTGACAGTCTCAGGTGCTGTGCCGGAATAGACAACAAGACGAATGTAATACATTAGGTGGTGGAGACGGGTTCTGGCGTAAATTGATAGTGGAATGAGGAAAGCAGAATGAAAAAAAATAACTTAAAAATCATAATCATGATAGCTGGATTTGCGATTTGGTGGCATGCTCAGCCAGGATTCTCTCATATGACCACCAACAGCCTTACCGCTGCTGACGCAGTAGATTATTTTTTAGTAACCTGTGAAGAAACGGATAACGATCATTTATACCTTCAGATTGGGGATCTGGGCGTAGAGGATGGCAGACAATTCAACGTATTGGCCATTAAGGGCAGGGCTATTGTCAGTGTGACCAACCCTGATGGCAAAACCAGCAAGGCTGTCAGAGTTCCTGGAAATAAGGGTGTTTTTCATTTATATGTCAGTCAGACTGCGGGTGGTGACAAGGCAGCAAATTATCAGCTGACCTATCATTGCGAAGACGGTGATCATGTCCATCTGGATACGTCTACAACGACCCAGATGGATCAGCCCTGATACTTCTGCGAAATTCAGATCTTAGAAAAGAGTAAAGGATAATTTTAGTCGGCTGTGATTAGTTGAAAACCTTTATCGATACTATTCCAGGACAGAAAAATCTGTTTTCCATCAGTAATCAGTGCAGGATGTGCGGAATTTTGTTCGGACTCGGCGATAACTTTCGCGGCTGACCAGTGCATACCCCGATCAGATGATCGCATTACGGTAATTTGAGTTTTGGTGCCATCAAAGACTTTCCACACTAGCGCGACTTCTTTGCCCAGTGCCAGTACATCAGGGTAGCCGGGTAACTTGTCGTGATCACCTATTTTCCGGGGTTCGGAGAAAGTTTTTCCTTGATCATCCGACCACGCGTAGAAAAGACCGAAATATTTATTTCCCTGAGAAAACCAGGTCATGTGATACCGACCATCGCTACTGATCGATAAGGCGGGCCCATGTGTTGGACAACCTTCGATTTCCCAGTCATCAAAGGTTACCCGCCATGGTTCGCTCGGGAGTCCCTCGGCTGACAGTCGAAACATGCCGTGGTCGCGTATATTACCGGGATAGACGAAACGTGCCAGTATCACGACATTACCATCGATATCTTCTGCCATTGCGGTGCGACAGCATGAGCAGATATTTTTAGCAATACGATGATCTGACGGGAATGCCATTTCTTTTCTTGCCTTTGCCGATACGTGGTAAATCGACAAATCCCCGCCACCCTGCTGTTTGTATTCTGCCCGGTCGCGCGCATCATGCCACATGAAATGGACGTTTCCAGTTGTACCGACCAGCATTTCTGTCTGATAGTGATAGCTGGAATCTGCTTTTGAACTGATTTTGACCGGTTCACTGAAATGAAGTCCGTTCTCGGATTGACTGAAAAAGCTGGTGCTGCGTTGTAAATCATCGGCAAAATAGAGCACATAGACTCTTCCACCTTTATCGACGGAAATAGCCGGAGGATTTTCTTCCCAGGAATGAATGGGTTTGTCCACCGGGTTGACTCGAACCGGTGGACTAAAAGTCTTGCCATAGTCGGTGGAATAATCGATTTTTATTGATTTTTCGGATGGTACCAGACGCCATAGCCGCCCATCTGGACCAAATGCTGCTGCTGTGTATATGTGCTGATCTGCGTAGACACGATCTGCACGGAGAGGGAAACTGGCGGCCAGTAGCAATACCATCCACAGCCAGCATGTCCACAATCCGTCGCTGAAATAGGCACAGCGATATCTATTCTTAGTTTTCATTTCGGTTTTTATGTTTGGCATGGTGATCAGTTATAATTTTCTCGGCATGGTATTGAGCTTAGCTCCGTCTAGACTACCTGAAGTGCCTTGAGTATTGCTAAGTGATGATCTGCAAAAGTTTGCGCTTGTGCACTCAGTTCAGCAAGATTGTCCTCTGGCGTATCCAGGGTTTTGCCCTCCTTGATGATATGTTGACCCTGCAGAGTAAGCAAATGCCAGACATATTGCGCCCAGTCTTGCGGTGTTTTGTGATCTTGAGTAGCCGCGAGCATAAACAGCTGCTGAAAGCGCGGTATGGTTATTCCTCCACCAGTGATGGGACTGGCAAGATAGGAAATCTCATTACTACTGCGCGCCTTTGACATCAAGTGCAGATTGAGGTGTTTGCTGGTGATTTTTGTTTGTGTGATGGCAGCCTCATTCTGTGCTGGTGCGAGCGCACCGTTACCGGATAGCACCACAACCGCTTGTAGTAATTGTGCGAAGGTAATGTTCTGCTGTCTGACAGTCTGTTCCAGCTCGGCCAAGGATTGTGACTGATGACTGGCGAGCGCATCCAGTACCGGTGCGTAAACTGTCTCTTGCAGAGTGGCCTCACCAAGATGACCATTCGTTTTAAGATTGACTTGCGCACGTGGTTGTACCAGCACGCAGCGTTCAGCGCGTAACAGCTCAGCTTGCTCGAGTGTGCTTAACCGGCGAGCACCTTTGACCCAGAAATCGCGACGAAACTGCTGGTTTATGCAAAAGTCCCGTACCAGCTGGCTAAACATGGGGTGGGGAATATGCTTAAGGAGTGCCTGCTGCTCAGCGGTGAGGTTCAAGACATCGATATGGTCGAGATAATTTGCGGAGCAGGCATAATCGATCTTTGCCGGTGCAAGCCATTCGCTCATACGGGCAAAGCTCATTGGGTGCCAGTCACGATTGAAATATTCATGTGCAAGATAGTGGCGATTCTGATCTCGGATTTTTTTCAAGCGCTCGTTTACTTGTGGATTGGCACGAGCGAATGCCGGATTAGTGTCAAACAGCTTTCCGGCAAAATCCAGTGCCGTGTCGATGCGTTGCGAGATATCCTGACCCTTCATGCCGAGTACTTCGGTATGCCTGGCCAGCAGCTCGCGTAACGGTACCATCGCTGCCCATCCGGGTTGCGTGTTGTAACTGATGTAGAGTACGCCACCGACTTTGAGTCGGTGGCGAATAAATTCAGTGATGGATTGCCGGTTGTCATCAGAAATCCAGCTCCAGATACCGTGCAGACCAATAAAATCAAAATCTGGCAGATCGCTGCGTGCACAAAAATCAGCAAAAGCTTCATCAAAAAGATGCGCATTTGACCCAGACACCTGTGCTAATTCTTGTGCAAAACCAGCTTGAGCAGGGTTGAAATCCGTGCCATACCACTGAGTAGCCGAAGTGGCGGCATGAAGATTGATACTTATGCCCTGACCAAAACCCAGCTCACAGGCAGCATTCACTGTCGGTGGGCGTATACCGGCATAAAGGAGCGCAAGACGCATGCGCAAGGGATTGAGTTCTGGATAGTATCCGTGGGTATAAGTAATATCGGCTACATAGCCGTCAGTCCAGTCAGTCATGATCCTGAGTTCCTTGGTTAAATAAGCGAAGTATTTTTACCGGAGATTATTTGGTGTCGTTCTGACCTGGTGGAACGATAATTCGGGGAACGTCACGATAAAGTTCTTTCGAGGCATAACGATACCGGGCTGATTTTTAAGCGTTCAATCAGTGAGACTGGCGTCATGCTACCATAGAACCCGTGTGGTCTGCACCGCAAGGATATGCGGTTCAGGTCAGTCTGTTTCCTGTCAACCAAGAGTGACTATTGATGAAATTGAGAATCTATTGAGTATGATTATTCTTGGATTAGAGACATCCTGTGATGAAACCGGGATTGCGCTTTATGATGTCGAGCATGGCTTGTTGGGTCACGTGCTTCATTCCCAAATCAGTTTACATAGCGAATATGGAGGTGTGGTACCGGAACTGGCTTCCCGCGATCATATTCGTTGGATTTTACCGCTCATTAAAACATTACTTGAGCAAACCCAACTATCCCTGGAAGCGGTCAGTGCTATTGCCTATACGCAGGGTCCGGGTCTGGCCGGAGCGTTATTAACTGGGGCGAGTGTGGGCGCATCACTGGCGTATGCATTAGGAATTCCGGCGGTTGCTGTGCATCATCTTGAGGGTCACCTTTTGTCACCGCTGCTATCCCACCCAGCGCCAGCCTTTCCCTTTGTGGCCTTGCTGGTGTCTGGCGGGCATACTCAACTCATGCGGGTGGAGAGTGTCGGACATTATCAATTGCTGGGAGAAACAGTAGATGATGCCGCAGGGGAAGCTTTTGACAAGACAGCCAAGCTACTGGGACTGGGTTATCCCGGTGGTCAGAGATTAGAAGAAATGGCGCGGACAGGTAACCCAGGAAAATTCAAGCTACCACGCCCGATGTTGCACAGTGGGGATCTCAATTTCAGTTTTAGTGGATTAAAAACGGCGGTCGCGTTACTAATTAATCAGCATGGGGTGGATAAGGAGAGTCATGCGGATATTGCATTGGCTTTTGAGGAAGCAGTAACAGATGTTTTGGTGGCAAAATCGATAGCTGCTTTAAAAATGGCGGGGCTGCGACGCCTGGTTGTGGCTGGTGGCGTGGGTGCCAACACACGATTACGGCAGAAACTGGTGCAGCAGATGAAAGTGGATGGTGCAGAGGTTTTTTTTCCTGAATTAACATTTTGTACTGATAATGGAGCCATGATTGCGCTTGCCGGAGCGCTGCGCTTGCAACATGCTCAGCCGCTACCCAAATGTAATGGCAGTTTTAGCGTTAAGGCTCGCTGGCCATTGGCTGAGATAACACGGTGATATGGATATCTGCATACAGTGGTTGCTGCCTTTTACTTGCCGATGCGTGTTTCCGTGCCAGCAAATAGATTGACGATATTGGAGCGATGGCGAATCATCAATAAAATTGAAATAATCAGTACCGTTACGGTCAGAACAGAGTTTTGTAACAGCCAGTATGTATAGATCGGCGCCAATAAAGCTGATGACAGGGCGGCCAGTGATGAAATCCGTGATAATAAAGCTACGGTTATCCAGGTCAGAATGGTGAGTGCGCCTAGCCATGGACTCAAACCGAGCAACACGCCCGCAGCAGTTGCAACGCCTTTACCTCCGCGAAACTTCAGGAAAACCGGATACAAATGGCCGATAAAAACGGCCAGCATCATTGCGGCCACCAAAGTAGCCTCTTCTCCGCGAGGTGTCGTAAAATGATGGGCAAGCACGATGGTGAGCCATCCCTTGCCTGCATCACCCAACAAAGTCAGAATTGCCGCGCCTTTTTTCCCGGTACGTAAGACATTCGTTGCCCCTGGATTGCCGGAGCCATAACTACGTGGGTCCGGAAGTTTGCATATCCGGCTTGCCACGATAGCGAAGGGAATGGATCCCAGTATGTAGGCAGTTATGATTAAGAATACTGTCAAGATGTCCATCCTTTCGTCATTAGATTAAAATCTGGCATCACCCACCTTATTAGTCACTCTGGTCACGCCTCAAATGGATATTATTTTTCTTAAAACCTTCAGAATCAAAACATTAATTGGAATTTATCCTTGGGAGAAAAAAATTCCTCAAACGATTGAGCTGAATCTTGAAATCGGTTTACCATCAAAACAGGGCCATTTGATGGATCGGATAGAAGATACGCTGGATTATGCGAAAATTGTGGAGCGTATCCGTGCCATGCTTACCGGACAGCATTTTTCTTTGCTGGAAACGCTGACCGAAAATATCGCGCAGATGATTCTGACAGAGTTCCAGTCTCCCTGGGTGAAAGTGAGTGCAGCCAAACTGGATGTGTTGGAAGGAGTTCAAAAGCTGGGTATAGCCATTGAGCGAGGCAAGCGGGAATAAACTCATTTTTCCTGATAACGGGTTGGATCATCTATCTCCGCTGTGATGAAACCGGCGCGGCGTATGCGGCAGGCGTCACAATATCCGCAGGCATATCCGGATTCATCAGCCTGGTAACAGGATACGGTCAAACTGTAATCCAATCCTAGAACGATGCCTTTCTGGATAATGGTGGCTTTTGACCAATTTAGTAAGGGTGCATGAATTTGGAAATGCTCTCCTTCTCTGCCGGCTTTGGTTGCGAGATTGGCCATATCTTGAAATGCAGCCAGATAATCTGGCCGACAATCGGGATAGCCGGAGTAATCAACTGCGGTTATCCCAATAAAAATATCACGACACCGCAATACTTCTGCCCATGCCAGGGCAAGAGACAGCATGATGGTATTTCGTGCAGGTACGTAAGTAATCGGGATTTCGCCCTGTTTTGTTTCCATGGGTAGCGCGGTCGAGGGATTAGTTAGCGCGCTGGAGGCGAGGGTGGTTAAATCCAGCTTGATGAATTGATGATCTGTTACCTGCATCAAATTACCCACATCCGCAGCTGCCTGCAGTTCAGCACGATGGCGTTGACCATAATCCATGCTCAACGCATAACAGAGAAAATCGGCCTGGCGTGCGATAGCGAGCGTAGTCGCTGAATCCATGCCGCCGGATAATAATACAACTGCTTTCTTCATGCGGGATACTTCGGATTCATTTGCCCGCACACTCTCCCCAAATCAGTTTGTGCAGCTGTAACTGCAGGCGAACAGGTAGTTGATCCTGCAAAATCCAGGAAGCCAGAGCGGCCGGATCAAGCTGCTGAAAAACGGGTGAGAATAATATCGGGCAAATTTGATCAAGTTTGTTATCGTGTATCACTTGTTTAGCCCAGTGGTAGTCGTTTTGATCGCACAGCACGAATTTTAATTCATCCCGTGCAGTAAGATATTTAAGATTTTTCCAGTGATTTCTTTCGACTTCACCAGAGCCAGGTGTTTTGACATCAACAATGCGAGAAACACGGGTGTCTACACGGGATATATCGAGTGCACCACTGGTTTCAAGTGAAACGGAATAACCAAGATCGCAGAGTGATGTTAGCAGGAGCAGGCAATTAATCTGGGCAAGTGGTTCGCCGCCTGTAACCGTTACATATTGGGGTGAAAAGAGAGCAACCTCACTGATCACGCTATCGATTGACATCGATGTGCCACCAGAAAAGGCATAGCTGGTATCGCAATAACCACAGCGTAGCGGGCATCCTGTCAGACGGATAAATACCGTAGGTAATCCAACCCGGGTGGTTTCTCCCTGAAGGGAGTGAAAGATTTCGGTAATACGCAGCATTGGGCTGTTGATGAACAGGCTGAATTGACGGCTAGAGGGCTAATTGATTCAGTTTACAGCAGGCTGTCAGTTTTTCTGAGAGAGCTATTGCTTTATTGATCCATAACGTACTTTGGCTTTTAGGGCAGCTCCACTATCAGGATAACGGGAAATAAGGTCTTGGAGCGTTTTCTGGGCGGCAGCGCCTTGTCCCTTTTCTGTCTGGCTGCTGGCCATGTTGAGGAGTGCATCGGGAACTTTGGGACTGGCAGGGTAAGTCTCGATTAACCACTGTTGCGCGGCAATAGATGCATCAAAATCACGCTGGGCGTAATGTGAGTTGCCTATCCAGTAAGCGGCAGCGGGTGCCAGCTCAGACTGTGGATAGTGTCTTGTAAAAGATTCAAATTCGGCGATAGCCGCAACATAATTGCCATCTTTAAACAAGTTGTATGCCGTGTCATAGCGGCTGCGCTGTACTGCATCAGGTGGTTGCAGCCTGCTCCCGTTGTGTTCTGATATCGTGCCAGGCGCAGCAGCTTGTCTGTCGTGATTAGCCGATCCTGTGGGTGGCGCAATATCGTTGATCCTATTTCCGGGATTTTGCAGGGATGCGCCAGTTTCCAGTGCGCGTAAACGACTATCCAAATCCAGGTAGAAATCCTTTTGTTGCTGGCGCAAAGTCCGATTTTCTTCCTGAAGCTCCTCCAGCTGGCCACGTAATTTACCGAGTTCGATCCTGATTGTCTCGCCCTGGGTATGCAGTTCAATTAAGGCTTGTCCAGAGAGTGTATTTTCAATGTTGTCGATGCGTGCTTTCATGGTTTCTATTTGTTCACGCGCATAGGCGTCATCAAATAATCCAGCAAAGCATAGATTACTACCCAGGCACAATAGTGGCAGGAAAGCACGCAACCGCATTAATATTCTCCCTGATAGAGAATGTCAGTGCGACGATTTTCTGCCCAGGAGGACTCGTCACTGCCCATTGCGCGTGGTTTTTCTTCTCCAAGACTGACAGATTCAACCTGCCCATCTTTGACACCTGATAACAGCATGATGCTTTTGACGCTGTCTGCACGGCGTTGACCCAGCGCAAGATTATATTCGCGACTGCCTCGATCATCAGTATTGCCTTGAAGCAATACCTGCGCACCACTGTTGTCACGTAAATAAGCTGCATGTGCTAATACCAGGTCACGGTACTCACTGGTGACGCTATAGCTGTCGAATCCATAGTAAACACTGCGGCGCGACAGGATATTATTGGGATCTTGCAGTGG
This sequence comes from Nitrosomonas sp., assembly GCA_016703745.1. Classification (NCBI taxonomy): domain Bacteria; kingdom Pseudomonadati; phylum Pseudomonadota; class Betaproteobacteria; order Nitrosomonadales; family Nitrosomonadaceae; genus Nitrosomonas; species Nitrosomonas sp. The sequence continues at coordinate 1,430,260 of JADJBK010000006.1, read as the reverse complement.
ATTCATCCCAAAACCAGATCGCCCGTCATTGCCATCCATGCCACTTTTATTATCAAAGTAATCGTTGTTATCGCTGGTGGCTACGGGTTTGGTACTGGAACAAGCAGTTAATGCCAATGCTATAAATAAACTAAAAATCAGTTTCATTTTTTTTCCTTCAAAGAATGTTTAATTAGTACTGCATAAATTACCGCTTCCTCGGTAAAGGCCCCCACTTCGGTTCACGTATGTCGCCCATATCCGGGGAAAGCCGTTGTTTCATTTGCCCGTCTACTGAAACGAGCGACAATATACCACGCCTGTTGATTTCAGATGCGTACAGTATCATACGGTTATTTGGGGAAAAACTGGGGGATTCATCAAATCTGGAATCACTCAATATCTGCACTTGGCGGGTAGCCATATCTTGAACCGTAACGTTGAATCCCCCCGCATGACGGCGTATATAAGTCAGCATTTTTCCATCGGGACTGACGCGTGGACTAACGTTGTAGTCGCCTTCAAAAGTCAGGCGCTCGGCCCTGCCGGCATTCTCCCCGGATGCTGGCATGCGGTAGATTTGCGGGCTGCCGCCCCGATCAGAAGTAAAGATGATCCAGCGGCCATCTGGAGAAAATGTGGGTTCTGTATCGATACTGCTGCTTTGTGAGAGCCGTTGCAGTCCACTGCCATCCGCGTTGATCAGGTAGATTTGAGACCCCCCCTGCTGTGACAGAACAACCGCCAGTTTGTTGCCATCTGGTGACCAGGCGGGGGCGCTGTTACTTCCCTTGAAGTTGGCAACTGCATGGCGTTCGCGCGTGGCCAATGTCTGCACATAAACGATCGGTTTCTTCTTTTCAAAGGAAACATAGGCAATTTTGCTGCCATCTGGCGACCAGGAAGGGGAAATAATCGGTTCGCTATATTCAATTAGCGAGCGCGCATTAAATCCATCGTAATCTGAAACCTGAAGTGCATACTGATTGCCTTGCTTTCGGACAAAAGCGATGCGGGAACTGAAAAAACCAGGCTCGCCCGTTAAAGCTTCATATATAACGTCAGCGATTCTATGGGAGAGGGCACGTAATTGGTCGGTTGTGACGATGGATGAAAATCCTGCCAATTGAATGCGTTTGGCCACATCCAGCAGGCGGAAGCGTACATCCAGGCGGCCATCTGGCTGTGCTGAGATACTGCCAATCACCAGCGCGGCCGCATTCCGGTTCTGCCAGTCGGTATAGTTGACTTGATCAATTTCATGTGGAGCAGTCCCAAAAGTATCAACCAGCTTGAATAAGCCACTCCGCTCCAGGTCAGCCGCTACAACGGCTGAAACCCGTTCCGGGAATTGTGTTTCGGCAGCGAAAGGCACCAATGCAATCGGAATCTTACTGGCGCCTCCACCGTATATTTCGATATTCAGTGCGGCGTGTAAGCCTGTCGTAGTACTAACCAGCAGCACCAGTAGGATACAAATCAAGTTACGTAAACGCATGGCGAAGGTTCTCAAAAATCTTTTGGAAAGGTTATTCACGGTAATACACGGTTAGGTTGAAATCGCGGAATTCCCTGAAAAGGGCGGGATCAGGCGGCAAAGGCAAAGGTTTTGCAAGGTATACTGCTCTTTCTACGGCCTCATCAAACACAGTAAAACCACTTGAGCGATGTAAGTTGACACTCAATACTTCGCCACCTGGCAGCAAAATGACACGAAATTCGACAACCGGATTACCTGGCAGGTCAGGTGGCATGACGATCCGGCTGCGAATTTTAGCTTGAATCATCGCCTTGTATTTTGCAATTTCATCGAGTGTCTGGCTCTGCTTCGCTCTCAATGCTAGACGTTCTTGCTCCTGCTGTTTTTTTTGTTCAGTTGCTTGCGTGTTTTCTGTTTTCTTTTCAACTGGTTTTTTGTCAATATCTTTATTGGGCGGCGTCTCAGGTGCAGTTTTTTTTATGGGCTCGGATGGCTTCTCTGCTGCTTGTTTGGGCGTCGGCTTCTCTTTTATTGCCTTAAGTGGAATGGCTGGTTTGCGCAAGGGGGGAGAAGGCTCAGCAGTTGTGATTGCTGGTTGACCAGGTGACTTCGATTCTACAGGCTGCGGTTTAGACTCAACTTTTGGCTCGGGTTTTGCTGTGACGGGTGGCGCAGGGAGAGGTGGTTTGACCGGCTGCACAGGTTTGATGGGCTCGATTTCAGCAAAATTCTGCCATAATTCCACAATAGTGGCTTCGGGCTCTTTACTTTTCCAGTTCAACCCAAAAACCAGTAGGCCGAAAAAAACCAGATGAATCAGAAGAGAAAAAAGTGCCGCGCGCACTTTTCCAGGTTCTGTATGATGATTATCTGACTGGATGACGGCTTGCATGTATTCTTAATTGATTATTTAGGGCGAGTCAACAGGCCAATTTTTTTAACTTGCTGTTGTTGTAGCAAATCCATGATCTGAATGACTTCCTCATAACGAACGCGCTTGTCCGCAGCAATAACGACAGGCTGCTCGGTGTTTTGTTGTTGCTTGAGTTTGATCAATTCCGCTAATCGGGTGCGATCCACTTTTTGCTCCTCGCCTTTTGCTGCGCGGTCACGTAGTGTCAAACCACCATCAACGTCGATGCTGACTTCAAGTGGTTCAATAGGGGGTGCCGAGGATTGTCCGATCTCAGGCAGTTCAACCTGGCCTGGATGGATAAGTGGTGACGTAATCATAAAAATAATCAATAACACCAACATGACATCAATGTAAGGTACCACATTGATTTCATTCATCAATTGTCGTTTGTTGCGGCGTTGAATCATAAATGCCCTGCAGGGTTTTTAGGTTGAGCGACGCGACGCTGCAGTACATTGGCAACTTCATCGATAAAGCTTTCAAAACGGGTCGCCAGTTGGCTGGTTTTGCTGGCATAGCGATTGTAGGCGATTACGGCAGGAATGGCGGCAAAGAGTCCCATTGCCGTTGCGATTAACGCCTCGGCAATGCCAGGCGCAACGTGTGCAATAGTCGCCTGCGCGATATTGGATAATTCACGAAAAGCATTCATGATTCCCCACACGGTTCCAAACAGACCAATGTAGGGACTGACGGATCCGACGGTAGCAAGAAATGGCAGATGTGATTCAAGCTTGTCCATTTCGCGTTGATAGACTGCCCGCATTGCGCCACGAGTGCTGTCCATGATGACACCGGCTTCCACGCCGGGTTGGTGCTTGGTAAATTCCCGAAATCCTGCTTCAAAAATACGTTCCATGCTACCCACGGCCTCGCGACCACCGGCAGCACGCTGGTAGAGTGCATTCAGATCGGCACCTCGCCAGAAGGCGTTCTCGAATTCATCCGTTTGTCTGGTTGCCTGGCGTATTGCAAACAATTTGCGAAAAATAAACCACCAGGAAAAAAAAGAAGCCACGAGTAAAAGTAGCATAACCAGTTGCACGGGCAGACTGGCGCTGCTAATCAGGTAGAATAAAGATAGATCGTTGTTGATAGTTGAGTTCATGTTGATATTTTTTCTATTTTTTGACGAAGAGGTAGTGGAACACTAATTGGTCTTAGCGTCTCGGCGCCTACGCAGACGACGTGTACAGTTGCGCTCACCAGTAAGCCATCCTCTCTTAATACCTGCTGTTGCAGCGTTACTCGGCTTCGTCCTATTTCGGATGCCTGCACAGTCACCTGCAGCAGATCGTCCAGTAGAGCTGGTTTGAAATATTCAATATTGAGTGAGCGCACCAGAAAAATCATTTTATGCGATTGAATCATTGCGCTTACTTCAAAACCGAGTTCACGCAACCATTCATATCGTGCGCGTTCCATGAAATCAAGGTAGGTGGCGTGATACACCACGCCGCCGGTATCGGTATCTTGATAATAGACACGCACGGGGTAGTTGAACATAGTCTCCATATCGGAAAATATAAAATCTGAGTAGACAAGCTGGTAAAACAAAAACCTGGATAATTTCCAAAAAAACCTAATGGTATATTCTTTTAGGGTTGGAGGTCATTGTACAGTGAGACCCCTTGCTTCAACAATGGTCTCTTTTTCGCGATAATTTTTTTGTAACTACCTGGATGAGATCCAGTAATGATGGGGTTTTTATGCTCTCGATTCGTAATCTTTCTTTTCTGCAAAGTGGAATCCCTCTGTTGCGTGATATTAACCTACAGGTTTTTGCGAATCAGCGGGTTGGATTGGTTGGTAGAAATGGATGTGGTAAATCCACTTTGTTTCAGTTAATTCGTGGGGAGATTGCGCCAGATCAGGGCGAAGTATCTTTGCAGAAAGGGAAAACACTTGCTTTTGTCGAGCAGGAGATTGTTAGTTCTGCGCAAGCTGCACTGGCTTTTACGCTGGAGGGAGATGCGGAGTGGCAGCAACTGCAAGCAGTGTTAGAGAGCAATATGCATGATGCGGACTGGTTTGCCGCTCAGCATCGGTTTGAGGAGATTGATGGCTACGGTGCGCCGGCGCGTGCCGCGCAACTACTGAATGGCCTGGGCTTTTCACAAACGAAGCTGGAGCAATCCGTTAGCAGTTTTTCCGGTGGATGGCGTATGCGACTCAATTTGGCGAGGGCGCTGATGCGACGAGCGGATTTGTTGTTGCTGGATGAGCCGACTAATCATCTTGATTTGGAGGCGATTATATGGCTGGAGGAATACCTTGCGCGTTATCCTGGAAGTTTGATTGTTGTTTCACATGATCGTGAATTTCTGAATGCATGCGTCAATCAGGTGGCTTATATGCACGATGGCGTAATTGATGCTTATAGCGGTAACTACGATAAATTTGAGCGTGCAATGATAGAAAGAATGAGTCAGCAGGAACAGGCTTTTCAGCAACAGCAGCAACAGATCGCTCATATGGAAGATTTTGTGCGACGATTTCGTGCTAAGGCGACTAAGGCGAAACAGGCGCAAAGCCGACTTAAAGCACTGGAGCGTTTGGTGAGAATTGCCCCTGTACACGGTAAACAAAATCACTGCGAATTTAAAATTGAAGCGCCGGAACGTGGTCCGGATTTGTTGATAGAGGCTGAAAGTGCCGGTTTCAAATATGGTGATCAATTGATATTCGATCAGGTTAATTTTTCTTTGCGCGCGGGTGCGCGTGCGGCATTAATTGGACCCAATGGCGCGGGTAAATCAACGCTAATCAAATTGTTAATTGGTGAAATTAAACCAACAGCTGGACAAGTGCATGTCAATTCCGATATTCGCATTGGCTATTTTGCCCAGCATCAATTGGAATATCTGGATGGCAATCAAACCCCCCTGCAGCATGTTCAGAAAATTGCTCCTGGCGAAAAAGAATTGGTATTAAGAAATTTTCTAGGGGGATTCGGTCTGGCGGGAAATGATGAAGATCGTCCAGTTGCAACTTTTTCAGGAGGGGAGAAAAGCCGACTGGCGCTAGCTCTGATTGCTTATCAAAAACCACATATTCTTTTGCTGGATGAGCCAACCAATCATCTTGATATGGAAATGCGGGATTTGTTGACTCTGGCTTTGGAAGAGTATGTGGGTGCTGTGGTATTGGTGTCACATGATCGAGGTTTGATTAAAGCGATTGCTGACGAACTTTGGCTGGTTGCAGATAGATCAGTAAAATTGTTTGATGGTGACTTGGAGGAATATAAAAAGTGGTTTGAAAAAGATCAAGCGCTAAAAACAGAGCGAGTGAAAATAGATATCCCGATAAATGGAAAATCTGTTTTGCCGGAAATTAAGCCGCGGCCGAATAAAAAGTTTTTATTCACAAAACAGGTAAAACTGGAAACATCGATTATATCTCTACAGGTTGAATTGGATGCTATCAATAGCCGTTTGATAGATAGTTCGACTTATATCAATTTGACTCAAAGAGAAATACAGGTTCTAGATCAAAATCGTAGCGAATTGGAGAAAAAAATCGAGATACTAGAAGAAGAATGGCTTGAATTGCTGGCATTGATAGAGGCGTAAAATGGGAAAACCTAGTCAGAATGGCCTGCGATTACAAAACAGCAGTAGTTTCCTTTCTTGACGATACATTCTTTATGTTCGATGTCAGCTTTTAGTAATGAGGATAGAAAACTCAGATCGAGCGTGCAAAATCCCTGGTACTCCTCAGCGAGTTTATTGTAAATACAGTTATTGGCAATGATTTCAGTATGGTTTCCTGCGGTTTCCTTTACGCTTGCATCATAACCAAGTTCACACATAACCGCAGCTACTTCATGAAGTTTAGCTGTTGATGATGATTGGTTCTCTATGCGATCTTCAAATTCTCGAGCCATTTGTTCCCCGAGCGAATGCAAACATAGTTTTGTTTCCTGTTCCCCCAGATTTTTATCGACCCACGAAAGCAGCAGTCTGGCAAAGAATGAGTAACGTCTTTGGAAAAGTTCTAAACCACTTGGTGATAACGAATAAATTTTGCTCGGCCTGCCTCCCGTACTTGCCAGAGTTGCGGTCTGAATGAAGCCGCTGCCGCTCAGGCTCGACAGATGCTGATTGACTGCATTGCGAGAGATGGATAGTAGAGACGATAGCTCGTCTACCGTAAGCCCGCTGCGATGGCGAAGTAACGCCGTGATCAATAATTGTTGGCTTTGACCTAAAAATGACAAAGAGGGCATTCTGAATATTGGTAATGGTTGTGTTTGCTGGTTTTGACATATCTCTATTACAAAAGATTTCAAACATAGGGTAAAGTATAAACTCTCACGCTAATATGAGGAGGAAAGTTTAATGCTGACCTATTTAATCATGGTGTTAGCCATTGCAGCTGTTGGCGGTGTTGTGTTAGCCGCGAAAGTTCTGTCTGGACAGTTGGCGCCATGGCCCTTGTCCATTATTCACGCTTTATTGGGCGCGACAGGTTTGATCATGCTGATCATGATGGTGCTGGAAGGCTCAGGGGGCTCACGCTTGACCGCTGCACTTGGATTGCTTGTTGTTGCCGCATTAGGCGGATGCTATCTTGCCTCGATGCACGCAAAAGGCAACGTTGCACCAAAAAATGTGGTGCTTATTCATGCCGGTGTGGCGGTGGCAGGCTTTCTGACGTTGCTCAGCCTGTTTCTTTAATATATTAAAAACTAAATCACATGAAACATCCCGTCCACCCAATGCTGGTTCATTTTCCGCTGGCGACCTGGTTTCTTGCAACAATAGCAGACATTGCAAGTTTCATTTTTACAAATGAACAGACGGGTTGGGTGACTGGGGTGTTGCTTGTCACTGGAACAGGTACTGCGTTACCTGCGATGATGACTGGGTTGCTTGAGCTTGGAAAAATTGATCAGCAGAGTCCGGTGATGAAGGTGGTGAACCAACATATGATTTTGATTATGATCAGCTGGTCTTTCTATGCGATCAGCTTGTTTCTGCGTCTTGATGGCACACAAATTGAATCGCCAGGATTGGCTGCCATTGCTTTCTCGATTTTGGGGTTTTTTCTTCTTTGTAGTGCGGGATGGAAAGGAGGAAAATTGGTGTATGAACATGGTGTTGGCGTCCGCGCGTGCGCAAAATAAGATTAAATTAGTAGCTGCACTCTTGAATATTTGAATATTTGTTTTGCCGGTTAGTAATGAGCCTCGGCCCTGCTTCTAATGGGGTCCTGAAAATACGGCCTGAATCGCCCCGGATTTTGAGGAGGCTCCAAATCTTGAGAGAATGGAGCCATGAACAAATTAAACAAATATTCCCCTGAAGTAAAAGCACGCGCAGTCCGTCTGGTGCAAGAGCATCGCAGTGAGTACCCTTCGCTGTGGGCGACGATAGAATCGATAGCGCCAAAGATTGGCTGCGCACCACCGACATTGCATGATTGGGTGAAGAAGCACGAGATCGACACAGGCTTGCGAGATGGCGTCACCAGTGAAGAACGCGAGCGCATCAAAGCACTGGAGCGTGAAGTCAAGGAATTACGTCGCGCCAATGAGATACTGAAACTGGCCAGTGCTTTTTTGCCCAGGCGGAGCTCGACCGCAAACTCAAATCCTAAGATCGTTCATTGACCGGCATCGCGACACCCACGGAGTCGAGCCGATCTGCAAGGTATTGCAGGTCGCTCCGTCGGGATATCGACGTCACGTTGTCGAACTGCGTAATCCGGCATTGCGCTGTGCCCGAGCTATTCGCGATGACGATCTGATGCCGCAGATATAACGAATCTGGCAGGCCAATCTGCAGGTTTATGGTGCCGACAAGGTATGGCGACAACTTAAGCGCGAAGGAATACAGGTAGCTCGTTGCACTGTTGAGCGGCTGATGAAACGGTTGGGGCTGGAAGGTGTACGGCGCGGCAAGATTGTCCGCACGACGGTTTCAGACAAGGCGCTGCCGTGCCCACTGGACAGGGTCAACCGGCAATTCAAGGCAGATCGCCCAAACCAGTTGTGGGTGTCGGATTTCACCTATGTTTCCACCTGGCAGGGCTGGCTGTATGTCGCGTTCGTCATCGACGTGTTTGCCCGGTGCATCGTGGGTTGGCGTGTCAGTTCCAGCATGCACACAGACTTCGTGCTGGATGCGCTGGAGCAGGCGTTATGGAACCTCTGAAAAACAAACATTCTGAACGGCAGTCACTCAAAAACTGACCACTACTTCAAATAGTGACGCTGATTTTTATGAAAACAGCCGTTCCTCTCTGGAAACAAGCTCATTTACTGGCTTGTTTTCAAATTTCAGACGCAACAAGACATCGACGTTCATAAGCATCACCACGGATGACGTTGGCAATGGCTGTCAGGAAGGTCAAACGGGCCGCATTTTTGGCCAGGCCGCGATAGCGATTTTTAGCATACCCAAAGCGGATTTTGATATCCCGAAACACGTGTTCGACTTTGGCGCGGCGTTTCGCCAGCTCACGGGCGGCACCGCGCAGTAGTTGAGCCGCCCCGGAATCGTCTTTCGTGAGCCTGGCCAGTTTGCCCGGACGCATCGCGATCACGCAGGCTGGAGGGCTTTCCGCCGGCATCTCCGGGCGTTTATCCAGCCCCTGATATCCGGCATCGCCATGAACAAACTGTTCCTCGCCATGCAGCAGGGCGGCGGCTTCGGCAACGTCGCTGACATGCCCCGAGGTTACTTTGAGCGTATGCACCAACCCGGTTTCATGATCGACGCCGATATGAAACTTGCTGCCGAAAAACCATTGATTGCCCTTTTTGCTGGAATGCATTTCTGGATCACGCGACCGGCTCTTATTTTTGGTTGAAGTCGGCGCGGCAATCAGGCTGGCATCGACGATGGTGCCGGCTTTCAAGAACAACCCACGCTCACCCAGCGTTTGGTTGATGACCTGGAAGATCTGATCCATTAACCCGTGTTTTTCCAGTAAATGCCGAAATTGCAAAATGGTGCTTTCATCCGGCACGGCTTCCAGACGAATGCCGCAAAAACGGCGCAGTGATTCAATCTCATACAGCGCATCTTCCATGCCCGGATCGGAATAGTTGTAGATAATTTGCGCAACATGCGCGCGCAGCATCAATTCCAAGGCAAATGGTTTGCGGCCACGCCCATTGCCTGGCGCATAGTGTGGTTCAATAACATCAATCATAGCCTGCCAAGGCAATAATCCATCAAGTTGATCGAGAAACTTCTCGCGGCGCGTGACTTTGCCCTTATTGGCGTATTCGGCATCAGCAAAACTCATCTGTTGGTAAGGTTTCATGAATAGCTTCTCGAAAAAGTTTGATGCAGAATTATATTACTTGCGGGGAATTAATCAGAGGTTCCTTATACGCCCGGCAACCGGAGCTGGGTGCTTTATTAGACGACAATTAACCTGTCCGGTCAGGCGACAATTATCTTGACCGGTTGAGTGAAAGTATCAGTATGAGTTCTTTTCTATATAAGGAGAAAGAACTTGCCTGGAAAACATATCACTCATCAACAGGAAGCTATTTATATGAAGAATCGTCAGATAGGGCATGGTCAGGAGACAGCGACTGCGAAAGCGGGGGTAAGTATCCGCAGTGGCCGCAGGATTGAGAAGGGTGTGCGGGTGGAGAAGTCGCAACGGCAATGGCGCACGCGCCAGGATCCTTTTGCGCTGGTTTGGGAGACCGAATTGGTTCCATTGCTGTACGGGGAACTTGAACTGACCGGGACTACGCTTTGGGAGTACCTGGATGATCGATATCCCGGCCAATACCCGGAGAAATTTCTCAGAAGCTTGCAGCGCCGTGTAAAACACTGGCGGGCAACGCAAGGTCCCGGTAAGGCGGTCATGTTTTGCCAGTCGGTGCCTGCCGGGCACCAGGGGTTGTCCGATTTTACCCGGCCGCGCACGGCAATTACGATTGCAGGCAAACCATTTGATCACCTGCTGTATCAGTTTCGTCTGGCTTATAGTCATTGGCGCGCGGTTCATATCATCCGGGGCGGGGAAAGTTATAGTGCGTTGGCCGATGGATTGCAGACCGCCTTGCATAAACTGGGCGGCGTGCCCAGGGAACATCGCACCGACAGCCTGAGTGCCGCATACGTCAATGCGAGCCAAAAACAAGAACTCACGCAATCTTATGCGGCGCTGTGTCAACACTATGGCATGAAGCCTACGGTCAATAACCTGGGCGTCAGCCATGAAAATGGCGCCGTAGAAAATGCCCATGGTTCGCTCAAACACCGGATTGAGCAGGCGATCAAACTGCGGGGATCTGCGGATTTCGAAAGTGTGGGCGCCTACCGCCGTTTTCTTGAACGGATCGTCGATAAGCTCAATCTGCGCTGCAGGGGGCGATTGGCGGAAGAGCAATCGCATCTCCAGCCACTGCCACGCTACCGCTTCATGGACTTCAGTGAACTGACCGTCAAAGTGACCACCAGTAGCACCATAGCGGTCAAACGGGGACTCTACAGTGTGCCATCCAGACTCATTGGCGAGAACATCCGGGTCCATCTCTATCACGATCGTCTGGAATGCTTTGTTGGCCAAACACCGGTCATTACCTTACCGCGCGCGTATCCGAAAACGCCAGAAGGACGCGCCCGGCGCATCGATTACCGTCATGTGATTCATGCATTGGCGGCAAAGCCACAAGCCTTTCGCTTTTCCCGGCTGCGGGATGATCTGTTGCCAACGCCACAGTATCACCAGCTGTGGGCGCGGGTACAACAACAATTTGATCCCGGACTCGCTTGCAAATGGATGGTATCGGTGCTGCGTTTTGCCTACGACTATGATTGCGAGAGCCAGTTGGCCGCTGAATTGTTGCAACAACATCCGCTACCTGAACTGCAAACACTGCAAAAGCGATTTCTGCGACAGCATGTGCCGCAGCCGGACATCCCAATCAAACAACACACTGCGGATACCTACGATCAACTCCTCAGCGGAAACTGGGCAACGCAAGGAGGCAGCTCATGTCTGAATCGCTCCCACTGATGCTCAAGGAACTCAGACTCCCTGCCTTTGGCCAGCATTACCGGCACTTCCAGGATCAAGCCGCAGAACACGCCTGGAGCTACAGCCAATATCTCGCCGCCCTGTGCGAACAGGAAGTCGCCCAGCGCTTCCAAAGCAGAATCAGCAACTGGACGCATGAAGCCAGACTACCGCGCGGCAAAAGCTTTGCCACTCTGGCTCTGACCGAACTGCCTCAAGCCGCTCAGAAAAAAATCATCACGCTGCGCGACAATACCTACTGGGCGAGCCAGGCAGACAATGTGTTGCTGATCGGCCCATCCGGTGTCGGCAAATCACATGTGGCGGCAGCATTAGGGTTGCATTTGATTGAACAAGGCATTCGCGTCAAATGGATATCAGCTACCGCACTGGTTCAACTCCTGCAGCAAGCCAGGAAAGAACTGGACTTGATGTCCGCCATGACGCGGCTGGATAAATACCGTGTACTGATCGTTGATGATATCGGCTATGTCAAAAAGACCGATTCGGAAACACAAGTATTGTTTGACTTCATTGCCCATCGCTATGAAAGCGGAAGTCTCATCATTACTTCAAACCAGCCTTTTAGCCAGTGGGATCAAATCTTCCCTGACACCATGATGACTGTTGCCGCCATCGACCGGATCATCCATCACGCAACCATCATCGAAATCGACAGTGAAAGTTATAGGAGGAAAAACCAGAAAAAATCATGAAGTAGCTAATAAACTCAACCGGCCATCATAATTGTCGTCAAAGCGGCCAAGATAATTGACGCGAGACAGTGCTTTGATTCACCACAGCGACAAGGGCTCCCAGTATGTCTCTATCCGTTATACGGAGCGACTTGCCGAGGCTGGAATAGAGCCGTCGGTTGGCAGTAAAGGAGATAGCTACGACAACGCACTGGCCGAAACGATCAACGGGCTTTACAAGACTGAATTGATTCATAAGCAAGGGCCTTGGAAAAACAGGGAATCCGTTGAATTGGCGACGTTGAACTGGGTGTTCTGGTTCAATCATCAGCGTTTGCTGGGACCTATCGGCTATATACCGCCCGCAGAAGCTGAGGCACAATACTACCGGCAGTTAACCAACTCGGATTCTGCCAGTGTTACTTAAACCAAATAGCCTCCACAGAACCCGGGGCGATTCAGCCTGCGTTGTGCGGTCGCGACCAGAAAGCGTTAGGTCAGCGTCTTGATATTTCCTAATAGAATGGCAATCCACTAAAACTGCGGTTCATCCTTGAGCTTGCGTTCGACCACGAGGGTGCTTTTATGGATGTAGCGCTCTTGCTATAACGCTGAAGCAGACCGGATCATCAGAATAGGCAGTAGTACCGCCAGCAGCAAAGTTTTGACTAATCCGCTGAACTTGTAATAGGTCTCACTCTCGGTCATGGCTTGTATCAACTTGTGATGCACCGCCAAGTGATGAAGTGACTCGTGGCGAGTTGGCGTTTGAGTGCGAATGCCTGTAGCCCCGTTTCAACCTGACTGATCAAGGTAACTTGCCAGAAGATCATGTCATCAACGGCAGTGTCGTCGTCCGAAACAGCGTTTGCAGTCAGATGAGGGACTGATTTGAGAGACTGTTTAGTTTTTTTTGCGGCATCATCGTGACTGATATACATTAACAGAGTGTTCTTATACAGCAGTCTGCACTTGGTTGTGACCTTTTTAGTCTGACGAAATAGGGTTAGCGCCTGCAGTCAGCAGCATAACCTCTCTAGTAATATGGTTATAAAAAATAGTATAAAGAAATATTGAGGAAATAAGTCAAAAAGGATTTTTATAATGCCTTGTCTTGTAATTATTTGAATTATCGGTAGTTTTATACTGGTTTGTGGTGAGTCACTAAAAAAAACTTGACTAAGGATGAGAAGGTGACTACGCTTTCGGGTGTATCTGGCGTTGGAGGTGTAACCTTGCTGGAACAAAAGTGGTAGTAGAGTGTCACAAGCAAGGCAAAAGCCGCGATTAGTTTGTGGTTTTTGTGAAGACGGGTGATGGAAAGAAGACAAATCATCACAATTTTTAACAAAAATGTTGTTCGATAGGAGGAACTAGAGATGGCAACTACGATGGGAACAAGCAGCGCAGCGTCTACCTCGGAAAGAGGCTATGACATGTCGTTGTGGTATGACTCCAAGTGGTACAAATTTGGCATGATCACCATGCTGTTGGTAGCAATATTCTGGGTATGGTATCAACGTACTTTTGCGTATTCGCACGGTATGGACTCGATGGAGCCTGAATTTGACCGCATCTGGATGGGACTGTGGCGCGTACACATGACCATTATGCCGTTGTTTGCCTTGGTAACCTGGGGCTGGATCTTAAAAACGCGTGATACCAAAGAGCAGTTGGATAACCTTGATCCTAAACTGGAGATTAAACGTTATTTCTACTGGTTGATGTGGATTGGCGTATACATCTTTGGTGTGTACTGGGGCGGTAGTTTCTTCACGGAGCAAGATGCTTCCTGGCATCAAGTGATTATCCGTGACACCAGCTTTACCCCTAGTCATGTAGTGGTATTTTATGGTTCATTCCCAATGTACATTGTCTGCGGTATTGCTGCATACCTGTATGCAATGACTCGTCTACCGCTGTATAGCCGTGGAATTTCATTCCCACTGGTTATGGCGATTGCGGGACCATTGATGATTCTGCCTAACGTTGGTTTGAACGAATGGGGCCATGCTTTCTGGTTCATGGAAGAGCTGTTTAGTGCACCGCTGCACTGGGGCTTCGTGATTCTGGGATGGGCTGGCCTGTTTCAAGGTGGTATTGCTGCACAGATTATCACCCGTTATTCCAATCTGACTGACGTTATCTGGAATAACCAAAGTAAAGAAATTCTTAACAACCGGGTCGTAGCTTAATCTGGTACATTTTTGGTGGCGCGGCGTCGAGTAGTTGATTGGCGCCACGCTTCCAGGATGTGAGTGGAAATACCCTGGTTGATTTCGAGGGATTGGAGTCAGCCGGGTACGAGAGAGGTACTTTATTGATAAAGATAGAGGAATCGTCATGTTGCTACACTTAATATTACAAGCTAGAAAAGGGAGGGAGTTATGAATGATATTTTACTAGTTCTGATATATGTCGTACCGTTGTTAATGGTGTTTACTTTGCTCACCAAGGGCGAAGGTATGTTTGCTGGTGTATTCAGAACGAATGAAATTCTGAAAGCGGCTAAAATGCCGCCAGAAGCGATTCACATGTCGCGATTGATTGATGCGGTGTATTTTCCGATTTTGATTGTGCTGCTGGTTGGAACCTACCACATGCATTTTATGCTATTGGCAGGTGACTGGGATTTCTGGCTGGATTGGAAAGATCGCCAGTGGTGGCCGGTATTGACACCTATCGTTGGAATTACCTACTGTTCGACCATTATGTACTACCTGTGGGTGAACTATCGTCAACCATTTGGCGCGACCCTTTGCGTAATATGTTTGTTGCTGGGTGAATGGCTGACCCGCTACTGGGGATTCTACTGGTGGTCACATTACCCAATCAATTTTGTCACACCGGGTATTATGCTTCCAGGTGCATTAATGCTGGATTTGACCTTGTATTTGACACGTAACTGGTTAGTTACCGCATTGGTTGGCGGTGCCTTCTTTGGATTGTTATTTTATCCAGGTAACTGGCCGATATTTGGTCCTACACATTTGCCGATCGTAGTAGAAGGACACTTGCTGTCGATGGCTGATTACATGGGTCACATGTACATTCGCACAGGTACACCGGAATATACGCGTCTGATTGAGAAAGGATCATTGCGTACTTTTGGCGGCCATACCACAGTGATTGCGGCGTTCTTTGCAGCATTCGTTTCCATGTTGATGTTCTGCGTTTGGTGGTATCTGGGCAAAGTCTACTGCACAGCCTTCTTCTACGTTAAAGGTAAAAGAGGACGGATTGTACATAGAGAAGATGTGACTGCATTTGGTGAAGAAGGCTTTCCAGAGAGGATCAAATAATGGATATCAAAAAACTATATAAACATGGCGTGATGGGGCTTTACGGTGCGGCCTATGCAGTAGCAGCACTGACCATGACGATGACGCTGGATGTTTCAACGGTAGCGGCACATGGTGAGCGTTCACAAGAGCCATTCCTGCGGATGCGGACTGTGCAATGGTATGACGTGAAATGGAGTCCAGAAACTGTCAAAGTGAATGAAAATGCAAGAATGGAAGGTAAGTTCCATTTGGCATCAGACTGGCCACGGGCTGCTTCAAAACCTGAACGCGCATTCCTGAACGTGGGTAGCCCGAGTCCGGTTTTTGTTCGGCTGAGTACCAAAATCAATGGTCATCCATGGTTTATTTCTGGACCATTGCAGGTTGGCCGTGACTATGCCTTCGAAGTTAATCTGAGAGCGCGTATTCCTGGTCGTCACCACATTCATGCGATGTTGAATGTGGAAGGAGCTGGTCCAATTGCTGGTCCGGGCGCATGGATGAACATCACGGGAAGTTGGGATGATTTTACCAATCCGCTCAAGTTGCTGACGGGTGAAACCATCGATTCAGAAACGTTTAATCATACCAATGGACTTTTCTGGCACGTATTGTGGATATCGCTGGGTGTTTTCTGGATTGGCGTATTCACTATCCGTCCCATGTTCCTCCCGCGTAGCCGGGTACTGCTGGCATACGGTGATGACCTGCTGCGTGATCCAGTGGATACCAAGATTGCCTGGGTGATGGTAGTAGTGACGCTAGGTTTAGTATGGGGTGGTTATCGCTATACAGAAAACAAACATCCCTACACTGTACCAATTCAAGCGGGTGAATCCAAGGTTGCTCCATTACCGGTAGCACCTAACCCGGTTGCTATTACCATAACAGACGCGAACTATGACGTACCAGGTCGTGCGCTGCGTGTTTCAATGGAAGTAACTAACAATGGTGATAGCGCGATTGAGTTCGGTGAATTCACCACGGCAGGTATTCGTTTTATTAACTCAGTTGGACGTAAAACACTGGATCCAAACTATCCACGTGAATTAACGGCAATTGGACTGTCATTTGATGATGAAACACCAATCCAGCCGGGCGAAACCAGAGAAATGAAAATGGAAGCCAAAGATGCATTATGGGAAATTCAACGCTTGATGGCGTTGTTGGGTGACCCGGAAAGCCGCTTTGGTGGACTGCTGATGGCTTGGGATGAAGAAGGAAATCGACATATCACCAGTATTGCTGGTCCAGTGATTCCAGTCTTTACCAAACTCTAAGCAATACCAGGGTTAGGTTAATCACCATCAACCGTTACACCGCTGTCGTCAGGCAGGGGTGTAACGGTTTTTTTATTAGCGGAACGAGAACAAAGTATCCTGAAATCTGTCGAAATAATCGTTGTCTCTATGAGATGATTGCTAACAAAAAATAGCGATTGGGCTATTTGAGAGAAGGGCTTGTTGCAAATAGATTAAAAATTTATGGGGGAATTGGTCATGATGAGGCGATCAATACAGGTAGTTTTAGCGTGTTGTGGATTGATTGGAGCATTGAATATAAGTAATGTACAGGCGCACGGAGCGGTACCACTGGAAGAGGATATCTGCGTTCGTCAGGTTGGTGAAAATATGGTGCATCTAAGTGCGTATCAGCCACAACATGATCAGGCAGGACAATATTGCACAGAGATACCGGTTGCGGGGGAGACGTATCTGGTCGTAGATTTAATTGATCCGGCGCTCAGGAACATGCCGGTGAGTTTAAAAGTATTTCGTGGAGCGACCCCTGAAGGCGAGACGGTTGCCCAAATGAATGCGGATTATTACCCGGATGGCGTGATAAACGGATTGGAACGGCTGGATCAGGGACTATATTCGCTATTGGTGACTGCAGAGGGGGTGCCGCCATTAAACTATCACTATCAACTGCGCGTGGAGATGGTGGATTATGCAAAAGTGGCACGCCAGGCTATAGGTCCGGCTATCGTGCTGTTAGTATTATCTTGGCTTATATTTAAACTGGTGCAGTCCGGACGTATTAACAAATGGTTCAAAAACCGGTGAAAATAAATGAGAGGTGGTCTCACAAATTCGGACAGCCGGATAAGTGGTAATCTTGCTCAACCCAAGCCGTGTAATAGATGGCAAAAAAGGAGCGAGCGTATGAGAAGGACGAGAAGGAATCACGCAGCGGGATTCAAAGCCAAGGTGGCGATATCTGCGATCAAGGGCGATAAGACCCTGGCTGAACAATTTGATGTACATCTGAACCAGATTTCGGGATGGAAGCAGCAGTTACAGGAATCTGCAATCGATGTATCCGGGAGTAATTCAAGAGTAAAGGCCGCTGCGCCTGATCTCAAGCTACTTCACGCCAAGATTGGACAGCTCACATTGGAGAATGATTTTTTAGAAGGTGCGCTCACCAAGGCGGGATTGCTGAGCGCAAAGCGATGATAGACCAAGCCCATAAACTGTCGTTAGTGCGGCAATGCCAGCTATTGGATGTAGCGCGCTCGACAGCATAACTACCAACCGGTTCCGCTATCGGCCCAAGAGCTTGCACTGATGCGCCGGATAGACGAATTGCATTTGAACCATCCCTTTGCAGGGCCAGAATGCTTTCCAAAATGTTCAAACGTGAAGGAAGTTTATTCGGTCGGCGTCGTGTATCTACGCTGATGAAGCGAATGGGAACCCACGCAATCTACCGCAAGCCCAACACCAGCAAGCGGTATTACGCGCATCCAGTCTATCCGTATCTGTTGCGGAATTTATCCATCACCCGCTCAAACCCTGATGTGTCAACACTTTTCTGGACACAAAGTTAAGCAGAATTTTGCTGTAACTCGAAGTCAACGGGTGATATATATCCATTAGCTGAATGCAATCACTCCCGGTTGTAAAACACTTCGATATATTCAAACACAGCCTGTTTAGCTTCTTCCCGGGAATGAAGCGTTTCATGATGGATCAATTCGGTTTTTAAGGTATGGAAGAAGCTTTCCGACACGGCGTTGTCCCAGCAATTGCCCTTCCGGCTCATGCTTTGTTGGATGCCATGCTGCTTTAGTAATTGCCGGTGACACTCCGAGGCGTATTGGCTACCCTGTCTCGCGTCAATTATCTTGGCCGCTTTGACGACAATTATGATGGCCGGTTGAGTTTATTAGCTACTTCATGATTTTTTCTGGTTTTTCCTCCTATAACTTTCACTGTCGATTTCGATGATGGTTGCGTGATGGATGATCCGGTCGATGGCGGCAACAGTCATCATGGTGTCAGGGAAGATTTGATCCCACTGGCTAAAAGGCTGGTTTGAAGTAATGATGAGACTTCCGCTTTCATAGCGATGGGCAATGAAGTCAAACAATACCTGTGTTTCCGAATCGGTCTTTTTGACATAGCCGATATCATCAACGATCAGTACACGGTATTTATCCAGCCGCGTCATGGCGGACATCAAGTCCAGTTCTTTCCTGGCTTGCTGCAGGAGTTGAACCAGTGCGGTAGCTGATATCCATTTGACGCGAATGCCTTGTTCAATCAAATGCAACCCCAATGCTGCCGCCACATGTGATTTGCCGACACCGGATGGGCCGATCAGCAACACATTGTCTGCCTGGCTCGCCCAGTAGGTATTGTCGCGCAGCGTAATGATTTTTTTCTGAGCGGCTTGAGGCAGTTCGGTCAGCGCCAGAGTGGCAAAGCTTTTGCCGCGCGGCAGTCTGGCTTCATGCGTCCAGTTGCTGATTCTGCTTTGGAAGCGCTGGGCGACTTCCTGTTCGCACAGGGCGGCGAGATATTGGCTGTAGCTCCAGGCGTGTTCTGCGGCTTGATCCTGGAAGTGCCGGTAATGCTGGCCAAAGGCAGGGAGTCTGAGTTCCTTGAGCATCAGTGGGAGCGATTCAGACATGAGCTGCCTCCTTGTGTTGCCCAGTTTCCGCTGAGGAGTTGATCGTAGGTATCCGCAGTGTGTTGTTTAATTGGGATGTCCGGCTGCGGCGCATGCTGCCGCAGAAATCGCTTTTGCAGTGTTTGCAGTTCAGGTAGCGGATGTTGTTGCAACAATTCAGCGGCCAACTGGCTCTCGCAATCATAGTCGTAGGCAAAACGCAGCACCGATACCATCCATTTGCAAGCGAGTCCGGGATCAAATTGTTGTTGTACCCGCGCCCACAGCTGGTGATACTGTGGCGTTGGCAACAGATCATCCCGCAGCCGGGAAAAGCGAAAGGCTTGTGGCTTTGCCGCCAATGCATGAATCACATGACGGTAATCGATGCGCCGGGCGCGTCCTTCCGGCGTTTTCGGATACGCGCGCGGTAATATAATGACCGGTGTTTGGCCGACAAAGCATTCCAGACGATCGTGATAGAGATGAACCCGGATGTTCTCGCCAATGAGTCTGGATGGCACACTGTAGAGTCCCCGTTTGACCGCTATGGTGCTACTGGTGGTCGCTTTGACGGTCAGTTCACTGAAGTCCATGAAGCGGTAGCGTGGCAGTGGCTGGAGATGCGATTGCTCTTCCGCCAATCGCCCCCTGCAGCGCAGATTGAGTTTATCGACGATCCGTTCAAGAAAACGGTGGTAGGCGCCCACACTGTCGAAATCCGCAGATCCCCGCAGTTTGATCGCCTGCTCAATCCGGTGTTTGAGCGAACCATGGGCATTTTCTACGGCGCCATTTTCATGACTGACGCCCAGGTTATTGACCGTAGGCTTCATGCCGTAGTGTTGACACAGCGCCGCATAAGATTGCGTGAGTTCTTGTTTTTGGCTCGCATTGACGTAAGCGGCACTCAGACTGTCGGTGCGATGTTCCCTGGGCACGCCGCCCAGTTTATGCAAGGCGGTCTGCAATCCATCGGCCAATGCACTATAACTTTCCCCGCCCCGGATGATATGAACCGCGCGCCAATGACTATAAGCCAGACGAAACTGATACAGCAGGTGATCAAATGGTTTGCCTGCAATCGTAATTGCCGTGCGCGGCCAGGTAAAATCGGACAACCCCTGGTGCCCGGCAGGCACCGACTGGCAAAACATGACCGCCTTACCGGGACCTTGCGTTGCCCGCCAGTGTTTTACACGGCGCTGCAAGCTTCTGAGCAATTTCTCCGGGTATTGGCTGGGATATCGATCATCCAGGTACTCCCAAAGCGTAGTCCCGGTCAGTTCAGGTTCCCCGTGCAGCAATGGAACCAATTCGGTCTCCCAAACCAGCTCAAAAGGATCCTGGCGCGTGCGCCACTGCCGTTGCGACTTCTCCACCCGCACACCCTTCTCAATCCTGCGGCCACTGCGGATACTTACCCCCGCTTTCGCAGCCGCTGTCTCCTGACCATGCCCTATCTGACGATTCTTCATATAAATAGCTTCCTGTTGATGAGTGATATGTTTTCCAGGCAAGTTCTTTCTCCTTATATAGAAAAGAACTCATACTGATACTTTCACTCAACCGGTCAAGATAATTGTCGCCTGACCGGACAGGTTAATTGTCGTCTAATACTACCCCGATCGGTATGCCATAACAAGCCTTTGCCGGGTTTGCGTTTCCAAATAGCCATCTGGAACGCATCATTGACTAATTGTGTTTTCATATGCGCGGCCATTGACCAGCCAACGACCTGACGGGAGAACAAGTCGATCACGACCGCCAGATACAGCCAGCCTTCCAGGGTATGAATATAAGTGATATTGCCCACATACACCTGATTTGTCTGATCTATGGAGAACTGACGATCCAAATAATCAGGTGCAATCGGCAATTCATGTTTTGAATTGGTAGTGGTTTTAAATCGACGTTTGGTTTTACAGGCCAGTCCGGCTTCCTTCATTAACCGGCTTATTCGTCGCCGCCCCACGGATCGGCCCTGGTGAAACATAGCTATTTTGAGACGGTGGGTGCCGTATGTATTCCGGCTTTTTTTAAATACTTTTTTACAATACCGCTGAATTGCTCATCTTCTCGTTCCCTGAATGAAGGAATTCGATGCAGCCAATCATAGTAAGCACTCTGTGAGACCTGTAAAAACCGGCACATCGATAATACGGCGAATTTACCCCGATGCTGTTTAATCCAGGCGTACTTCACCGTTGCTCCTTGGCAAAGTACGCGGCAGCCTTTTTTAATAGGTCGCGCTCATCTGTCAGCCGGACAACCTCTTTTTTCAGTCGCTTTAACTCTTCATAGAGATGTTCGTCAGTGCGCACTGCCTTTATGTTATCAACCGGTCGACTGTATTTATTGATCCAGGTATGCAAGGTGTTTTCATTCACACCAATATCCCGGGCGGTTTGGGCTACCGGTTTATCCGATTCAATGGCCAACTTTACCGATGACTCCCTAAATTCAGCTGTATAGACTTTGGGTTTTTCTTGGTTCATTTAAATACACTCCTTCTTTCAGTTATTTTAAGGAATGTGTCCGGTTTAGTGTAGCCACATTACGTTGGACGGTTACACGTTTGACTGGTGAGTAGTGACAGATATTTCTTCATCTGATTATCCGGGGTTATCAAAAGTAAATTTTTGCAGGGCAATTTTTGCCGCTTGCGACAATTTTTGCCGCCTATGGCGCATGGCATTGCCTCAAGAACAGAGCTAAAAAGGGAATTGGGGGCGGATTGTGTATTTCTTCTAACAATCAATGGCAATTCAGGTTGGCAGAAAGTTGGCATGGTTAATGCATGTATTGTTTGTAACCATACAACAGGAGGAAATTATGATCAGCAAGCTCGACAATATGCTTGGTTTTCATCAAAAGGCTTTAAATATGAGATCGGCCAGGCAGACGTTGCTGGCGAGTAATATCGCCAATGCAGATACACCTGGTTTCAAGGCCAGAGATTTTGATTTTTCCAGGGCATTGCAAAATTCGTTCGCTCCTAATCAGATGAATGTTGGATTGCAGGCAACTTCAGCAAAACATATTAATCCTTCAAGTTTTCGCTCGATTGGCTCTTCGCAGGCGCAGTATCGTATTCCACAACAACCGAGTGTGGATGGCAATACCGTGGATATGGATGCCGAACGCATGCAGTTTGCTGACAATGCGCTGCGCTATGACGCTGGCCTGACTTTTATCAGCGGCCAGATTAGAGGTCTGTTGTCTGCCATCCGGGAGGGGAGTTAATCATGTCTTTATTCAGTATTTTCAATATTGCAGGCTCATCCATGGCGGCGCAATCGCAACGGTTGAACGTGGTGGCCAGTAATCTCGCCAATGCGGACAGCGTAACCAGTTCTACTGGCGAAGCTTATCGCGCGCGGCAGGTTGTTTTCAAAACCATTGATGTTAATGAGACCGCCAAGGGCGTCAAAGTGGCGGGTGTGGTGCACGACCCCTCGCCAATGAAGGTGACGTATGACCCCAAGCATCCGATGGCGGATGAGAAAGGGTATGTCACGTCTCCCAATGTCAATGCAATCGACGAGATGGTCAACATGATGTCAGCATCACGCTCCTATCAAAATAGTGTGGACATGATGAATACCACCAAGACATTGTTGCAGAAAACACTTTCGATCGGTCAATAAGGAGAATCACCATGAGTCAGGCAGCAAACGTAAATTCCAGCATTTCGCCGTTACTGAACAGCAAGGGAGAGAGTTTGACGGCGGTGCGCAAAAATGAGGAGGATCCGCAAGAGCGTTTTCTGAAACTGTTGGTAACGCAGATGCAGAATCAGGATCCATTAAGCCCGATGGATAACGCCGAAGTAACCAGCCAACTGGCGCAAATCAGCACCGTCAGCGGCATCGACAAACTCAATGCCACGCTGGAAAAGCTGGTAGCGAATACAGACGCTCGTAGCTCATTTGAAGCAGCAGCCATGATCGGGCGCGGCGTATTGATTCCCGGCACCGCCATGCAGGTTGAGAAGAGCGCGGGAATTGGTGGTTTTGAACTGGCGGAACCTGCCGATAAAGTCGTGGTGACTGTTAAGGATGCGGCCGGTATCGCAGTGCGTGATATTGATCTGGCGGCACAGTCACTGGGGGTCAATACGTTTGTCTGGGATGGTCTAACCAATGACGGTGCCCAGGCCGCTGATGGTCGCTACAGTTTTTCAGTGAAGGCGGTACGCGGCGAGAATGCAGTGACTGCTGCCACGCTGGCTTTTGGCACGGTTAACAGTGCCGGGCCGGGCAAGGATGGTGCATTGCTGGACGTGGGTGAACTGGGTTTCGCCGGGATGAATGACATTAAAAAGATATTCTAGGAGAGGAGTGTAGATTATGGGATTTCAGCACGGTTTAAGTGGGTTAAAAGCAGCGTCAACTAATCTGGACGTGGTGGGTAATAATATCGCCAATGCCAATGTGGTCGGGTTTAAACAGTCGCATGCGCAGTTCAGCGATGTTTTCGCCAATTCGCTTGGCGGCGCGGGTGGCAACCAGGTCGGGATTGGTACACAGGTAACGACAATTGCCCAGCAATTCTCACAGGGCAATATCAGCAATTCCAGCAATCCGCTGGATATTGCCATTGTCGGTGGTGGGTTTTTCCGTATGAGCGACAATGGCGCAATTAGCTACAGCCGTAATGGCCAGTTCCATCTGGACAGCAATGGTTTTCTGGTGAATGCGGATAACTTGAACGTTACTGGATTTACCGCCAATCAATCAGGTCAGATTATTGCCGATGCCCCGACCAACCTGCAATTATCCACCGCTGAACTGACACCACAAGCCACCAGCAAATTTGCCGCAGGCGTCAATCTGGACTCTCGTACCGATGTGCCAACGCCATTGCCGATATTTAATGCCACCAATCCAGCGACGTATGCCAGTTCCACTTCTGGCGCAATTTTTGACAGCCTGGGCAATTCGCACACACTGACACTGTTCTTTCAGAAAACTGCACCGGCAACCTGGAGTGTTTTTGCCGCCGTGGATGGCGCGACGGATGCCATAACAGGACAGCCAGTTGGCGTGACACTGGGCGGCTTGTCTTCATTGGAAATGAAATTTGATACCAATGGCGCATTGACTGCACCCACCGGGCCGATCACGGCATCGGTAAGTTTACCGGCAATTGCTGCCAACCTGGGAAGGGCCGACTGGGGAGCAACTGCACCCCTTGATTTCTCGCTTGATCTGACCAGTTCCACCCAGTTTGGAAGTAACTTCGGCGTCAACAAGTTAAGTCAGGACGGCTTCACCTCGGGTCGCCTGGCGGGGTTCAACGTGTCCGATGACGGCACCATCAAGGGTAACTATACCAATGGTCAGAATATTACATTGGGGCAGGTCGTGCTGGCGAGCTTTGCTAATACAGATGGCCTCAAGCCACAAGGACGCAATCAATGGCTGGAAACGGCGGATTCCGGTCTGCCGCTGGTGGGCGTGCCATTGAGTGGTACGCTGGGTTCGCTGCAATCCGCCGCAGTGGAAGAATCCAATGTTGATTTGACTGCGGAACTGGTCGGTTTGATCACCGCACAACGGGTTTATCAGGCCAACGCTAAAACGATAGAGACGCAGGATGCCGTACTGCAAACCCTGGTCAATCTTTAAACAGCGTAACTGAATAACGATCACACAAGGGATCTGAAAAATGGATCGAATGATTTATACCGCGATGACCGGTGCGCTGCATACCATGACACAGCAGGCAACCGTTTCGCACAATCTGGCGAATGCTTCGACTACCGGCTACCGTGCGCAGACGGACAGTTTTCGTGCGGTTCCGGTTTATGGTGACAGCCTGCCGACCCGAGCGCTTGTATTGGACACGACGACGGGCTCCGATTTCAGACCGGGCCCGATCCAGCACACGGGCCGATCGCTGGATGTGGCCGTACAAAGCGAAGGCTGGCTTACGGTACAGCTGGAAAATGGTGAAGAAGCCTATACCCGTCATGGCAATCTGCAAATCGATGCCAATGGTGTGCTAAAGACCCGTGATGGTCAGAATGTCAGGGGGGATGGTGGCGTCATTTCCATTCCACCTGATAGTCGCATCATGGTCGCCAAGGATGGCACGGTTTCGGTGATTCCCGATGATCCTAAAGTGACGGCGGTGTCGATCGTGGGCCGTCTCAAACTCGTCAATCCACCCGCTGAGGAAATGATCCGGGGGGATGATGGTCTGTTTCGCTTGAAAGACGGTGGAGTGGCGCTGGCTGACCCGAAGGTGATATTGGTGGAAGGTGCCCTGGAAAGCAGCAACGTCAATGTGATCCATGAAATGGTCAAGATGATCACTCTCGCGCGTCAGTTTGACATGCAGATGAAGATGCTGGAAAACGCGCAGCATAATTCGCAGCAGGCCAGTGAAATACTGACTCTCAGAAATTAATGAATAGCCAATCAGTTTCGATCAAAGGAAAAATATCATGACACGCGCTTTATGGATATCAAAAACAGGTCTGGATGCTCAGCAGACCAAAATGGATGTGATTGCCAATAACCTGGCCAACGTCAGCACCAATGGCTTCAAACGGATGCGGCCGGTATTCGAGGACCTGCTTTATCAAACCTTGCGTCAACCGGGCGCGCAGTCTTCAGAGCAGACCCGTCTACCATCCGGTTTGCAACTGGGAACCGGCGTGCGGCCGGTAGCGACTGAAAATATTTTCATGCAGGGTAATCTGCAGCAAACCAACAATCCGCGTGATATCGCGATCCAAGGGGAAGGTTTTTTTCAGATTCTGCTGCCGGATGGCACGCTGGCCTATACCCGCGATGGTGCGTTCCAGTCGAATGAAAACGGGCAGCTGGTGACGTCCAGCGGTTTTATCGTTCAGCCGGGCATTACCATTCCACCCGATGCGTTGAGTATGACTATTGCGCGCGATGGCACGGTTTCAGCTTTGACGCCCGGAACCGCTGCACCCGTTCAGGTTGGGACACTGCAGCTGACTCGTTTTATCAATCCGGCAGGATTACAACGCTTTGGCGAAAACCTCTATCTGGAAACCGCAACCAGCGGCGTTGCCAATCCAGGTATAGCCGGTACTAATGGCATGGGATTGTTGAATCAGGGATTCGTAGAAACGTCCAATGTCAATGTCGTCGAGGAGCTGGTCGAAATGATCCAGACGCAGCGTGCCTATGAGATCAATTCCCGTTCGATCCAGACATCGGATCAGATGCTGCAAAGACTGGCGCAACTGTAATGGCCATTTTATTCCTGAAGTGATTCTGGGCATCATGAAATCAATACATTGTTCCGATATGCGTGGCAAGCTTTATCTTGCAAGGCTGGTGCTGCCTATGCTGGTTGTGGTGGTGTCGGGCTGTGCGATAACGCCCAAACCCGCTGTGCAGCAACCGATGACTATCCGGCCGGAAATTCCACGCCCCCTCCCGGTAACAGAAACGCATGGCAGCATCTATCAGACAGCGTTCAGTCACCAGTCCGGGAGGCGTTACATCCCCTTGTTCGAGGATCGACGTGCGCGCGGCATTGGTGACACCATTATCGTAACGCTCAACGAGCGCACCAATGCGAGCAAGAAAACGGGCAGTAACGTAAAACGTGAGTCCGAAACCGGATTCTCGATTCCAGCATTCATGGGATTGCCTCTTAAGAAGCTCTTCCAGGATGTTTCGCTGGAAACGGAGTCAACCAATAAATTTGATGGTCAGGGCGCGAGTTC
Organism: Nitrosomonas sp.; assembly: GCA_016703745.1. Classification (NCBI taxonomy): domain Bacteria; kingdom Pseudomonadati; phylum Pseudomonadota; class Betaproteobacteria; order Nitrosomonadales; family Nitrosomonadaceae; genus Nitrosomonas; species Nitrosomonas sp. Next base: position 1,403,295 of record JADJBK010000006.1, on the reverse strand, counting down.
CAGTAACAATAATTTCACGGGTACGATTGCCGTTACGGTGATTGATTTTCTGCCCAATGGCAATCTGCTGGTCAGTGGTGAAAAGCAGGTCGGCATCAATCAGGGGCATGAGTATATCCGCTTGTCTGGCGTGATCAATCCGATCAACATCATCAATAACACCGTGTCCTCAGTGCAGGTTGCGGATGCGCGTCTCGAATATCGTGGCAGCGGTTATCTGGATGAGGCGCAGACAATGGGCTGGTTGTCCCGCTTTTTTCTGTCCGTTTTGCCATTCTAATCGAGCATTATCATGATATTACGTAATATTTTATTGGGTGCGGCCTTGTTGAGTGCGCTACTGGCACCATCATTGGTGGTCGCTGAACGCATCAAGGACATCACCAGTATTCAGGGGGTGCGCAACAACCAGCTGATCGGCTATGGGCTGGTAGTGGGGCTCGATGGTACGGGTGACCAGACGCAGCAGGCGCCATTCTCGGTACAGAGTATTGTCAGCATGCTGGGGCAGCTTGGCGTTAATCTGCCGCCGGGAATCAACATGCAGTTGCGCAATATTGCCGCAGTCATGGTGACGGCCAATTTGCCAGCATTCGCTAAACCGGGGCAGAATATCGACGTGACCGTGTCATCGATGGGTAATGCCAAGAGTCTACGTGGCGGCACGCTGCTGATGACGCCGCTGAAAGGTATTGATAATCAGGTTTATGCGGTTGCGCAGGGGCATCTTGTCGTTGGTGGCGCCGGTGCAGGTGCGGCGGGCAGCAGCGTACAGATCAATCACCTTGGCACGGGACGAATCAGTGCGGGCGCGATTGTCGAGCGTGCTGTCCCCACTATGCTAGGTCAGGGCGAGCATATACATCTGGAATTGCGCGATACCGATTTTACGACTGTCAGGATGATTGTCGAGACTGTCAACAGTCGTTTTCCGTCAGGTACCGCCACTGCACTCGATGGGCGTGTTATTCAGATACGGGCACCGCTGGACAACGGCCAGCGCGTAACTTTCATCTCGCAGATTGAGAATCTGGAAATCAATCCGGCGCAGGGTCCGGCGAAAGTCATCATCAATGCGCGTACCGGCTCGGTCGTGATGAATCAGGCGGTGATGCTGGCAACCAGCGCCGTGGCGCATGGCAATCTGTCCGTCATCATCAATACCCAACCGATTATCAGCCAGCCGGGGCCTTTTGCGGAGCGGGGAGAGACGGTCGTCGTGCCGCAATCCCAAATCGAAATCCGTTCGGATGAGGGCAATCTGATGCTGTTGCCGGGTGCGGCGAATCTCGCGGAAGTGGTCAAGGCATTAAACTCAATCGGTGCCACGCCACAGGATCTGCTGGCGATTCTGCAGGCGTTGAAAGCAGCCGGTGCGCTACGCGCCGAGCTCGAAATCATTTAATGAGCCTGGCATGATCAATACCCCCGACCTTACCAGTCAGCTGGCAATCGATAGTCAACATATCGAGAAGCTGCGCCATCATGCCAGACAAAACCCAGAGGAAGGATTGCGCCAGGCCGCCAGACAATTCGAGGCATTATTTGTCAATATGATGCTGAAAAGCATGCGCGATGCTTCACCCGAAAAGGGGTTGTTTGAAAATGAGCAATCGAAATTCTATACACAAATGCTCGATCAGCAGATGGCGCAGAACTTTGCTGAAAAAGGCATTGGTCTGGCTGACCTGATTGTGCAGCAATTAACCCAATCCATCGATGCGGATGCCAATCCGGAAACCGCAATCGGTGAGGCAAACGCAAAGCTGGATACACTTGCCAACCGGCAGACGGCGCCGCTGGTCAATCTGTCACCCAGTCAGCCAGGAGATTTGCCCGTGCGATTGTGGGCAAATGATTCCCATGTGGCAATCGCAAAACCCAATTTTTCCGGCATGGCGCCAACGCAAGCCAGTGAACCGCTGGTGGCAATCAAGCCGGAACGGATAGCGATAATGGAACCGATGTTGCGTCAACCCCGGGAATTTGTCGCTGAGTTATTGCCACATGCCAGAAAAATTGCGCAGGAAACCGGCATTCCTGAACGATTCATGATCGCGCAGGCAGCGCTGGAAACCGGCTGGGGCAAGCATCAGATTCGTGACAGCAACAATGCGCCCAGCTTCAACCTGTTTGGCATCAAGGCGGGTTCTTCCTGGCGCGGCAGGGTTGTTGAAGCCACGACCACCGAGTTTATTGATGGCAAACCACAGAAGCTGAGCGAGAAGTTTCGTGCCTACGCTTCGTTTGAAGAGGCGTTCCGGGATTATGCCAATTTGCTGCAAAACCACTCCCGCTATGCGCCTGTGGTGAAAAGCCGCAGTGCGACAGCATTTGCGTGGGGATTGCAGGAGGCCGGTTATGCGACTGATCCACACTATGCCAAAAAATTGATCAATATCATCAACAGCGATGTTTTCAACATCAAAGCAACTGGCGGATAAAAGCAGATCAACAGGGTTAATTTGGCGCGGTATTTGTCGTTAACAACACTCATCAGGATTTAAAAATATAAGGATTGAATCATGGGAAACAGTATTCTGAACATCGGTGTCTCCGGTCTGCAAACCGCGCAGGCGCAATTGTTGACCACCAGCCACAATATCAGTAACGCATCGACCCCCGGCTATAACCGCCAGCAGGCGATTGCCAGCACCAATATTCCAGATCGGCGTGGAAATGGATTTATTGGCCAGGGCGTACAGGTGTCGACAGTACAGCGCGTATTCAGCCAGTTTCTGTTTACCCAGGCACTACAGACACAAACCCAAAGCAGCCAGCTGGACAGTTATTACAACGAAATCAAACAACTCGACAATCTGCTGGCAGACACATCATCGGGATTGACCCCCGCATTGCACGCCTTTTTTAACGCGGTGCAGGATGTCGCGGCCAACCCGGCTTCCGTGCCTTCGCGCGAGGCGATGCTGAGTAATGCCGAAGCGCTCACAGGACGCTTCCAGTCGATGGATCATCGCTTCAATGAAGTGCGCGATGGCGTCAACAGTCAGTTGACCAGCACCGTTGACGAAATCAATTCGCTGGCGCAACAGATCGGCAGAATGAACCTCAATATTCAAACGGTGGAAGGTTCATCCGGTGGGCAACCCGCCAATGATCTGCGTGACCAGCGCGATGCGTTGGTGCGGGATCTGGGCAAGCTGGCCAATGTTTCGGTCGTGCGGCAGGATAACGGACATCACAATGTGTTTATCGGCAATGGTCAGGCACTGGTGGTGGGTTCGGAAACCATGGCGCTGAAAACGGTGCCTTCCAGGGAAGACCCGCAGCGATTGACAGTGGCGATGGATCTGGGCAACAAAACCGTGCTGATTCCGGAACACCAGTTGCAAGGCGGCAGCATGGGTGGGCTCATCGCGTTTCGCAACGAGACGCTCGATCAGGCGCAGAATGAATTTGGCCTGCTGGCGCTCGGTCTGGCGCAAACCTTTAACGATCAGCATCGCCTTGGGCAGGATCTAAGTGGCGTGCTTGGTGGAGACTTTTTTAAAGTACCTGAGCCAGAAATTATGTCGTCGCGTGATAATGCACCTGCTTCCAGCGTAACGGCGACCATCAGCGACGTGAGCAAGTTGACTGCGAGTGACTATCGCTTCGATTACAACGGCACAAATTTTACGCTGACACGGCTGACGGATCAAACCTCGATCAGTTCGACAACCGCACCCACTACAGCTTCGCCCTTGACACTGGATGGGTTGAGCATCACCAGTAGCAGCATGGCGGCGGGTGAACACTTTGTCATTCAGCCCACTCGCCAGGCCGCCAAAAATATTGAGGTCGCCATCAGCGATACTGCGAAGATTGCCGCCGCCGCGCCAATTCGTACTGAAGCCGCCACCAGCAATACCGGAACCGGCAAGATCAGCGCGGGCAAGGTGGATGCTCTGGATACGAATCTGCAACAGCCGGTGACACTCACTTTTACCTCCTCTGGGCAGTTCAATATTGTTGGCACTGGTGCCGCAGCAACTGGTCTGATATACACACCCGGCGCCGATATCAGTTTCAACGGGCTGACGGTGCAGATCAGTGGTGAGCCGGCAGCGGGGGATACGTTCAAAATCGAGGCCAATACCAGTGGTGTCGCGGATAACCGCAATGCCTTGCTGCTGGCCGGGCTGCAAACAAAAAACACGCTGTTGAATGATACGGCGTCACTGCAATCCGGTTATGCGCGCCTGGTCAGCCAGATCGGCAACAAAACCCGTGAGCTGGAGGTGATGAATACGGCACAGGCGAATCTGCTCGCGCAGACGGACCAGTCGCTGCAATCCCTCTCCGGCGTCAATCTGGAAGAAGAGGCGGCCAATCTGTTGCGTTACCAGCAGGCTTTCCAGGCATCCAGCAAGGTGATCGAAGTCAGCAATTCGCTGTTCGATACGCTGCTCAGAATTTGAAAAAATAATTAGTCAAGTACGGAGGGAAAAACCATCATGCGCGTCAGCACCAATACCTTGTTTGATCAAGGCACAAAATCCATGCTGCAGCAACAGAATTCATTATTCAAACTGCAACAGCAAATTTCAACCGGCAAACGCATTGTGACACCGTCCGATGATCCGATTGGCGCAGCGCGTGCGCATGAATTAACCCAGGCGGCCTCATTGAATACCCAGTACGCGGAGAATCGCCAGCGGGCAGGAGACAGCCTTAAACTGGTTGAGAGCACGCTGGGCGGTGTTACCAACCTGATCCAGAATGTGCAATCGCTGGCAGTGGCGGCCGGTAACCCGGTACTCTCCGACAGCGACCGCTCAAACATGGCGACCGAACTGCGCGGGCGTTTCGAGGAATTGCTGGGATTGGCCAACGCAACCGACGACGAGGGCAATTATCTGTTCTCCGGTTTCCAGGGGAAAACCCAGCCTTTCGTGCAGGTGGCCGGTGGCGTGGAGTATAAGGGTGATCAGGGTCAACGTCTGGCGCAGGTTTCTGCCTCCCGGCAACTGCCCGTCAGTGAAACTGGACTCGCAATTTTTGAGCAGATCAGGAACGGCAATGGCACGTTTGTGACCGCCGCGAAAGATTCCAATACTGGTAGCGGCGTGATCAATGCCGGTTCAGTAAGCGATGCCGCCAGCCTGACCGGGAATAATTATGAAATCAGTTTCAAGGTTAACGCGGGCGTGACAACTTTTGACGTAACCAACGTGACCACCGGAGCGGTATTGTCCAGCAGCAATCCCTATAGTAGTGGGGAAGCGATCAGCTTTGAAGGGCTGCAATTTGCCATCAAGGGTGCGCCTGCCGATGGTGACACATTCACCGTACATCCCAGCCGTCATGAAAGTCTATTTGTAACGATCAATAATTTCATTACCGCGCTGGAAACTCCCGCAACGGGCAGCACTGGTAACGCGAAGCTAACCAATAGTATGAACACTGCATTGCAGAATCTTGATCATGCGCTGACTAACGTATTGGGCACACGTGCCGCAGCAGGCGCGCGCCTGCAGGAAATCGACTCACTGCAGCAGGCCGGTGAAGATACCGCCGTTCAATATCAGCAGTCGCTCTCCCGCCTGCAGGATCTGGATTTTGCTCAGGCTATTTCAGATCTGACCCGTCAGCAGGCGTTGCTCGAAGCCGCACAGCAATCCTTCATCCGTATCTCGGGGTTGTCCTTGTTTAACAAGATTTGAGGGTTTGGTCGGGTTATACCCGCCGTTGGTTTTCCGGCTTTAACGGTTAAGCGGTGAAATATCCAGGCCGCCCAGGGTTACCCCGATATCAAATCCACGACCTGCTCCGGAAATGGCCAGCGAAACCATGCCACGTGTCATCACCTGGCCGTGTCCGGATTTCACCGCGCCAATATGTCCTTCAAGCGCGATAAAAACGCCATAAATTTCACTGATATCTTTCAATTCTGAAAAATAACCGACTCCTTCTATGTCAGATTGACCAATGGTGAAACCGATGCTTCTTGAAGTCAATTTAACCTGGGCACGTTGACCGTTGCTACAGGTGACGTTGCCCGTACCATCATAGTGCTTGACGACAAATGACCATCCGCTGAGTTTGTAATTCATCGAACAGGAAATGTATGGGCTTGATGCCTGCGCTGGAGCCGTGATGGCGGCAACAGACAGGAACCCGGTAAGAATTGTTAATTTCTTGAAAACGGTAGATGGTTTCATTGATATATGTTCCTCAAAAAATGACTAATGTTGCTATTGTAATATAGCCGGCCAGAGGATATAGGGTTGAATCTTGTGTGCGTAATTTTCGGCGTGTGAGCCATGGGCAGTGAATTATCCGGATTTGAGTGGTTTATCAGGCGTTCCAGTCAAAGTCGGCGCCAGCCATCATGCCCGGAAATGAAACGATACCGGTTGCGCTTTGGTGACGGCACGTTCGCACACTACTCCATTGTGGAGAAACCAATATTTAAAAAGGTTTTGAGAGCGAATTTCGTGTAATGGTGTGGTTTCCGATGGAATTCTCATCATGATCAATTTCAATCGGACCACAACCGGAAAAGCGGTCGAGGTACAGATAAATCACTGGTGTGATGATCAGGGTGATGACTTGCGAAAACAACAGTCCACCTACAACAACTAGACCCAGCGGCTGACGAAGCTCGGCACCTGCGCCTAATCCCATGGCAATTGGCAACGCACCAACCAGCGCGGTGAGAGTGGTCATCATGATTGGGCGAAAGCGCAGCAGGCAGGCGCTGCGAATAGCTTGTAACGGTGGCAGTTGCTGGGTGCGCTGTGCTACCAGTGCAAAATCGATCATCATGATCGCGTTTTTCTTGACGATTGCAATCAAAAGCAGCATGCCGATCATCGCGATGATAGAAATATCGAGATCAAATAGCCACAGGGTGAGCAACGCGCCCACTGCTGCTGAGGGCAACCCCGACAGAATGGTAATCGGGTGGATATAGCTCTCGTAGAGCACGCCGAGCAAAACGTAAATGACGAGCAGTGACGAGATGATCAGAATCAGTTGCCCGGTCTGGCTGGTCTGAAAGGCAGCAGCATCACCCGCATAGCTGGTGACAATGCTGTCCGGTATGCCAATTTCGCGCTCAAACTGAGTAATCAGGGCGGTTGCCTCACCCAGTGCGGTATCCGGAGCGAGATTGAACGACAGGGTGATGGCTTCGAGTTGACCCATGCGGTTGATAGTAGATGGACCAAAGCCGCGCGTCACGCTGACCATGCTGGATAGCGGTACCAGATTACCCCGTTCCGATCGGACATGAATACTGCTCAGCGCATTTTCATCGACACGATGTGCGTCATCCGCCTGCAGAATGACGCGATAGGTATCACTTGCCGTATAAATGCTTGCGATTTGCCGTTCACCAAATGCATCAAACATCGCTGAGCGGATAGTGGCGGAATCCACCCCCAGCAACTGCGCCTTGTCGCGGTCAATTTCAATTTTTGCCTGCAGGCTGCGCAATTGCATGTTACCGCTGACATCACGAAATACCGGATTCCCACGCATTTTATTTATCATGCTATCCGCCGTCGGGTAAAGCTCGTCGGTCAGCAACCCGCGCAGCACATACTGAAAACGGCTTCTGCTGCCTACGCTACCGAGCCGGATATTGTTCATGCTGGATACGAACGCGCGAATTCCTGCCATGGCCTGCAGACTCTTGCGCAGTGATTCCTGGATTTCCTTTGCGGGAGGACGATCGGCGCGTGGCTTGAGGTCAATCAGAAAACGGGCAACGTTGGAACCTTCGGTAAAAACCACGTTGTTCTGGACGTGAGGATGCTGGCCGATGATTGCTATCGCCTGCTGGAGCAAATCAGTCATCGCGGGAAAAGCGATTTCTTCGGCTGCTTCGATCACGACCATCACGCGGCCAGTATCTTCCTCTGGGAAAAAACCTTTGGGTAGCATCATGAACAAAGAAACTGAGACAAACAGGGTGCTAATGGCAATCAGCAGAATTGTTTTGCGGTGTGCCAGTGACCAGTCGAGCAGATACGTATAGCCTGTTGTCAGCCAGTCAAAAATTATCGTGAACCAGTTAGTGAGAAATGCCAGTCTGTCTGGGCGTGAGGATTCGGGTGGCTGGCGACTTGCGAGCATCGGCACCAGGGTGAGCGATACCACTGCCGAGACCAGTACCGCTACGGTGATTACTGCAGCAAATTCCTCGAACATCTGGCCAATAACGCCTGAGATGAAAAACAGTGGAATGAATGCAATGGCAAGTGATAGAGAAATTGAGATGATCGTAAAGGTGATCTCGCGGGATCCCTTGATTGCGGCCTGCATCGGAGACAGACCTTGTTCGCTGTGGCGAACGATATTTTCCAGCACCACGATGGCGTCATCGACAACTAACCCTACCGCAAGCGTGATGGCGAGAAGCGAAATATTGTCGAGTGTAAACCCCATGGTGCGAATGAAGATGAAGGTGACCAGAATCGATATGGGCAGCGAGAACACCGGTATCAACGTGGCGCGAGGTTTTCTCAGGAACAGAAAAATTACCAGTACTACCAGCAGCACAGTGAACACAAACGTGATCTGTGCATCGTGTATGGCTTCACGAACCGCTAGTGAGCGATCCACCAGTACCTGCAGGCGAACTGAGGGAGGTAATTGTTCATTAAGACGAACCAGTGTTTTCTTAACCGCGTCGACTGACGTTACCAGATTGGCACCCGGCTGGGTATAGACAGAGAGACTCAGAGATTGCTTGCCATCAGTCCAGCTGGCGGTTTTGGTGGATTCTACGCTGTCCTCAATGGTGGCGATCTCAGCCAATCGAATCGGGCGGCCGTCGGCAGTGGTCTTGATAATAACCTGCGAGAAATCGGCGGCATTGGCAAGCTGGTTGCCAGTCTCGATTACCAGTATCTGACGCTGTCCTTCGAGTGTACCCATGGGGGAATTATTGTTGATCTGCGCCAGTGCAGTACCAACGTCGTTAATGGTCAGATCGCGTGAGGCCAGCAAGACCGGATCAACGTTGATTCTGACCGCGTATTTTTTCTGTCCGTTGATACGTACTTCGGCAATGCCAGGCAAGGTTGATAATGCCGGTGCAATGAAGTTTTCGGCAAAGCGATTGAGTTCAGCGTAGGGGAGAGTATCCGACACCAGGGAGAGTAGTACGCTGGAGAGATCAGTTGGACTGATCTTGCGGTAAGACGGAAACGTTGTCATTTCCACCGGAAGCAGCCGCTGCGCGTTGAGCAGGGCGGACTGAATATCGATAGTGGCTCCATCAATATCGCGTTCGGGTACAAATTCCAGGGAAATGGTTGTAAGCCCTCGGCGGTTAGTGGAACTGATCTGCGCAAGACCAGCGATGTTGGCAAACTGACGTTCCATCGGGGTTGCAACAGCGGTTGCCATAGTCTCCGGGCCTGCACCTGGTAAGATGGCAGTCACGGTGATCACCGGAGTATCGATGTTTGGAAGCGAAGCAATCGGAATGTTCTGATAGGCAAGCAATCCACCAATCATGGCGGCCAGTGACAGCAGCACCGTCATGACCGGACGGCGAATACACAATTCTGGCAGGGTCATGATGTTTGCTCCATGGCATAGGGTGGCCGTTTGCCATCACTTCTCTGCACTGGTTTTTCTGGTGCGGCTACCCGGGTGCATGCTTGCCAGTTTTCTGCAGGATCGGCAATTTTCACCTTGCTGCCAGGAAAAACTTGCTGCATACCTTCGACAACTACGCAAATACCCGTCGCAATGCCTTCAATAGCCGCTAGCCCATCCTGTACCTGCAGGGATTTCACGGGCTGTGGTCTGACACTATCGTCCTCAGCCAGGACATAAACGAATTGCCCTCGTGGCCCAACCATCAGGGCAGTGGTCGGTACGGTGGCAGCATTCTGTAGTACCTGCGGTGCGAGTGTTACTTCAACATGCCGTCCAGGCCAGAGATAATTGTCCGCATTGGGAATTTCTGCTTTGACCAGGATAGTGCCACTGGCGGCATTGACTTTGTTATCAATAAAAATAATCTTGCCTTGCCGAGAGAATGATTCAGGCTGGGGAGAGTGTACGTTGATCACGACTTCGCTTCTGGCCAATGCTATCTGAAGATTGGGCAGCGCCTGTTCCGGCAATTCAAAACTGACGTGAATCGGATCGATGCGGGTGATGTTAACCAATGAACCTGTATCTGGCCCGACCAATGTGCCGATATGAAACGGAATAGCACCGGTACGGCCACTGATCGGAGAATGGATTTTGCCGTGACTACGGGTAACACGATCCGCTTCCACGGCTGCCAGATCGAGCTTAAGTTGATTTTTCAGAAGATTGACCTGGTTTTCTGCTTCATCGAGCAGGGAGCGCGCAATAAAGTTCTGAGAAAACAGTTGGCTCTGGCGCTGAAAATGACGTTCAGCATTACGCAGATCGGTGCGAGTCTTTTCTGCCTGGGCGCGTGCTTTGTTCAGGTTGGCCTCTTCCGTGCGCATGTCAAGTGTGAATAATAGCTGACCCTGCTGGACAGATTGTCCTTCTCGGATATGGATTTCTCGGATTATGGCACTGACCTGGGGTCTGATATCGACCGACTGAATGGTGGTGAGGATACCGTTTAGTTTTAGCGTCACGGCAACATCCTGATTTCCCACCGGGCTAACCATGATGGCGGTGGGCGGCAGGCTGGGTTTGCCATCTGCTGTCTGCGCGTTATCCGGTTCACTTTTCAACCAGAAAAATAATGATGCTACTAAAGTGATTAGGCCCGTTATTAAAATAACATTGTTTTTCATAAATATTTTTTAAGGTCTTATCCAGTAGTTGAAAGCTGCTTAAACCCGGAAAATCTCGCAGTTCATGATGTAGCCAGTTGAAAAATACTTGGGACTGCAAGAATCAGGCTTGATGAATCGCGCCCAATATTCTGGTTCCCATTGCGCCGGTAACAGCGGGCAGGTTGCCTGGTGATCTGTTGATTGTTTGCTGGGCAAGCCAGGCAAAAGCACAGGCTTCCACCCAGTCAGCGGGAATACCTAGCTCGTCAGTTAGTTTAATTTTGTGATGAGGCATGATTTCGTGAAGCATCATGATCAGCGCGGCGTTATGCGCGCCACCACCGCATAGATAAAGTTCTCCTGCCCGGGGATACCATGACGTGATCGCACGTTTTATCGTCTCAACTGTAAAACTGAGCAGGGTTGCCTGAACATCTTCTGGGCGCGCGTTGCTGGAGAGGTGAGTAGTGAGCCAATCAAGATGAAATAGCTCGCGTCCAGTACTTTTGGGTGGGGGGAGGGAGAAATATGGTGACGCCAGTAGCTTTTCGAGCAGGTGGGGAATAAGGTTGCCAGATCGTGCCCAGTTGCCATGGTGGTCATAAGTCATACCGGTGTGCAGGTGGCACCAGGCATCCATTAGCATGTTACCCGGTCCGCAATCAAAACCGGTTACCTCGCCTTCTGGTGGCAGGCTGGTAATGTTGGCGATTCCGCCGATGTTGATGATCAGACGATGAATGTGCGGATGAGAGAACACTGCTTGATGAAAAGCCGGCACCAGCGGTGCGCCTTGTCCCCCGGCAGCGATATCGCGATTTCTGAAATCACTTATTACCGTGATACCGGTCAATTCCGCCAGTAAGGAGCCATTAACGAGTTGAATGCTGTATCCATCCTGTGGGCTATGTCTGATTGTTTGACCATGGCAGCCAATTGCACGAATCTCAGAAGGTAAGACTGCTACCTGATCAAGTAGTTGATTAACAATTTCCGCGTAGGAATAAGTTAGCTGATTGGCAAGGCGCGCCGCTCGCTGCAGCTCATTTTTACCCGGCGTATGCAGTGCGAGCAGATCTTTCCGTCGAGTGTCGTCAAACGCTGTAAAAGCAGTGTTGATCAGCACAGGTGATCGGGAAAGATCCGTTAGAGCAGCATCGATACCATCAAGACTGGTGCCTGACATCAGTCCAATATAATATGAGCTGCTCAAGCAGTCTTATTGCAGAGAGGCCATTTCGGTATTGTGCGGCAGTTCGAGTATGGCGAGCATTTCCCTGCTTTGCTTCTGAAAAGCAGCGCGATATTTTTTATTAATGGAAGGAGCAGCAGGCATAACGATCTTGGTCGGATCCTGTTGTATGCCATTTACCCGCAGTTCATAGTGGAGATGTGGGCCGGTTGCCATGCCAGTCGAGCCGACATAGCCGATGATATCGCCTTGCTTGACGCGTTGGCCTGGCTTCAGATGGCTGACAAAACTTGATAAATGTCCATAAGCGGAGCTGTATGGCCCGGCATGCTGCAAAACAATCAAGTTACCATATCCAGCTTGCTGACCCTTATATTTGACAGATCCATCAGCCGTTGCCATGATCTCAGTACCGGCGGGAGCGGCGTAGTCAATTCCTTTATGTGCACGCCATCGTTTGAGAATAGGATGATAACGATTGTCGGTATATCCGGAGCTGATTCGTGAAAATTTGAGTGGTGCCATCAAAAAAGGTTTGTGCAGATTATCACCTGAAGGGGTGTAATAGTCACCCTGACCTTCTGCCTTGAAATAGATGGCTCGGTATGGCTTTCCCTTATTGCTGAATTCTACTGCAAGAATTCGTCCCGGTTGAGTTTGACCGCTTTCATCCTGGTGAGATTCATAGATGACGGTAAAGTGATCACCTTTATGCAGGCCACGGTGAAAATCAATGTTGCTGGCAAAAATATCGATCATTTGTGAGGCGATCTGACTTGGAAGTCCGACATCACTGACGGCTGCAAACAGGGAGTGGGTGATTACGCCTGATGAAATTTGCAGGGTGGTATTATCATGTTGACTCGACAGTTCATTGAGTTCAAAAACGCCGTCTACTTTCTCAATTTGTAACTGCTTTCCATTGCCATAAAAATAACGAAGTAACAGCAACCCTCCGTCTGGACGGGTTTCCGCATGTACGATCTCACCTGGTTTGAGCTTATGCAGCGCTTCACTGGTGCGTGACGTATTGAGAATATCCAATTTATCCTGCCGACTGATATTCAGTCGGTCAAGTATTGCATGGATGGTATCGCCACGACGAATACTTTCCTGATGCCAGAAAGTCATATCGGGGTCAGAAGTTGCCAGATTTTCCGGCAAAGTCAGGGGGTACACAACCCGTTCTTCGGAAGCTTTCTGAAAAGAGGCGTCCGGCATGATGCCGAAGGCGGTGACCATGCCAAGTATTGGCATGCTGAGCAGAAGGGTTAGCCAGCGGGTACGTTTCTGCGATAATATGCTTGATTTTTTGGGGGGCAGGTAAGGTTGATAATACATTAACGATACTTCTCCTCATTAATTAACAGATAATTCGAAGTCTAACATGGAACCGCATAAATAATATGACGACGTCCACATTTTTATCCTGCTATTGTGTCTGAATTATCCGCCATACAAGCCATCAAGCGTGGTTGTCAGGAATTGCTGATCGAGCAGGAGCTGGTGGAAAAACTACAGAAATCGGCTCCGCTTCGGATCAAGGCAGGGTTTGATCCTACTGCGCCAGACTTGCATTTGGGACATACAGTTTTATTGAACAAACTGCGATTGTTGCAGGACATGGGACATCACGTTCTGTTTTTGATTGGTGATTTTACCGGCATGATTGGAGATCCCAGCGGCAAAAATACGACGAGACCACCCTTGACCCGTGAGCAGGTTGCCGTCAATGCCATATCGTATACCACGCAAGTTTTTAAAATACTGAGACAAGAGCAAACAGAGGTCGTATTTAACTCAACCTGGATGGATCAATTCAGTGCGGCGGATCTCATCAAGCTTGCTTCTACTCATACCGTAGCGCGTATGCTCGAGCGTGACGATTTTGACAAACGCTATCGTAATAATCAGCCCATTGCCATTCATGAGTTTCTTTATCCCCTGATCCAGGGGTATGATTCTGTTGCGCTCAGAGCTGATCTTGAGCTGGGTGGGACTGATCAGAAATTCAATCTGCTGATGGGGCGTGAGCTGCAAAAACATTATGGACAGACCCCGCAATGTATCCTGACCATGCCATTGCTTGAAGGACTGGATGGTGTGCAGAAAATGTCCAAGTCGCTCAATAATTATATTGGTGTTGCTGAATCACCGACAGAAATGTTTGGTAAGTTGATGTCAATCAGCGATACGCTTATGTGGCGATATCTGGAGCTGTTGTCATTTGAAACGTTGGAGACAATACAGCAATGGCGCAGCGACGTTACCCAGGGGCGTAATCCTCGGGATATCAAAGTGCAGCTTGCACTGGAAATTGTTACGCGTTTTCATAGCCAGGTGGATGCAGATAAGGCATTGGTGGATTTTGAAGCACGCTTTACCAGAGGTGCGCTGCCTGATGAGTTGCCAGAAAAAATGCTGCATATTACTGGAGATGCCATTCAGATTCCGCAACTCCTTAAGCTTGCTGGGTTGACGGCAAGCACCAGCGAGGCCTTGCGTATGATTGAGCAGGGTGGAGTCAGACTGGATGGAGGCAAGATTAGTGATAAAACTATCGCTATCCCGCTCAATGCGACAGTAACCATCCAGATTGGAAAACGGAAATTTGCAAAGGTTACCCTCTTGCCAGAAAAATAGGGTGCCCAGAAAACAGTTCATACCATAAGCATGAAAAAAAAACTGACAGAAACTGAGGTAATTTCCCAATCACAACTACAGCCGCAAGACTTTGAACATGCCGTGGCCGAACTGGAGCGTATTGTTGTGGCGATGGAAAGTGAACAGATGAATTTGCAGGAATCACTTTCTAACTACAAGCGTGGGATGGAGTTGTTACAATATTGCCAGAAGACGCTGGAAAACTCACAACAACAAATCAAGATATTCGAAGCAGAGATGCTTAAAAATTTTACGGTTACGGAAAGTAATGAGTGCTGATTTTACGACTTGGATGAATGCTTGTCTTGCGCAAGTTGAAGTATGTCTGGATAAACATCTTGCCACAGTAGATTGCGCGCCAGCACGCTTACATGAGGCAATGCGTTACGTCGTACTGGGTGGGGGTAAGCGAATACGTCCTTTGTTGTCACTTGCCGCCGGCGAATTAAGCGGAGCGGATCAAGACCGCGCAGTGCAGGCTGGAGTAGCAGTTGAGCTAATTCACGCATACTCTCTGGTGCATGATGATATGCCCTGCATGGATGATGATACTTTGCGGCGAGGCAAGCCAACTTGCCATATCCATTATGACGAAGCAACCGCACTACTGGTGGGTGATAGCTTGCAAAGTCTGGCTTTTCAGATATTGGCGCAACCTGGTTTGACACAAAATCCAGACAAACAACTGGAAATGATTGAACAGCTTGCGATAGCCGCAGGTTCGCGTGGGATGGCCGGTGGTCAAGCGATCGATCTGGATAGTGTTGGTAAAACATTGAGCCTGGCAGAGCTGGAATTCATGCACATCCATAAAACTGGCGCACTAATTCGAGCTGCAGTCATACTGGGGGCGTGTTGTGGTGATGGGTTAAATGTCTCTCAAATCAAGCAACTCGATCATTTTGCAAAGTGTATTGGTTTGGTATTTCAGGTGGTGGATGATATTCTGGACGCAGAAGCGACGACGGATACGCTGGGAAAAACCGCTGGCAAGGACGCGGAGAACAATAAACCGACGTATGTTAGTATATTGGGTGTCAAACAAGCGCGTAAACTGGCAAAATCAATCCACCAGGACGCCTGCCAAACCCTGGACAAGCTTGGAGCAGATGCTACCCGTCTGCGACAAGTGACCGATTTTATTATCGAGCGTGAATTTTAAAGCGGCTCTGAAGAACAGTTTGCAGTTGTCCCGTATCTTTTGCCTTCCATCCATTTCTACTAAGTTTTTTCTTGATCCTGATGTATCCATTACTTGATCGTGTCGAAATACCCGCACAGTTACGTGCCCTGAAACGTAGTCAATTACCGCAGCTTGCCACCGAGCTGCGGCAATTCTTAGTGGAATCTGTTGCCAGTACTGGTGGGCATTTGTCGTCTAATCTTGGTACCGTTGAATTAACAATTGCCCTGCATTATGTATTCAATACGCCCTATGACCGATTAGTCTGGGATGTCGGTCATCAGACCTATGCACACAAAATATTGACTGGCCGTCGTGCCGGAATGGAGCGATTGCGTATGTGCGGTGGAATTGCCGGATTTCCGCGACGTGATGAAAGCGAATACGATACCTTTGGCACGGCGCATTCGAGTACCTCCATTAGTGCCGCATTGGGCATGGCGGTCGGTGCGCAGATCAGCGGTCTGAAGCGTCAGTCTATTGCCGTAATTGGTGATGGGGCAATGAGTGCTGGTATGGCCTTTGAGGCGCTGAATAATGCCGGGGTGATGGACACTAATTTGCTGGTGATTCTGAACGATAACGACATGTCGATTTCGCCACCGGTGGGCGCACTCAACAATTACCTGGCCAAGCTGATGTCTGGTCGATTCTACGCAACTGCGCGACGTGCGGGAGAGCGGGTTCTAGGTGTGGTGCCCTCAATGCTGGAGCTTGCCAAGCGTGCGGAAGAGCATGTCAAAGGAATGGTTACGCCAGGAACACTATTCGAAGAATTTGGTTTCAACTATATCGGCCCAATTGATGGACACGATCTCGATATTCTTTATGCCACTCTGAATAACATCAAACAACTGGAAGGCCCTCAATTTCTTCACATCGTTACGCGCAAAGGTAAAGGATACAAGCCGGCTGAAGAAGATCCAATTTTGTACCATGGTGTAGGGAAATTTGATTCTACGCAGGGTATTGTTCCCAAAGTGGTGGCAAAGAAATTATCGTACACTCAGATTTTTGGTGATTGGCTATGTGATATGGCTGCGCGTGATCCGCGTCTGATTGGTGTTACTCCGGCTATGCGCGAAGGCTCTGGGTTAGTCAGGTTTTCAAGTGAATTTCCAGACCGCTATTTCGATGTTGGCATTGCTGAGCAGCATGCGGTTACTTTTGCCGCAGGTGCTGCCTGTGAGGGATTAAAGCCGGTTGTTGCCATATACTCAACCTTTCTACAGCGTGCCTATGACCAGCTGATTCATGATGTTGCCATTCAGAATCTGCCGGTGGTATTTGCGATCGATCGGGCTGGGCTGGTCGGGGCTGACGGACCCACGCACGCGGGCAGTTTTGATTTAACCTATCTGCGTTGCATTCCGAATATGACAGTCATGACCCCTGCGGATGAAAATGAGTGCCGACAGATGTTGTATACCGCTTTTCAGTTAAAAACTCCAAGCGCTGTGCGTTACCCGCGTGGTACGGGTTCGGGTGTTAACGTCGAGCAGGAAATGCAGGCTATTCCGATTGGATGTGGAGAAATACGCCGCCAAGGTAAGCAAATCGCATTGCTTGCATTTGGCAGCATGTTATCGCCTTGCCTGGAAGCCGCCGAAGTGCTGAATGCGACGGTTGCAAACATGCGTTTTGTTAAACCGCTGGATCAAGCTCTGATCGAATCTCTGGCAGCGGAACACGAGCTGCTGGTAACAGTCGAAGAAAATACTGTTATGGGTGGTGCGGGGAGCGCAGTTCTCGAATATCTTGCAAGTCGAGGTATCATCGTGAACGTGATTCAACTGGGTTTGCCTGATAGTTTTATTGACCAGGGCGATCCGGAACAAATGCTCGCTGATTGTGGGCTGGACAAGCGTGGTATTGTGCAGGCCGTTCAACAAAGGGTGACTGCCAAGACTGCTGGTGGTTAAGAGTCATGAGGAAATAAGTGTTACACCTATGTATGAATGACTCTTTAGCTGGTTGTTTTGTTAGGAGTAGGCAAAATAGTTTTCAAATATGCTGGTTAGTTACTAACCGGTGGAGAGTGCCATGAATAAACAGATTGATTTACCCATCGCAGATGTACAAAACTCTGCAGATACGCGGCGCATTGCTATTGACAGAGTGGGCATCAAGGCCATACGTCACCCGGTAAGAGTGGGGGATAAGAATGGTGGTGTGCAGCATACGGTAGCATTTTTTAATATGTATGTTGACTTACCCCATAATTTCAAGGGGACGCATATGTCCCGCTTTGTGGAGATTCTCAATAGCCAGGAACGTGAGATCTCGGTAGAGTCGTTCGAAAGTATCCTGCGAGCCATGGTTGCCAGGCTGGAATCAACTTCCGGGCGTATCGAGATGACGTTCCCCTATTTTGTAAATAAGGCGGCCCCAGTGTCGGGTGTGCAAAGCCTGATGGATTATGAAGTTATGTTTGTTGGGGAAATCGACCAGCCGGATAGTCAATATACCTTTACCATGAAACTGGTTGTACCGGTTACCAGTTTATGCCCATGCTCCAAAAAGATATCGGATTATGGCGCGCATAATCAGCGATCCCATGTCTCGATTGCCGTTAAAACCAATAGTTTTGTCTGGATCGAGGATATTATCCGAATTGCTGAGGAGAACGCTTCTTGTGAACTGTTCGGCCTGCTTAAGCGTCCTGATGAGAAATATGTTACGGAAAAAGCTTACGATAACCCCAAATTTGTAGAAGATCTGGTACGCGATATTGCCGAGGTATTAAATCGAGACAATCGGATAGATGCCTATGTGGTGGAATCAGAAAACTTTGAGTCTATTCATAACCACTCAGCCTACGCGATGATTGAACGTAATAAGCAAAAATCCCGGAATCCACGATAACTTTGTTTCCTCCTTGAAATTATTGCAGCCAAGGGCGTGCTGAGCCAGAGGCGTTCCCAGGCTTTGGAGTTTCAGGGCATCTCTAAAAATCCATATTTCGTTACAATATGTCGCAATTCACAAAAAATATCTCCTGATATATCAATCTTTGCTGCGCCTTGTTTAAAGGTTGCTGTCGTTGCTGTCAATGGATCTACTGCCAGCCCCCGTTCTTTTTAGCAGAATACGAACTCAATTTACTGTCCTGAAAGGAGCGACCTTTATATTGCTGGTAGAATTTCAAGTGCGTTGCGTCTCTGTTGTATTCTCCAGAAATTTCTGAAGAGGTTGAGAGCCATATCCAAACGGAACCCGACACGGAAATTTTGATCATACCACCATGAAATACATAGCTTTCCTTGTTGTTTTATCGTTACTTTTTCCGGGTTCGGTTTTTGGACAAATGCTGCCTGATCTGGGTGACGTTTCGCAAGCAACGATTACTCCCCGCCAGGAACGTCAGATTGGGTTGCAGATCATGCGTCAGATTCGCGCAGATCCGAGCTATCTTGATGATTCTGAGGTAGCTGATTATCTCAGCAGAATTGGCACCAGACTGGTGGCCGTATCTGATCGCTATGTGGTTGAGCATTCATTTGAATTTTTTGCACTCAACAATTCGGAAATCAATGCGTTTGCGTTGCCAGGAGGTTTCATGGGGTTTCATAGTGGGCTGATCACAGCTGCACAGAGTGAATCCGAACTGGCCGGTGTCATGGCGCACGAAATCGCACATGTCACGCAGAAACATCTGGCCAGAATGATCTCTGGTAATCAATATACCGGGATGATTGCTTCGATTGCAGCGTTGGCCATTGCCATTTTAGCCTCACGATCCAATCCTCAGGCTGGCTCAGCAGTGATGGCCGCCACGCAGGCCGGGCTGATTCAGTCACAACTGAATTTTACGCGCAAGCACGAGAAAGAGGCCGACCGCATAGGATTCGATATGTTGATCAAAGCGGGGTTTGATCCACATGGCATGGCTTCATTTTTTGAACGCATGCAACATGCCAGCCGTTATCATGAAAATAGCGCGCCTTCATTTCTCAGAACTCATCCGATAACGTATGAGCGGATTGCTGATATTCAGAATCGGGTTCGTGAAGTGAGTTATCGCCAGGTACCCGATAGCATAGAATTCCACCTCGTTCGCGCCAAGCTGCGTGCTCTGCAGGGGAGCGCATTTCAGAAAGTATCGGAGTTTGAAGTGCGGCTGCAAGACAAGCGCTACATTAACGAGACTGCGGAGCGCTACGGCCTGATTCAGGCGCTACTCCGCGCCAGGCAATATGGGCGAGCTGAAAAAGAGTTGAATGTGCTTTATCAGACTGTTCAGTCCGATCCCGCCGCTCAGCTGCTCAAAAACCACAGGCTAGGCAAACCTATCCAGATAGTGGGGGATTATATACAAGCTGCAGCCATGATCGATACCCTCGCTTCGCGGGTTAAATTTGAGAATGGGCAGATTGAAGATGCTTTCAAACTTTATCAGACTGCCCTGGCAGCTTATCCCCATTACCGCGCTCTCATTTACGACTATGCCGACGCGTTACTGCGACATGGCCAGCCACAAACGGCGCTCGATTTCGTCAGGAAGCAATCGCAATTTATGCGCAACGATATCAGACTTCACCAGCTTGAAGCACGTGGTCATGAGGCAATGGGTAACCGTTTGCTACAACATCAGATGCAGGCCGAAGCGCTGATTCTGGAAGGAAAATACAAGCAGGCAATCGGGCAGCTGGAAATTGCGTTACGCCAGAAACACGAAAATTTCTATCAGCTATCGAGTGTGGAAGCGCGTTTGCGGCAATTGAAAGAAGCGGTTGCTGAATTTGAAAAAAATAAATAGGCATCATTTAACGCTTGCATTTCGATATTCCATTTGCTGTACCTGATTCTGTCAAAACGCTGGATTTTTAGCAGAAACGATTAATCCAACTAAGGCGTTATTCTTGCCACAAGAAAAAACAAAACATGTTAAAAAAAATTATAGTTATCATTGTCTTGCTGGTAGCCGTTTTTTATGGCTATGCTTTCTTCAGTAATGATACCGATCCTGTTCAGTATAAATCCGGGCAGGTTGATCGTGGCAAACTGGTACGCACAATTTCCGCCAATGGTACGCTTACCCCGCTGGAGCTGGTCGAGGTTGGTACCCAAATTTCCGGTACGGTTACCCGGATTTACGCTGACTTTAATGATCAGGTAAAAACAGGCCAGATACTGGCGGAACTTGATCCGGCATTGCTCAATGCCCAGTTGCAGCAATCCGCCGCCAATCTAAAAAGTGCGCAGACCAATCTGTCCCTTGCTATCAATAAGCTGTCGCGTAGTCGTCAACTGGTCAAGAAAGGATTTATTTCCGGTGAAGCCCTGGATGAAGCCGAGCAGCAGCTCAGGGCTGCCCGTGCACAGGTTGAGGTCAATCAGGCGCAAGTTATGCGGGATCGCGCCAATCTTAACTACAGCGTCATCCGCTCACCGATTTCCGGTGTGGTGGTGGCGCGTGATGTCAATGTTGGACAAACCGTAGCCGCCAATTTCCAGACACCCACACTGTTTCAGATTGCACGGGATCTGCGGCAGATGCAGATCAACATCAGTGTTGCTGAAGCTGATATTGGACAGATCCATATAGAACAACCTATTGCCTTTAGTGTAGATGCCTTTCCAGAACACAAATTTTCTGCCGTCGTCAAGCAAATCCGTTTAAATCCCACTATTCAGGAAAATGTAGTGACTTATAACGTAGTCGCAACCGTGTTTAATGAAGACGGCAGTCTATTGCCTGGGATGACCGCCAACGTGCGTTTTATCGTGGCTGAAAAACCGGAAGTACTCCGCATTCCTAACGCGGCACTTCGCTACAAACCTGCTCAGGACAAAATGGGTGGGAGTATAAGCCTACAACCTGGCTACCGACTGGTTTACCGGTTGGACAACAATCTGCCTGCTCCCATTCAGATTCGGACAGGTATAACGGATGGCAAGCTTACCGAAGTGCTTTCGGGTGAACTGGCAGAAAATGACTTGCTGGTCATTGAAGCGATCTCTGCCAGGCAAAAGAATGACAAGCCAGCGAGCAATATCCGGTTTCGGATGTTCTGATGAATACGTTAACCAGCTTATCTGATCAGGTTGAAACCCCTGAGCTTGCAACCGTCGTTCTGGTTGAGAATCTTTGTAAAAGCTATTATCTGGATAGCGCGAACGAGCAGCCTGCCGAACTCAGAGTACTGATCGACATCAATTTCAGTATTGCATCGGGTGAATTTGTCGCCATCATGGGGCACTCCGGCTCCGGTAAATCTACCTTGATGAATGTGCTCGGCTGTCTGGATTCACCATCGAGTGGACATTTCTGGCTGGGCCAGCAAGACGTTGCCACTCTGACCAATGACGAACTGGCAAATGTACGCAATCGTCAGATCGGATTCGTTTTTCAGGGGTTCAATCTGCTCAGACGCATGACGGCGCTCGATAATGTAGCGGCTCCTCTACTGTATGCCGGAGTGGGTCGCAAGCAGGCTCGTCAACGTGCCATGTCGCTTTTGGAGCAGACTGGGCTGGGTGGTTTTGCCATGCATCATCCCAACCAGCTCTCCGGGGGGCAGCAACAACGGGTCGCGATCAGCCGTGCACTGGTTAACCAGCCACAACTTATTCTGGCAGATGAGCCCACCGGCAATCTGGATACGCAAACCAGCCACGAAATCATGCAGCTATTTGATCGACTCAATCGTGAAAATGGCATCACCATTGTGATCGTAACGCATGAAGATGATATTGCCGCCTGCGCCGGTCGTTTGATCCGTCTGAAAGATGGACGCATTATTGAAGATACTGCAACCCATCATTTGAAGAACCCCGCGATGCTCGCCAGACAATGAATCTGTTAACCATTTTTAGTGAAGCAGTACGTGCGCTGCAAGCCAACCGCCTGCGTACTTCACTGACCATGCTTGGGATGATTATTGGTGTTGCCGCCGTGGTATTGATGCTGTCAATTGGTCAGGGCGCGCAAACCAAAATCAATGATGCGATTGCCTCGATGGGTAGTCATTTGCTGATTGTCACACCCGGAGCTACATCCGCAGGTGGATTACGCTTTGGTGGTGGCAGCGTCAAAACCCTTACTATTCAGGATGCACAGGCAATTGCAGAATTATCGACAGTTACCGCCAGTGCGCCAGTTGTCACGGGAACCGCTCAGCTTAATTACGGCGCGAATAATTGGAGCACCTTTCTCAATGGCATCACACCAGATTACTTTTCAGTCAGCAACTGGCAAATGCAGGCCGGCGAAATCTTTACCGAAAGCGATCTGCGTGCTGGGGCGCGCGTAGCTGTTCTGGGAGCTGTCTCGGCAAAAAACCTGTTTGGTGATGATGATCCGGTGGGCGAAACTATTCGTATCGCTGACCGGCCTTTTACCATAACAGGAGTGCTTGCCGCCAAAGGTCAGGCGCTCGATGGCCGGGATCAGGACGACCGGGTATTCGTTCCCCTGACAACTGCGCAACGGCAGATTCTCGGCAATCAATTTCCGGGTGTGGTCAACTTCATGCTAGTGCAAGCTACCTCAGCTGACAGCATGGAAGCCGCGCAACAGGAGATCACCGAATTGCTACGCCAGCGCCACCGCCTGCTTGACGGCATAGAGAATGATTTTACCGTCAACAATCTGACGGCGCTTGCATCCGTTGCTAGCAGCGCAGCAAAAATCATGTCGTGGATGCTGGGGGCAATTGCATCCATTTCATTGCTGGTTGGAGGTATCGGTATTATGAATATTATGCTGGTATCAGTAACCGAACGCACCCGTGAAATCGGCATACGCATGGCAATCGGCGCCAACCGTCGTGTGATCCTGACACAGTTTCTTCTGGAGGCGTTGATGATCTGTATTCTCGGCGCGTTGATCGGTATTTTGCTGGGTATGGGCGGCGCCTGGCTCGTGAGCGAGATGGCTGACATTCAGATTGTGATCACCCTGGGCATGATCAGTCTCGCAGTTTCTTTTGCATCCATCATCGGTATTTTCTTTGGTATTTATCCGGCCAGAAAAGCCTCATCACTCAAACCAGTTGAAGCCCTCCGTCATGAATGAGGTTTGACTCTTCACACAAAGCAGGCAGAGATTTTAGTCAGGTCTGGTCTGGTTTGTTGGAAGATGACATCACGGCAAGCAAATTTTCCAGTTGCTGTATTTCCGGCAGGCATCGTCTACCCTCGCATACCCAGGCACCAACCTTGCCATCGACTGGCAAGGGTTTGTTGATGTTATCCGGTAGATTAGTCAATTCTGCTGACAGGGTAACTATCACAGCACGCAAAGTGTGAGGCTGTAACGTTGACCGCCAGGTTGACAGTGCTGTTTGCGCGCCTCGTAAAATCACAATTCTCGGTGGAGTCAAGAATTCTTCGAGTGCGATCACCAGGCTGCAATGGGTGCCCGGCTGTTGCGCCATTCCACCCGAGAATAGCTGCAGGGCGCGCTCTGCAGCCTGCAGATAACGCGGCTCACCAAGAAGATAACCCAGCCGCTGCAGCGCAATGGTAGCCATTCCGTTGCCGGCAGGAATGGCGTTATCGTGCCCTGTTTTGCTGCGATGAATCAGTTTTTCATGATCATGACTGGTAAAGAAAAAACCACCAACTGCCGGATCTTCGAACTGATCGAGCAGCATTTCTGCCAGTATCGTCGCAAAATCAAGGTCACTCTGGCGAAAATTGATTTGCATCAGACTGAGCAATCCGTCCAGTAAAAAAGCATAATCATCCAGATAGGCATTCAAATGCGCCTTGTCATTCTTGATGGTCGCAAGTAATCGACCGTCCCTCCATAGCCGTTGATGGATAAAATCCACAGTCTGTTCCGCCAGAGTGACCCAGTCTAAACGCTGAAATACCTGTCCGGCCCGCGCCAGTCCCTTAATCATGAGCGCGTTCCAACTGGTGAGAATCTTGTCATCCCGGTCAGGCCGAACGCGCTGTGCACGTGCCAGTAACAGCTTCTCGCGGGCAGATTCAACCTGTTGCCGCAGAAACAGCTCGCTTAGCTGATGCTGACTGGCAATTGCCGCAATCGATTGAACGACTTCCAGATGCCAGAATGTATGTTCGAAATTGGGTGGGCGATCCAGGCCATAGTAAGCAGCCGTGACGGTATATTCCTCTGGAGTCAGAATGGCCTGAATGGCTTCCCGTGTCCAGACATAGAATTTGCCTTCGTGCCCTTCTGAATCCGCATCGAGCGACGAACAAAATGCCGCTGAATCTTGATCATCCCGAGAAACCCACATTTCCCGGACAGCCCAGGCAATGGTTTCCTCCACCACTTGCTGGAACAGGGGATTTTGGGTCAATAACCAGGCATCGGCATAAAGCGGCAGCAAGAGCGCGTTGTCATAGAGCATCTTCTCGAAATGCGGAATGCGCCAGTAACGATCGGTGCTGTAGCGGCAGAATCCACCACCAAGTTGATCGTAAAGCCCGCCAGTAGCCATTTTTTCAAGTGTGTGGGTGACGAGTTGCAAGGCATCGCTATTGCCATCGATAACAAAACGCTTCAGACAAAATGCCAGTTCAGCCGGGTGCAGAAATTTGGGGGCGTCACCAAATCCACCAAAAGTACTGTCATGCAGCTGGCGCAGGCGTATCCATGCATCCTCGATCGGCTGGTGAGAGTGGAAAAAAGCAGCGTCAGGAAACGAAGTATCCTGAGCAGGTAAAGTCTGGGTCAGTAATTTCAGCAAGGTATGGTTTTGCTGCGCGATATCTGCCTGTCGCGTGTGAAAAAACTCGGCTACTCTCGGTAGCAGATCGACAAAGCCGTGCATGCCATGGCGTGCGGTTCGGGGAAAATAAGTGCCTGCAAAAAACGGAATCTGATCAGGGGTAAGAAACATCGTCAATGGCCATCCACCGGAGCGGTGGTTAAGCATGTAATGCGCCTCCTGGTAAATCTGGTCGAGATCAGGCCGTTCCTCGCGATCCACCTTAATATTGATAAAGTGGGCATTCATAATCGCGGCTACTTGCGCCTCCTCAAAAGACTCATGCGCCATGACATGGCACCAGTGGCATGCCGAATACCCGATCGAGAGCAGAATCGGTTTGTTTTCGGCACGCGCCCGTTGCAGGGCAGCTTCCCCCCAGGGGTGCCATTCCACCGGGTTGTCAGCGTGCTGCAGCAGGTAGGGACTGGTTTCCCCGGCGAGGTGGTTAGTCACGTGGTATGTTATCCGGTTGTCAGTCCGTTACTGCGCCACGGCTCGCGGTCGAAACCAGTTTGGCATATTTCGCAAGCACACCACGGGTGTAACGTGGCGCAGGCGGCTGCCAGGCGGTGCGACGTCTCACCAATTCGGAATCCTCAATATTGAGTTGCAGCAGGCGGCGATGCGCATCGATGGTAATGGAGTCTCCTTCTTCCACCAGCGCAATCACTCCACCTGCAAATGCTTCTGGTGCAACGTGACCGACGACCATGCCATAGGTGCCGCCGGAAAAACGACCATCGGTTATCAGTCCGACTGAATCACCCAGTCCTTCTCCGATCAACGCTGAGGTCGGTGAAAGCATTTCACGCATACCAGGCCCGCCTTTTGGCCCTTCATAGCGAATGACAACAACATCACCTGCCTGGATTTTGCGCGTCAGAATCGCTTCCATACAGGCTTCTTCAGAATCAAACACACGTGCCGGGCCAGTGATAACCGGATTTTTGACGCCAGAAATCTTGGCTACGGCACCTTCCGGTGACAGATTACCCTTGAGAATTGCCAAATGTCCCTGTGCATAAACCGGGTTTTCCCACTGGCGAATCACATCCTGGTCCCGGCGCGGCTGGGCAGGGATATCCCGCAATACTTCGGCTACTGTTTGGCCGCTGATGGTCAAGCAGTCACCATGCAGCAGGTCGTGTTCAAGCAGTATTTTCATCACTTGCGGAATACCGCCCGCATGATGCAGGTCGGTCGTCACGTAACTTCCGGAAGGTTTCAGGTTACACAGTACGGGTACCCGCGCACGAATTTCTTCGAAATCATCGATACTGAATGTAACTTCGGCAGCATGCGCGATGGCCAACAAATGCAGGACGGCGTTGGTCGATCCTCCTACGGCCATGACGACTGTTACTGCATTTTCCAGGGATTTTCGCGTGATGAGATCCCGTGGGAGAATCTGCTTCTTGATTGCTTCCACCAGTACCTCGGCTGAACGCACCGCACTCAGCCGTTTTTCCTCATCTTCTGCTGCCATCGTGGAAGAGTGTGGCAGACTCATGCCCATTGCCTCAATGGCGGATGACATGGTGTTGGCAGTGAACATTCCACCACAGGAACCCGCACCGGGGCAGGCGTGGCGTTCCACCGCCAGCAACTCGGCCTCATCAATTTTGTGGGCTGAATATTGGCCGACCGCTTCAAACGCGCTGACAATCGTCAGATCCTGGCCACGATAATGTCCGGGTTTGATGGTGCCGCCATAGACAAAAATCGCGGGTACATTCATTCTGGCAAGGGCAATCATCGCGCCAGGCATGTTTTTATCACAGCCACCTACTGCCAGAATGCCATCCATGCTTTCCGCCTGCACACAGGTTTCGATCGAATCGGCGATCACTTCCCGCGAGACCAGTGAATATTTCATGCCTTCGGTACCCATTGAAATACCATCGGATACCGTGATGGTGCCGAACATCTGTGGCATCCCACCTGCCGTTTTGATGGCGTGTTCCGCGCATTGGGCGAGTTCGTTCAATCCCAGATTGCAGGGGGTGATGGTTGAGTAGCTATTGGCGATACCCACGATTGGTTTATCAAAATCTCCGTCACCGAAACCCACTGCACGCAACATAGCGCGATTGGGTGTGCGCTTGGCGCCCTGAGTAATGTTCTGGCTGCGTCGATTATCTGGCATTTTTTATCCTTGAAGTGTAATGGTTACTCAATTTAAGCTAGGCGGGTATTGCCGTATAATGGCCATTTTACCGTAAATCTAACCCTCAACCGCATGCTCATTCACCCACAATTCGACCCAGTTGCGCTGGCTATTGGCCCTCTGAAAATACACTGGTATGGACTGATGTATTTACTGGGATTTCTGTTCTTCGTGATTCTGGGGCGTTATCGCATCAAACAAAAACCAGAAGCCGGCTTTACGCGGGAAATGCTTGATGATGTGCTTTTCTTTGGCGTGCTCGGTGTTGTGTTGGGTGGGCGGCTTGGGCAGGTGCTATTTTATGAACCTGACTACTACTTTCAACATCCACTGGAAATTATGGCTATCTGGCAGGGGGGTATGTCGTTCCATGGCGGTTTCCTTGGTGTGGGGATCGCCATGATTCTACTGGCCAGGAAGTATCATCTTTCATGGCTTAAGGTTACAGATTTCATTACGCCACTCATCCCGCCAGGGCTGGGAATGGGGCGCATCGGTAATTTTATTAATGGCGAATTATGGGGACGTCCAGCCGATATGCCATGGGGAATGGTTTTTCCGTATGTTGACAATCTGCCACGGCATCCTTCGCAGCTATACGAATTTGCGTTAGAAGGTGTGCTGCTTTTCATCATCGTCTGGGTGTATTCTGCAAAATCCCGACCACCGGGTGCTGTTCTCGGTGTGTTCATGATTGGTTATGGTCTGTTTCGCTCATTCGTTGAGCTTTTTCGCGAGCCGGATGATGGTTTTCTCGGTCTGATGACATGGGGTCTCAGTATGGGGCAATGGCTGTCGCTGCCAATGGCAGCAGTTGGTGTGATGCTGCTGTTTTGGTCACATCGCAGATCGGTGAAGAAATAAGAATGACGCACAAATTACGCGCGCACCAAGACAAGTTTCTGATGCCATTGAAACACCTCTTAAAGTTGTGATGAACCGGGAAACCACTGGCGATACCAGATATCAAATTGCACTTTCGTCGGATTGTACCTGTCTCAAGCTGACCGGAAATTTTACGCTGACCGCCTTCGGCAGTTCACTGGCAAAGGTATCTGCCGAGCTGGCGCAATATGCCGAACGGACTGATTTAAGCTGGGATTTACGAGAAATCCAACAACTCGATTATGCGAGCGCCGTCATACTATGGCAGGCGTGGGGCGGAAAACGACCCGAAGGGCTGTATTTGCGTGATGAACAGGCCAGGATGTTCAATCGGTTACAAAATATTCCACCGGTACCGGATAAGAACTACGCCACCATTTTTCTGCCAGTTTCTACATTAGGCAAAAAAATTTTTGAGGTGCTGGATCACGTGCGAGGAATTATCAGCCTCTCTGGTCAGGTAGTGTTGGATTGCCTATATTTGCTGACCCATCCTGCCAGGATTCCTTTCCGAGAAATTTCTGCGACCCTTTATCGTGCCGGTGCACAAGCACTCGGCATTACCGCAATCGTTGGTTTTCTGATTGGAATCGTGTTGAGCTACCTTTCCTCTGAACAACTGCACATGTTTGGTGCGGATATCTATATTGTCGATATCCTGGGGATGAGCATCATTCGCGAATTGGGACCGATGCTCGCTGCAATATTGGTTGCTGGCCGCTCCGGTTCCGCCATGACGGCACAATTGGGAGTGATGCGCGTTACCGAAGAGCTGGATGCGCTGACTGTAATGGGTATTCCGTATAGCCTGCGACTGATTTTACCCAAAATTATCGGCCTTGGCATTGCCATGCCATTGATTGTATTATGGACCAGCGCCATTGCTCTGCTTGGCGGCATCATGGCGGCAGATTTACAGATTGGACTGAGCTATCACTACGCCATTACAAACCTGCCAGGAGCCGTACCGGTTGTCAATTTATGGCTGGCGCTTGCCAAGGGCGTGGTCTGTGGCATGACTATTGCCCTGATTGCCTGCCATTTCGGATTACGCATTAAACCAAACACCGAAAGCCTGGGTGAAGGAACTACCCTGTCAGTAGTCATTTCCATTACTTCCGTCATCATCATCGATGCAATATTTGCAATTATTTTTTCGGATGTCGGGATTCAAATCGCTGGCTAATGGATGCCCCAGAAAATCTGGATTTGAGATTCAATGGTTTTCATTTTTTTACGGCTGATATAGAAATTACAGGGAATTGAACCGGTAACGATACCGCCACCATTTAGAGCTGTTTGGCTGAGCCAGTAATACAAGCCCGCCACCATCGGATAACTTGTAGGCTTTCTCTTTGGGCTTTGCTGCCTTGATTGCTGTATCTGTGAGCTTTATATGAGGGTAAGTTTTCAGAGGTACTTGAACTTACCCTCGATATTACCCGCATTTTAATCTTGTTACCCACATTTCCCGTTGTTGCTCAGTGTCGCCTTAAATCTATTGAAACTGTTTATCTACAAGGGTATATTTGGCAACTGTGGGCGACTACTGGTGCATAGCTGGCGGAGAAGGCGGGATTCGAACCCGCGGTACGGTTAAAGCCGTACACACGCTTTCCAGGCGTGCACCTTAAGCCACTCGGTCACTTCTCCACTGGTTATTGCAATAACATTAGTAGCGCGGCCGCCAAGCATAAACCAGAACTCCCCAGGGGGCAACTATATTGCCCATGTCGCGCATAGTTAACTTCAGACCCGCTGGAAAATTGCTGTAATAATTTACTGTCTGTACAATGCAAACAGTAGCCAGGGGCACTGAAACACATTACCAGCTATGATATATCCGGCTTGGAATAACTATTCTATTAGCGAGGCTCTATTTTGCAAAGAAATACCCCTTTTTTCTGCACCAATTATCAATCTGCGTTATTCGTTCTGGCATGTTTGTTTTTTATGTCATGCTCGTTGTCAGCGAATATGGCAACGCATGAATATTTCCTGGATAACGGCCTCAAACTCATCATCAAAGAAGATCATCGCTCTCCGGTGGTGATTCAACAGATATGGTACAAGATCGGCAGTATGGATGAAGTCAATGGTAAAACTGGTGTGGCGCATGCACTTGAGCACATGATGTTTAAAGGGACAGCTCAAGTTCCTGCAGGTGAGTTCTCTCGCAGAATAGCGGCGGCAGGTGGTGTAGAAAACGCTTTTACTGGAACGGATTACACCGCCTACTTCCAGCAGTTACACAAACAGCACCTGCCAATGGCGATGAAACTGGAATCAGATCGCATGCGAAACCTGATACTCACGGAAGAAGAGTTCTCCAAGGAAATTCAGGTGGTGATGGAAGAACGGCGGTTGCGCACTGATGATCAGGCACGTTCGCTATTATTTGAAAAAATGATGGCGACAGCTTTCCAAACTCACCCCTACCGCCGTCCGATTATTGGCTGGATGAATGATCTGGAACATATGCGTGTCAGTGATCATCAGGAATGGTATGACAAATGGTATGCCCCCAACAATGCTGTGCTGGTAATTGTTGGAGATGTGAAACCGGCAGAAGTACTTGCATTGGCCAAACAGTATTATGGCCAGATCAAGTCCTCCCCTCTGCCAGACCTTGCTGAACGCAACCCACAACACGAGCCAACACAAGTGGGCATCAAGCGCTTGCGGGTCAAAGCACCCGCCGAGCTTCCCTATTTACTCATGGGGTATAAGGTGCCAACCCTGAGAGACCCACAAAATGACTGGGAGCCTTTTGCACTTGAAATTCTGGAAGGGATTCTGGATGGCCATGCTTCGGCCAGACTTAATAAAACACTGGTACGTGAAACCCATATGGCAGTTTCGGCAGGTGCAGGTTATAGCGCGATCGCCCGTGGACCCGGTATGTTTTATTTGGATGCCACACCCAGTCAAGGAAAAACTGTTGAGGAGCTGGAACAGTCCATTCGGCTGGAGATTGATAAGATCATCCAGTCCGGCATTACGGAACAGGAATTGAGCCGCGTGAAAGCGCAGGTTATCGCTAGTCACATTTATCAGCTGGATTCGATATCGGCACAGGCAATGCAGATTGGCCGCTTGGAGAGTGCAGGTTTCTCACAACGGGATGAAGCAGTCATTTTGGAAAAATTAAAAGCAGTTAAAGCTGAACAAGTCAAAGAAGTTGCCAAAAGATATCTAGCAGATGACGTGCTGACTGTCGCCGTACTGGACCCACAACCCCTCGATAAAAAACCATCCACCAATAAATCGATTAACTTGAGACACTGACCTGCAACCGTTATCTGCAAATAGTTCGCAAGTATTACACTTGGGTGGTTCTTTAATTTCCTGCCACACATCAGAAAAATATTCGCTTGCTGTTTAATCCAATGTTTCGGCCGACACGCACCATCATCGATACCACCGCATTACAGCACAATCTTGCAGTGGTTAAGCAAAAAGTCGGCCACGCACGCACGATCGCCGTCATTAAGGCAGATGCTTATGGTCACGGCTTATTGCATTCTGCACGCGCCCTCAGCGCAGCAAATGCCTTTGCTGTACTTGAGCTGGAAGCAGCCATACAACTAAGGGATGCGGGATTTCAGCACCCCATTATTTTACTGGAAGGATTTTTTTCGCCCTGTGAACTTGATGTGATCAGTCAATATCGTCTGAGTACGGTTATCCATCATCATGAGCAACTCTACATGCTCTCAGCTTACCGAGGAAACAGCAAGCTAGACATTTTTCTGAAAATAAATACAGGTATGAACCGCCTCGGTTTCAAGCCAGAGTCAGGGAATTCAGCGTTTTATGCATTAAAACAACAGGAGTTCATTGGAGAAATTACGTTGATGACACATTTTGCCTGCGCAGATAATGCGGCAGAAAATCATCTGGTGACCCAGCAACTCGACAAATTCTCGGCACTCAGAACAGAATGTGGCATGCAGCTGCCCTGCTCTCTTGCAAATTCTGCCGCCATTCTACGTTATCCGCAAACACATGCAGACTGGGTACGTCCAGGCTTGCTGCTCTATGGGGTATCTCCACTACCAGAAAAGACTGGCGTAGAAATGGGATTGCAACCTGCCATGACATTGACAAGCCAGATTATCGCCATTCAGAAGCTTAATCCGGGAGACAGACTGGGGTACGGTGCGCAATTCACTGCCAGTGAAACCATGCGAATTGGTATTGTAGCTACTGGCTATGCCGATGGCTATCCACGTCATGCGCCCACTGGCACACCCGTGCTGGTAAATGGCCAACGCACACGAATCATAGGAAGAATTTCCATGGATATGCTCAGCATCGATTTACAAGGAATAGACCACGCAAACATCGGCAGCACAGTGACTCTTTGGGGAAGAGGGCTGCCAGTTGAACAAGTCGCTGCAGCAGCACAAACAATCGGCTATGAACTACTGGCGGCGATCTCTCCAAGAGTGCCGCGTTGCGTCACGCCTTGAAGAGTAGTGCGGCTGCCCACTATTGAACAAGCGTTTTTATAAAATCCTATTGAACGTTTGCTGCTTTGCGTAAAGCTTCCACCGTTGCGGCAAAGTTTCGCTGCAATATTCTTTGTTCCATATTTTGCCTGACTTCTTCAAAGGATGGTGGCGTAGCTTTTCTGACATCATCCAGTTGAATCACGTGCCAGCCAAAAGATGTTTGAACCGGTTGCTGTGTCATTTGCCCTTTTTTAAGATTCTGCAATGCATCAGCAAATGGTTTTACATAAACGGCCGATGAGGTCCATCCTAGTTCCCCACCCTTTTCTTTGCTACCGCTATCTATAGAGTGATCTTTGGCAAGCTTTGCAAAAGGTACTTTTTTCTTAATTTGAGCAATAATATCTTTTGCTTCTTTTTCTGTTTCCACAAGAATATGGCGCGCGTTATATTCCTGATCGCCCATTTGAGCTTTGACAGCATCATATTCCTTACGAAGCTCTGCCTCGCCGATCTGATTGCTGCGAATATAATCGGCCTGGTAGGCTCGAATCAATACCGCCTGACGGGCCAGATCAATCTGAGTTTTAACATCAGAATCACGATCCAACCCTTTTTTAATTGCCTCCTGAGCCAGTATCTCCTCGGCAATCAGATTTTCCCGCAATGCATTTCTCATTTCATCTGAATCTGGCTGCCCTTGTGCTACTGCTGCCTTAATCATTAAATCAAGGCGTGCTTGCGGAATGGCAACACCATTCACCTTGGCGACTTCACCACCACTTTGAGCATTCACCACAGTAGTCATGGTCATAATAAGCACGAACATACAAGATACTAATTTAGTTAAGCGCATAAAATTCCTTCTCTTTCCAGAAAATAAAGTTAAATAAACACACAACGATCCATACAAAATTCAGCTAACGATAATCAGACTTGGGCAGTCAAACGCGATCCCAGTCATTTTTCTACTCAAATTCACCCACGGGACAGCCCTGTTTACAAATTCAGGATACTACAAGCAATTGAATGATTGATCAAAAGATAATTCGCAAATTGTCATATTGAATGTCGCACTGCGAGCGTTCACGCTGCCAGATCGCTATCAGGCAATCCGTCAATCTGGCAAAACCTTTTTAAAGGGCTTTACGCTGACTTTTGCATAAACACCAGCCAACACATAGGGATCCAGATTTGCCCAATCCCGCGCAGCACCTAATGATGCAAACTCAGCTACAATGGCACTGCCAGAAAAACCAGCATCTGCCGGATTCTCCGCATCGATCGCTGGACATGGCCCTGCCAGAATTAGTCTACCTTCTTCCTGCAGATGCCGTAGTCGTGCCAGATGCGCAGGTCGATTGGCCATCCGTAATGGCAAACTATCCGCCACATCTTCGGCGTAAATCAAATAAAGCATATAGCTTCGCGCTCCATTAAAACTACAGTTCTGTCGTTAAGCAGCAACGATATCATTAAGATATAACCGGTGGCAGCTGGGCTGTCAGCGCTCCTCGCTCTGCAGTTGCCGTTCCCAGTAAAGCAAATCCCAACAAGTTTCCTGTTTCAGATCGATATAAGGCTTTCACTTTGTCCATGTCCACTTCGATCTCCCATTTTCCACTGACCGCCGGATCGGGAGGTGATACTACGGTTGGGCAGGCAGGCGTTTTCACCAGCACTGGCATTGCCGGATAATGCAGCAAGGTAGGTGTGCCTGCAAGCGTAGCTGACAAGGCGCGTCCCGCATGGGTAATAGGCATAATGAAAGGCAACACTTTTCCTTCCACTTCCGCACAATCACCCAATGCATAAATTTCCGTAAAATTGGTTTGTAAATAACGATTTACTTTGATGCCACGATTAACATGGATACCTGCAGCCTCCGCCAGCGCGATGCGAGATTTCAGACCTATGGCGGACAAAATCAGTTCCGCTTCAATGAATTCATTTTCCCCGAAGAAAAGTCGATATTGCCCAGCATGTTTATCGATTCGGCTAACGCTACAATTAAATTTAAAATCAATTTTGACTGCAGCCAATTTGTCATGCATAAACTGGCCAGCTTGCGGAGGGAGCAATCGTCCCAACGGCTGAGGGCTAAGATCAAGTACAGTTACCTGATGGCCCTTCCCAGCGAGATCATTAGCAAATTCGCAACCAATTAAACCCGCACCAAGTATGGCGATACGTTTTTTCCCTTCCAAGGCCTCACGAAACCGGCGGTAGTCATCCAGATCATTGACTGACAACACTGCTTCCGCTCCATCTCCAGCAAGCGGCAATCGAATGGGATCCGCACCCAAGGCCAAAACCAGACGCTCAAAAGGCAGCTTTTCACCGTTTTCGAGCATAATGCTGCTGCCCACAGGGTCGATAGACGCCACCCTGGTATGGGGGTGAATATTCATATTCAATTGTGAAGCCATCTGAGCGGCATCTGCACTCAGGATCGAATCGGGCGTTTTACCGGTTGTTAACGCATTGGATAACATTGGTTTTGAATAAAAACCACCATGATCGGCTGAGAGCATCGTAATCTGGATTGTGTCACTCAGCTTTCTGAGTTCACGCGCAACTGCATAACCTGCCAATCCGCTACCGACAATCAGAACTGAACGCAAGATGATCTCCTTATCCATAAAAATGGGTAATTGTACCTCACCAATTTATAGTCTGTCGGTGCGGGCAAGCTATATTAACGCTTGAAAAAGTAAAATGTGTCATTATATAACTCGCTGCAGTGAACGATTAGCGTTTACCCAATTCAAAAACTTTTATTAAGCCAATAGAGGGAATAAAGATGAAACGAATTTTTCTGTTTATTGTAACCAACCTTGCCATATTGGTTGTGTTGAGCATCACGCTGCGTCTTCTGGGTGTTGATCGAGTACTGGATGAAGATGGCAGCGGGTTGAATTTTAACGCGCTGCTTGTTTTTTCAGCAGTCATTGGATTCGGGGGTTCATTTATTTCGCTCGCCATGTCGAAGTGGAGCGCAAAACACATGACTGGCGCAGTAGTAATCGATATTCCCTCCAATGCGACGGAAGGATGGCTGGTAGACACCGTCAAACGTCAGGCCCGAATAGCGGGAATCGGTATGCCAGAAGTGGCCATTTACGACTCTCCTGACATCAATGCTTTTGCAACAGGCATGAATAAAAATAACGCTCTGGTCGCGGTGAGTACTGGTTTACTACAAAAAATGACACAAGATGAAGCCGAAGCAGTACTCGCTCATGAAGTCAGCCATGTCGCGAACGGCGATATGGTAACCCTGGCGTTAATTCAAGGCGTGGTTAATACCTTTGTTATCTTCCTGTCTCGTATCGTGGGGCACTTGATCGATCGTGTGGTCTTCAAAACAGAAGAAGGCCACGGCCCGGCCTATTTTATTACCAGTATTATTGCCCAATTGGTATTGGGAGTACTGGCCAGCATCATTGTTATGTGGTTCAGCCGTCAGCGTGAATTTCGTGCGGATGCGGGCAGTGCCGAATTATCAGGACGCGACAAAATGGTCGCCGCGCTGCAAAGACTGCAAAAGGAATATGAGCCTTCCCATTTACCAGAAAAAATAGCAGCATTTGGTATTTCAGGACAAAAAAGCAAATTTGGCCAGTTGTTTATGTCCCATCCGCCACTTGAAGAACGTATTGAAGCACTTCGTGCGGCTCGCTGAGAGCAGGAACCATGTAATGCTGTGCACTGATCAGCGCATACTGATCAGTGCATTTCTCAAAAGTCTATCGCTTTAAAACCATTTCCCTAGAACAAATCGCCATTAAGATCTTCAAATTCTTCAATATCTTTCTCCCTGGGAACATCCCCATCTTTAACCAGACTCTTACGACGTTGCAAATAAGCATCGCGTACAAATTCATATTTATCCAGCGCGGCCTCCTCCAGCGTTTTATCGAGATCCAGATTTTGTGCACGAATATCGATGACTTGTCCGGCTGTTACCGGCAATCGTACCGTTAAGAAATTAAATTTGTTGTACAGAGAGGATCTCAGCGGATCAAAAATTACACTATCGACACCCATGCCGACCGCATCCCTCATCGTGCTTGGACCAAGCATGGGTAGAACAATATAAGGACCCGTACCCACACCGTAATACCCAAGAGTTTGACCAAAATCCTCGTTGCGCTTACTGATATCGATGTCACTAACCTGACTGATGTGACTGGCCAGGTCAACCGCACCCAATAATCCAAAAGTTGTATTGATCAGCACTCTGCTCGAACTCGCCGCTGCATCGGCAAATTTAAGCTGCAACAATGAGTTGGCCGTGATGGCTACATCTCCAATATTTGAAAAAAAATTACCGACTATCATTTCGATAGGATCCGGAACAACGGCACGGTAGCCCCGCGCAGCAGGTTCCAGAACAAACTCATCGAGCTTTTCATTAAACGAAAATATGGTGCGATTCATCGACTCCAAAGGATCTTGCTGATTATTTATGGAAGCGCAGCCAGAGATGAAGCAGATCGGTATCGTCAGTAACAGTATTTTCTGTGGATAAGAAATCATCATTTTTATTGATTATTAAGTCGTAACAGTATTATGCCGTGACAGTACCAGCATCACAATAAAAGATGCAAATACTACAAATTCTGCTTGAATACGCGCTCAGCAGCGGTCAAGGTTTTTTCAATTTCTGCATCACCATGAGTGATCGAAACAAATCCCGCTTCAAAACTTGATGGTGCAAAATATACCCCCTCAATTAACATCGCATGGAAGAAACGATTAAACGCTTCTCGATCGCAAGCTATCACCTCAGCAAAGGTTTGGGGTGGGTTTTCGCTAAAATAGATACCGAACATACCCCCTTCAGACTGAGCACTGAATCTCACGCCATACTTTCTGGCAGCGGCAACTAAACCATCTGTCAATTGCCTTGTTCTGATCGATAGTTTTTCAAAAAAACCTTCCACTTGAATCTGACGCAATGTTTCCAGACCAGCAGCCACAGCAACCGGATTACCAGAAAGTGTGCCTGCCTGATAAACCGGACCCAGTGGCGCCAGACATTGCATCACATCACGTCTTCCACCAAAAGCAGCCATCGGCATTCCCCCACCGACAACCTTTCCTAAAATTGTCAAATCGGGCTGAATGCCATAAATGCCTTGTGCGCATTGCAAGCCAACACGGAACCCGGTCATTACCTCATCAAGAATCAGCAGACTGCCGTGCTGTACACACAATTTCTGTAACGTCGTCAAAAATTCCGGATCAGCTTTGATCAGATTCATATTGCCAGCAATCGGCTCAACAATCACTGCAGCAATCGCACTGCCCAACTCACTGAAAGTTTTCTCCAGCCCCGCAACATCGTTGTAATCCAGCACCAGGGTATGACTGACCGTCTCTGCAGGAACACCAGCCGAACTAGGATTTCCAAAAGTCAGCGCACCCGACCCCGCCTTGACCAGCAACGCATCGTCATGCCCGTGATAACAACCTTCAAATTTGATGATACGACTTCTGCCCGTGAAGCCACGCGCCAGCCGGATGGCGCTCATAGTTGCTTCTGTTCCTGAACTCACCAGCCTGATTTGCTCAATAGATGGCAGCAAGGTACACAATAATTCAGCAATTTCCAGTTCGGCTGCAGTAGGCGCACCAAAAGACATGCCATTCTGCACCGTTTCCTGTACCACCTTAACCACTGCGGGATGCGCATGCCCCAAAATCAGCGGTCCCCAGGAACCCACATAATCAATGTAGGACTTCCCTTCTACATCCCAAAAATAAGCGCCCTGACCACGCTGAAAAAAAACGGGTGTCCCTCCGACCGACTTGAAAGCTCTTACCGGAGAATTCACCCCACCCGGAATAAATTGCTGGGATCGTTCAAATAATTGCTGATTAGTTATTGTCATTTAAAAATATGCGTCTAAAGTTTATTGAACAAACGGGAAAATTCCTGGGTGGTTGCGCAGATATCGTCGCCAGTAAACAAACCCTGACAAACTGCAATGGCAAAGCAACCCGACTGGAGCAAAGCAGGGGCGTTATACAGATTGATACCACCAATCGCCACTGCCGGTATGCGCAAATCATCCTTCGCTCTCTGCAGAAGCTCCACCCCGGCCTGAGCAGCATTTATTTTAGTTGCAGACTGAAAAAAAGCACCAAATGCAACGTAGCTCGCACCTTGTGCCTCTGCTGTTACTGCCCTATCGAATTGATTGTAGCAAGAAACCCCGATAATTTTATCGTCAGCCAGATATTTTCTTGCCACCGGTACCGTAATATCATTCTCTCCCACATGCAAACCTTCTGCATCAATTTCCAGGGCAAGATCAACATCATCGTTAATGATCAGCGGAACATCATATTGCCGACATAACCAGTGAATTTCCCTCGCCTGCGAAAACCGAAGGGACTGATCTGCAGCTTTATTTCGATACTGCACGCAAGCCACTCCATTCGCCAATACCTGCTCAATCATCTCACACAAACGAACGGTACAATTCGTATCGGGTGTTATCGCATACAAACCTGCCGGAAAGGACTGAAGCATCATCCCTTCTCACCCTTTATTTTTATCATGTGGCTGCTCATGCTTGTTCAGACTTTCATCATCCATCCAAAAAAAACGATCCGGTATATGCTGCCCCATCCCCAGGCGAAACCCTGCTTTGAGCGTTTGCCAAGTATATTCCTGGGCCTCAAAAACACTATCGTTGATGGAAACTCCCTGCGCCAGCAATGCGGCAATAGCAGAAGATAAAGTACAGCCAGAACCATGATACGATCCAGACAAACGCTCCCACACATCCGAGCGTAAAACACCACCATGACCATAAAGTGTATTCACTACCTTGGGCGTATTCTCGTGGCTACCCTTGATCAATACGTACCCACACCCCCATTCCAATAGTTTATTTGCACACTCACCTAAACCATCCACTTC
Source organism: Nitrosomonas sp. (assembly GCA_016703745.1). Classification (NCBI taxonomy): domain Bacteria; kingdom Pseudomonadati; phylum Pseudomonadota; class Betaproteobacteria; order Nitrosomonadales; family Nitrosomonadaceae; genus Nitrosomonas; species Nitrosomonas sp. The sequence goes on along the minus strand of JADJBK010000006.1, from coordinate 1,363,388 downwards.
CTCATCATCTTCATATTCAAGCGCAATACGCCTGGCTTCGACACTATTCGGAGTAATAATAGTCGTCTGTGGAAATAACATTTCACGCATTGCCGTAATAACCTGGTCATTTGCAAATGAATCTCCCCGCCCTGAGCTAAGGACTGGATCCAGCACTAAAGGAATATCGGGATAATCCGAGACAATTTCAGTAATGGCCGCAATAATTTCAACACTACCAACCATTCCAACCTTGAAAGCCTGAACCGGCATATCCTGAAGCAGCGCGCGCGCCTGATCGATGATCCACTCCGCATCCAATACGAAAAAATCTTCCACCCCAACCGTATCCTGCACAGTCACGGCAGTCAGAACCGAAACGGGATAACACCCCAAACCGGTAATCGTCATAATGTCAGCCTGAACACCTGCCCCGCCACTAGGATCACTTGCAGCAAAGGTCAAAACAACGGGAGGTGGGGTAGTAGGTGGTTGTAGCATGTAATATTGTCGTAAAATGTCGCCTCATTCTAACTTAACAGGACACGCTAATCCATCATGACCATTGAGAATAAAAACACCTACAATCGCTACATGTGCATGATCTGCGGCTTTATCTATGATGAAGCCGAAGGCTGGCCACAGGACGGTATCCCCGCAGGCACACGCTGGGAAGATGTCCCCATCAACTGGACCTGTCCAGAATGCGGCGCCCGTAAAGAAGATTTTGAAATGGTCAAGATATGAAATAAGCGCATATCGATATACCACTCACGGCGTTCATCTCTACCAGGGGAAACAAAAAATGCGGATATTGCATACCATGCTGCGTGTCGGCAATCTCGATCAATCCATTCATTTCTACACCCAAGTGCTCGGCATGCGAGAGCTACGTCGCAAGGATTACCCGGAAGGTAAATTCACCCTTGCTTTTGTCGGCTATCAGAATGAATCAGAAGGCGCGGTACTGGAACTCACCCACAACTGGGACACCGATCACTACGATCTCGGAACCGGCTTTGGCCATATCGCCATCGAAGTTGATGATGCCTATAGCACCTGCACAAAAGTCAAACAACTCGGTGGCCAGGTTACCCGCGAAGCCGGCCCGATGAAACACGGCGCCACCATCATTGCCTTTGCAACCGATCCTGATGGCTACAAAATAGAATTTATCCAGAAAAAGATCACCTAAAAACCCGGCAACTCAATCATTTTTATGGCGTTGCAAAAATAATCACGACAAAAAGGAAAATTCCTGCCAGATAAGTGCTACGAACCACGCATCTCATACGCCAATGAAATTCGGACGTAACGATCCCTGCCCTTGCGGCAGCGGAAAGAAATACAAACAGTGTTGCCTGCAAGCCCGGGAAGCGCAGCAAGCCGAAGATTTTTTATGGCATCGAATACGCCAGGTAATTGAGGGACTGCCTGAAAGACTGCTGAAATTTTCGCAAAACCATTGGGGCGAGGGTGCCTTGCTGGAAGCATGGGGAGATTTCACGTTATGGCGTGAAGAGGATTTTTCTCCAGACACGCCGCACATGCAGTTATTCATGCCCTGGTTCTTTTTTAACTGGCACCCGGATTATTCAATCCACGATACAGGCGTTCCGCGTAAAAAAACAACCGGAGAAGCATTTCTCGGCAAGCATGGTCCGCAACTCGATCCGCTCCTGAAACGCTACATCGAACAATGCTGCACAGCGCCATTCAGTTATTTCGACATTGTTTCGGTGCGCCCCGGTGATGGGTTCATGCTGCGCGACATTCTGACCGGCGAAGAATGTTATGCCACCGAGCATTCCGGGTCAGCCCAGGCGCAAGCTGGACAAATCATATTTGGCAAACTTGTCAAAGTGGATCATGTCGCCATACTGGAAGCCAATGGCGCTTTCTTTCTTCCACCCGCAGAGAAACTTGCCATTCTGGAGCTGCGGAAAGAATTATGCGCATTGGAGAATCCGCCGTCGCACGCATTGCTCGGAAAATATGAACATGCAATGCTCGCGATTTATCATGAAATCTATGACCGGTTATTCAACCCCCCCATGCCGTCATTGCGCAATACCGATGGCGATGCGGTAGAATTTCAAAAACTTATTTACGACATACCCTCCCCGCAAGCCGCTTTCAGCGCGCTCAAACAGCTTTGTATCAACAGCACCGAAGACGAACTTCTGGAAGACGCCGAGTTTAACGCCGCAGGCGAGCTACGCCGTATCGAATTTCCGTGGCTGAAGAAGGGCAATGCGAAACACAAATCCTGGGATAACACCATCCTCGGCCAAATCCGGATCAACGACCGCCAGCTCACCGTCGAAGTCAATTCCGACAAACGAGCGCAACAACTCCAGAAACAAATCAAAAAATTACTACCTGAAGCCCGCTACAAAACCAGTGTCATCGAGTCGCCGCAGGCTATGCTGGCACACATGCAGGACGAAGGCGAAAGCGAAAGCGCCCAAACCAGGCAACGGCGGCAAGAACAGGAAGAACTGAACAATCGCCCGGAAGTACGGGAAGCAATTATGGAATTCATGCGCGAACATTACAGCCAGTGGCCGCATGCAAAACTGCCCGCCCTGAACGGTAAAACACCGCTACAAGCCATCAAAACCAAAGATGGTCGGGAAAAAGTCGAAGCGCTGCTACGCGATTTTGAGTTAAGAAATGTAGACTCCAATTTGCCGACCGACCCATCCATTCTCGACGAACTGCGCGAGCGACTGGGTTTAAGCAAGCCTGAAAAATAAATTCACAGACTCAGTTTTTGAGCCTGTGACTTCGGAATAACGCAAGCCTGTAAATTATTCCGAATGGGAAGCAGCATGTCTCGACGCGCATAGCCCTAAATCAATCACGGCACTGATCAACGGGCTTTTCCTGCCTGCAACAGCGCACGCCAAGCCTTACCGGGCAAAATAGAAAACCTTGCAAACTTCATCCGTGGCCAGATTCCGGCATTACCAGAGCGAATTGCTTTGGCCGTAACTGCTGGATCTCGGAGAAGAAATATCGGCTTTGATTGCACGGTTGAAAAAAAGGCAATAATCCTTGGGATCGAATTACCACGAACCCATAGATTTTGTCTGGGACAACTGACTATTTCTGGAACTCGAATTTCGGTCGAGCTGATTCTTGATCACCTTGCCGCCAACTAGATGAAGCATAACGGAGATCATAGAGAGTTATCCGCGTATCACACAGGAAGATATTTGGGCTGCGTTGGCATTTGCAGTGAATGTTATGCAGATAAAGCCGTTTATTACAGTTTACTGATATTGAGAAAACATATTCAAATGGATCAATTGACTGACTTAAAAGCAATTCTGCACTCCAAACGGGCTAACATTTATTACCTGGAAAAATGCCGTGTCATGCAAAAAGATGGCCGCGTTCTCTATTTAACAGAAGCTAAAGATGAGCAGCTCTACTGGAATATCCCGATAGCCAATACCACCGTCATTTTATTGGGCACCGGCACCTCTATCACCCAGGCCGCAGTACGCATGCTTGCATCGGCGGGTGTTTTGATCGGTTTCAGCGGCGGCGGTGGCACGCCACTGCTGGCAGCCAGTGAAATCGAATGGCTTACGCCGCAAAGCGAATACCGGCCCACCGAATATGTGCAAGGGTGGCTGTCCTTCTGGTTCGAGGCGGAAAAACGTTTGCAGGTAGCCAAACACTTCCAGCTCCTGCGCATCAATTACTTGCAAAGTGTATGGAGCAAGGACAGAGATATGAAGAATGAAGGCTTCCTTATCGACGACCAGGACGTCACGCGAGCATTCTCGGGGTTCTCAAGCAAAGTAGAGCAAGCGAGCAATGTCACCGAATTATTACTGATTGAAGCCCAGCTAACCAAAAACCTCTATAAAGCTGCTGTCAGCCGCACCCAGCAAAAAGATTTTGTCCGCAACTATAACAATACGGATAGCGCAAACCTGTTTCTCAATCACGGCAATTACCTGGCCTATGGTCTGGCAGCCAGTACACTCTGGGTATTGGGCATACCTCATGGTTTTGCCGTCATGCACGGAAAAACCCGGCGCGGCGCTTTGGTGTTTGATGTGGCGGACTTGGTTAAAGATGCTTTAATTCTGCCATGGGCCTTTATTTCCGCTAAGGAAAAAATGACTGAACAGGAATTTCGACAACAATGCTTGCAGAAATTTACCGAACATAAGGCGCTGGATTTTATGTTTGATACCGTCAAACAGGTCAGTTTGCAAGGTGGTGCAATATGATGGTCACTTTCGTATCCGAGTGTGAGAAAAAGGCATTGACCAGAACTCGCCGGGTACTGGATGCTTTTGCCAACCGCATCGGCAGCCGTACCTGGCAAGCCGTAATTACTGAAGACGGTTTGATCGCCGTCAAAACTTTATTAAGAAAAACCGCCACCAAAAATACCGCCGTTGCCTGTCACTGGATACGCTCCAGAAGCCGAAGTGAGCTAGTTTGGATTGTGGGGAATCGAGATCAATTTAATCCACAAGGCATCGTACCCGTAAACACCACTTTTAAAGAATTAATCATGGATATACCAAGCGATAAACCCAATCCCGATTTTTTGTATGCCAATACTCATTTGCAACCATTAACTGAACATTTATTTGCCGTTGGCTATGTTGCGGAACAACTGTACAAACGACTGATGCCGAATCATGCAAAGCAATCAACCGCTACTTTTGTGGCGGGGTGTTTGCATGATCTAGGAAAAATTGACCCATGCTTTCAGGATTGGGTGAGGAATCCAAAGAAAAAGGGCTTTGTAGCAGAAGATGGGCAGCATATTGACGATACAAAATTTAGTTTTGACAAACATCCTCGCCACAATGAAGTTTCAGTACTGCTTTACCATTTACTCGATCACATTGCGCTAAAACAGATCAATACAGATAACAAAAAATCCATTAAACATGTTATTTATTGGCACCACGCCAAACCATTTCGTAAAGAAAAAGATTTTGTAAATTATGGCGACATTTACAAAAAATTGAATGGCAACCTAAAAGACCTAACATTCACTGAATTTTTAGCAAAAGTAATTCAATTATTGAAAAGCTTATGCACGCTCGATGCAAAGTATCGGACGGTGGAAGAATCAGTAATTTCAAAAATCTTCAATGAAGAAGTTGATTTAGACATTATCAAAACATTAGATGAGTCACTGTTACCGTATTATAAGAAATATGATGCTCAGGACAGTATTGAGAAATACCCCTCACAAATTCAGCATAATGCTGACAATAACGTCATGCGTGCCTGCGTTATTTCGGCGGATCGCTGGGTATCAGCACTTACTCCATCAGATTTACACGCACATATTAAAAATAGCTCGTTCAATTCACTAACAGATGAACTTCTATTATTGGAATCGTCGCTTTGCTCACATATTGAAACCTGTTTAACGAAATTTCCAGCCAGCGAACGCAGCAAGAAACAAAATGAAGTTGCAAACCAGCTAACTGCCGCACGGGGCGTTGCTGTGCTTGCAGGACCGGCGGGTTGTGGCAAAACCAAAATCGCATTGGAATGGGCTAAATTGAAAAATGCTCAGCAACTAATTTGGATTTGTCCGCGGGTGCAAGTCTGCCAAGGCATATTTGATGACTTAATATCTAAAGATTATTTTGAAGAGCTGCTTCCAAGTGCGCAGATAGAAATTAATACCGGAGAATTTAAATTTACCAACCAGTGGGGAAAACTCACTCCTGAAGATGAATATTTCTCAGGTAATATCATTATTACCACGATTGATCAAATATTTAGCGCCATCATTACCCACGGCAGAGTTAATACTTTAATTAATTTTTTGAACGCACATGTGGTGTTTGATGAGTTTCATGAATATATCAATATGCCCGCTTTTAATTTGCTATTTGCTGAGTTGATAGCTTGTAAACAACAGCAGGAGCAATTAGCTAACACCTTATTGGTTTCGGCCACACCATATTATTTTTATCTGAAGCAAGTATTGCAAATCGATCCAGAAGATATTGTTGCTATGCCTTCATTTAATCCAAGCCGCTACCGTATTGAGTTCAAGGTATTTGATGAAACTAAGCAAGACGACACTAATCCACTGTATCAATCGTATCAATCCAACACCATCGTTATTAGCAACACAGCTATAACTGCGCAAAAAAGCTTTATTCGCAATCAGCACCAAGAAAACGCAGTGTTATTGCATTCCAGGTTTAAAAAAAGTGATAAGCAGAAATGGTTTGAAGAAGTTTATGAGTCGTTCAAAAAAGACGGCACGCTCAAATTTAATGTTTTACGCAGCGGACCAATTGTTCAAGCCTCCCTGAATATTACCTGTGATCACATGGTCGCAGAAATCACCAATGCAGAGAATTGTTTGCAGCGCTTAGGCCGGCAAGATCGTTTTGGTGTGAATAAGGAGGTCAATGTTCACTGTATCGCGGTTCCTGAAGCTATTGATCAAGGCAAAGGTACAGGAACCGCTGCCCGGTTTTTATCGCGCATGTACACTTTTGGTTCTACAAAAGCTTGGTATCAATTTATAAAAGCCGAGTTGAATGATCAATCTTTTACATTGCCGCAGTTATACAAGTTATATGAACGGTTCTATCAATCTGATAACGGTCAAAAATTCATAGCATCCGACCTAACTTCATCGCTTAAGGAACCTCTGAAAAACAAACATTCTGAACGGCAGTCACTCAAAAACTGACCACTACTTCAAATAGTGACGCTGATTTTTATGAAAACAGCCGTTCCTCTCTGGAAACAAGCTCATTTACTGGCTTGTTTTCAAATTTCAGACGCAACAAGACATCGACGTTCATAAGCATCACCACGGATGACGTTGGCAATGGCTGTCAGGAAGGTCAAACGGGCCGCATTTTTGGCCAGGCCGCGATAGCGATTTTTAGCATACCCAAAGCGGATTTTGATATCCCGAAACACGTGTTCGACTTTGGCGCGGCGTTTCGCCAGCTCACGGGCGGCACCGCGCAGTAGTTGAGCCGCCCCGGAATCGTCTTTCGTGAGCCTGGCCAGTTTGCCCGGACGCACCGCGATCACGCAGGCTGGAGGGCTTTCCGCCGGCATCTCCGGGCGTTTATCCAGCCCCTGATATCCGGCATCGCCATGAACAAACTGTTCCTCGCCATGCAGCAGGGCGGCGGCTTCGGCAACGTCGCTGACATGCCCCGAGGTTACTTTGAGCGTATGCACCAACCCGGTTTCATGATCGACGCCGATATGAAACTTGCTGCCGAAAAACCATTGATTGCCCTTTTTGCTGGAATGCATTTCTGGATCACGCGACCGGCTCTTATTTTTGGTTGAAGTCGGCGCGGCAATCAGGCTGGCATCGACGATGGTGCCGGCTTTCAAGAACAACCCACGCTCACCCAGCGTTTGGTTGATGACCTGGAAGATCTGATCCATTAACCCGTGTTTTCCAGTAAATGCCGAAATTGCAAAATGGTGCTTTCATCCGGCACGGCTTCCAGACGAATGCCGCAAAAACGGCGCAGTGATTCAATCTCATACAGCGCATCTTCCATGCCCGGATCGGAATAGTTGTAGATAATTTGCGCAACATGCGCGCGCAGCATCAATTCCAAGGCAAATGGTTTGCGGCCACGCCCATTGCCTGGCGCATAGTGTGGTTCAATAACATCAATCATAGCCTGCCAAGGCAATAATCCATCAAGTTGATCGAGAAACTTCTCGCGGCGCGTGACTTTGCCCTTATTGGCGTATTCGGCATCAGCAAAACTCATCTGTTGGTAAGGTTTCATGAAGAGCTTCTCGAAAAAGTTTGATGCAGAATTATATTACTTGCGGGGAATTAATCAGAGGTTCCTTAAGGCAAGTGTGAATTTAATTAATCAGAAAGTAATTGATCCCATCACTATTCCACCCAAAAAAGCGTTGCCGAAAGGCCGAGCCAAAATCAGCAAGAACTCCTTGCGTGGAGAAAACCGCTTTGTGCAAATGGCGGTATGCGATGTCAATGAACCCAATCAACCAAAATTTCTCGATCAATACGCTTACCAAACACCAATCAATGAACGGGATGACTTTGATAATCTGACGGCTTCCAAGGATGAAATCGAAGGTTATGGTGACAGCGATAAAAACTTGCTGGCCTACATGAAAACTAAACACCATAACATTATGGGTGGTACCAAAGCCTACAAAGACTTTATTTTGCTCAATGAAGCAAGAGACCCGGAATTTCCCATTTACCTGAGTTATACGTCTAATGATTTAATTCGGGTTGGGGGAGAAAGCGCACGGCATAGCCATGCTATTTACTATGCCGTGTGCGACAAACAGCCAATCGGTGCAATTTCAATCAAGCAACTTAATTCAAGTGAGGAATGATGTATGCAAAAAATAACCGGCATTAAAAGCGTGGATTTTAAAGTGGTTGCGCTGGGTCATGGAGTAGTCAACTGGAATGGACCGACAACACTTGCAGGCGATGATGGCAAGACAGTAGATAACCATACGCTGCCAAAACTTAGGGGATACAGCAACTTAACCGGCAAGATAAAAGAGGAAACGGGCTATAAATACAAAAAGCAGGCTGCTGATATAGATTTTAAAGAAACCCCCATGTATATCAGCCAGAATTGCATCCGACATCATTTATTTAGAGATCAAGCATTTGATTTGCACTATGCCAAAGATAAAAACCTACAAAACGTGTTGGCTTCAATTACGGGTTTGATACGTGGTTATGTTGTGCCTTCAAGCCAGTGCAAACGCACAAGCCCATTACTGCTGGAAGATTTTGTTGACCAATTGGGCAATGGCAATTTTGAGCAAATGGGGCGTTCCGGCTCAAAAGAAAAAGGTAAAGATGATAAAGGTGATGATGTAGCCAGCAACTCCTTTTTTTCCAAAACTACTTTTGGTGAAACCCAATATCTTGCATATGGTTCTATCAGCATTGAGCAACTACAATTTATTTCGTTGGATAAAAAGTTTGATCGCGCTTCCATGACTATTAAAGAGGGTGAAGGTGAAAAAATCGCCGAAGCTGTGCAAAACTTTATCAAAAGCCTTGACTCTGCCCGTAATCCAAAAGCTATTTTCAATAAAAACTATGTTCGCGGTGGCACTATATTTGAAGAGGGAGAAGTCGGCATTTTATTGGATAACGAAGCCATTGATATTTTGATTCAAGAAACCCTCCGCATGATTGACGAATTAAGCATTCGCCAGGCCAAAGGCTATATGTACGCGGATAGTGTGCTCGTGGACTATAACGACAGCCATAAAATGATGCGTATAAAACGCTCCGAGAGTGACATATCAGAGACCCCAGAAGCGAACTACGCTGTTTACTTCTACGCTAAATAGAGGTTAGTTATGCGTATTACGATTAAATACGAAGCGGCTTGGCAAAATTCATTTTTGGATGGCTCTAATAATGAGTCATTACCCAAGGGTGGACGTGGGTTTATTGGTTCTATGACAAATCTATCTAAACGGAATAGTGATGGTAAATTTCCCAATTTTATTCAACGAGCAATCAGTCATGATACGGTGATGGGCGTCTTAAATAGACTGATTGGTGATCAACGAAAATTGTATCAAGCCAAAAAATGCCCAAGCTATTTTTTTGCAGAATTAGAAGGCAAAATTACCTTTGAAAATATTCATGATCGATCCAAACCCATCAATAAGGAAATTGTATACATTCGTAACATAACGGGGAGTACCGATCAAAATTCTTTCACTGGCATGATCAAAAGCAATGACCCTATTTTTAGCTCTGATTATTCAGATGCTTTTTGGGGGATACTGACTTTGGATTTTGAAGATGTATGCCAGTTCATCGTAAAGCCTGATTTTGTAGTTGAGAATACAAAAACGTTTGACCCTTTAGGTGTTCTTGATCAGTTAGAGCAATTAAACAAACTGAAAGCAATGGAAGTAATTGGGGTTGTTGAGAATGCGTTGGCAGAACTACAAACCAAGTTTCTCGATGCTGAATACATAGACGCCAAGGGTATGATTAAGCCAATCATGTTTTATTGTTCAGCTTTGTATTTACAGATTTCAAGATTAAATCAGCGCTTCGATTTATCTAATGCTTTGACAAAAAGTGGCGGGATCAGCGGCATTTCAAAACGAGGGTTTACGCCCAAGGATTTCATGGATCGTTTTACCACCGGCAGTAAAAAACCAATTTGGGGTAATCCCTATCTGTTAAAAGAAAAGCGCAAAGGTGAGGGCGAAGTGACTTCACTGCTAACTAAAGCCAATGGCATACTCGAAATTTATTTGGACATTTCTCAAGAAAAAGCTATACAGCTCAGAGACATGATAGAAGCCGCAGGTGTTTCAAGCTTTTATATGGGCAAAAAAGGGTTGGCGTATGTCGATGGCCTTAGAATATAGGGATAAATTATGAAACATTACATTGAAATAACCTTATTGCCCAATTTAAACATTAATTTGTTCAGCCTCTGGTCAAAAGTCTTCCAACAGATCCATCTTGGTCTGGTCGAAATGCAGGATGACCAGAAGCGAGTACCGATTGGCGTTTCATTTCCTGAATACGTCATTGGTGAAAAATATAGCGTGCTTGGTGATAAGTTACGGTTGTTTGCTCAGGATGAAGCTACACTTGCCCGGTTTGATACTCCAAAGTGGTTGTTTCGCTTGAGTGATTATGTGCATTGCACCAGCATTCGTTCCGTGCCGGTGAAAATAATAGGCTATGCAATATACCAACGCTATCAACCAAAGATAAACGCAGAGCGGCTGGCGCGGCGTTATGCGCGTAGGCATGGGGTTGATTATGGTACAGCTTTGGTACGCTATGGCGAGATGTCCAACAAATGTATTCCATTACCATTCATTCGCCAAAAAAGCCTGAGCAGTGGGCAGGAATTTTGTTTGTGGATCAAAAAAAATAGGGTGATAGAGCCAGCGGGATCGGCCTATAGCAGCTATGGATTAAGCGCGAGTACAACAGTCCCTGAGTTTTGAGTTTGGTTTTTTTATTTCTTCAAAATTGCTGGAAAAATGTAGCAGAATGCTACAATATTTTTGTTGTTTGGTAGAGTGAAAGAATTATGGCAAAAGCGATATCGCCTATACGATTGCAAGAAGAATTGATGCAGGCAGCGACACTGGCCGGTAAGCGCCATCACCGGAGCGCGGCAGAGCAGATTGAGTATTGGGCGGAAATAGGGCATAGCGTTGGTGCGTTCCTGAAGCCAGATGATCTATTGTTGGTCTCAGCGGGATTGGCAAATATCCGTGTTGAGCTAGTAATGGGGCAGCCTGTCATCCCGAGTGCGGTATTTCAAGTACTGGAGCAGAGCCGTGCAAGCGGCGCATTGGCACAGGCGGTTACATCCAGTCCGGCTAGGTATCAGGTTTCATTAGCTTTCCCAGGTATGTTGGAGCAAATCAGCGCGAACGGCGAAATCAAGGTGGGGAAATTCGAGCATGGCCAGTTTTTTGTTAAAACTGACGAATCATCCTGATGGAGAAGCAGCAGTTATGGCTACTTGCGGGCGGTAATGGTGCAGGTAAAAGTACGTTTTACCGCATGTATTTGGAGCCGAAAGGAATGCCCTTTGTGAACGCTGATCTGCTCGCCAGGCAATTATTTCCTGATGAGTCTGAAGCACGTAGCTACGAAGCAGCGATGATCGCAGGTGAGATTCGCGCACAACTCCTGCAGGAAGGGCGTACCTTCTGCTTTGAAACAGTATTCTCGCATCCATCAAAAATTGACTTCATCGCCCAAGCAAAGGTGATGGGTTATGAAATCATTTTAGTGTTTATTCATTTGGGAAATATTGCACTCAACCATGCGCGGATTGCCCAACGGGTCATCGAGGGAGGGCATCATGTCCCGGCTGAGAAAGTCAACAGCAGAATACCCAGAACCCTGACGCACATTCAGCAAGCGCTGTCACTGTGTGATTACGTGTATATCCTCGACAATTCCCGTGCAGATGATCCTTTCCAGCAGATCGCCGTTTTGCGCCATGGCCAGCTAGAGATTGCCAAGCAACCACTGGCGGAATGGAGCAAAGTGATGCTGACGGATTACCTGAAATAGCAAACAGATTACCAAATTTTTTCTGGCTCTTTAACAAGTCATAGTTATCAATTGGTTACAAAGCAGCCCGATTATTTTGGTTTTTTTGCGTTAGAATGATGTAACCATATGTTACAAATGGCTATTTGTAATGTATCGCTAAGTTCGCTGCCGCACAGGCAGCTTAGAAACATAACCGGTGCTTGATGGCAATACCGCCGGATGTTCGCTGCCGCACAGGCAGCTTAGAAATATTGCCCGCGCCCCCCCTGGAGAATTTATGGGTTCGCTGCCGCACAGGCAGCTTAGAAAGATAACTACAATTTCGGCAAAGGACTGCGCACGTTCGCTGCCGCACAGGCAGCTTAGAAATTCATGCTTGTCGAGGCGCTTTTCGTGTAGCTGTTCGCTGCCGCACAGGCAGCTTAGAAAATCTATACGACAAGCTGTACGCTGGCCTCAGAGTTCGCTGCCGCACAGGCAGCTTAGAAATGAATGGGATTTCTTGCGCGGCTCTTATACATGTTCGCTGCCGCACAGGCAGCTTAGAAAATAAGCTACTCTCTACGTCTTGCTGTTGTAATGTTCGCTGCCGCACAGGCAGCTTAGAAAGCTACGGCTTCCGCCCTCCGGCTCACGGGCTCGTTCGCTGCCGCACAGGCAGCTTAGAAAGCATCAGGCTGAAAAACGGCATTGTTAACTTCGTTCGCTGCCGCACAGGCAGCTTAGAAAACCAACCCAACTCGTGCCAGCGCCCCTACAGCGTTCGCTGCCGCACAGGCAGCTTAGAAATTTAAAGATTAACCGGTGTTATATTGTGTCCGGTTCGCTGCCGCACAGGCAGCTTAGAAAAAATACCGCTCAATCTGGGATCGCGGCGAACAGTTCGCTGCCGCACAGGCAGCTTAGAAAGATAATCCGCTGGAGAAACTGCAGGGATCGGTGTTCGCTGCCGCACAGGCAGCTTAGAAATGGAAGTGGCCTAGCCACTCCTGTGCCTGCATGTTCGCTGCCGCACAGGCAGCTTAGAAATCTACACCAGCATTTCCTCTGCTGCACCGGAGGTTCGCTGCCGCACAGGCAGCTTAGAAAAATGGTGCGCTGGATGCGATTAATGATTTCTTGTTCGCTGCCGCACAGGCAGCTTAGAAACTGAACCGTCAGATTGAACAGCAGGTTATTGTTGTTCGCTGCCGCACAGGCAGCTTAGAAATGGCATTCGTAACAACAGTATCACCAGTTTGCGTTCGCTGCCGCACAGGCAGCTTAGAAATGGGTCAACAGTCATAACGTTTTGCGGTCATGGTTCGCTGCCGCACAGGCAGCTTAGAAAGCTATCTTTTATGCGAGCTGCGAAAATTATTTGTTCGCTGCCGCACAGGCAGCTTAGAAAAGAAGCTGGAGCGCTAAATGTTTTTTGTACACGTTCGCTGCCGCACAGGCAGCTTAGAAATTCATGAGATGAAAGAGAAAAAAAAGCTCGGGGTTCGCTGCCGCACAGGCAGCTTAGAAATGATATATTGTCAGTTATATTGCCCGCGGCTGGTTCGCTGCCGCACAGGCAGCTTAGAAATTTCACAAGCTCTTCATGTGGTTTGAGTACACGTTCGCTGCCGCACAGGCAGCTTAGAAAAAGCGCAAGACCGTGCGCCGCGTGATTGTGTTGTTCGCTGCCGCACAGGCAGCTTAGAAATGCCAACGCCATGACACACAGGCAATGGGCTATGTTCGCTGCCGCACAGGCAGCTTAGAAATTCGTGCTCTACTACGTCACCTACACTGTGTAGTTCGCTGCCGCACAGGCAGCTTAGAAAAGAAAACCTCAGAAGATATCTTGCTATCAGCAGTTCGCTGCCGCACAGGCAGCTTAGAAAATCAATGATGGTGTCATTACCAAGCTCAATAGGTTCGCTGCCGCACAGGCAGCTTAGAAAAAGAGGCGATTGTATGATTGCGCAGCAGTAAGGTTCGCTGCCGCACAGGCAGCTTAGAAATATTAGGTCTATTTATGCAGACTATCGGCATTTGTTCGCTGCCGCACAGGCAGCTTAGAAAACCCGATCGACTCGATGATCGACAACTCGTTTGTTCGCTGCCGCACAGGCAGCTTAGAAAGGAATAAACGGCGAAGTAATTACCCCGGTTGAGTTCGCTGCCGCACAGGCAGCTTAGAAATGACAACATAAAAGTTTATGGCGATATAAGCTGTTCGCTGCCGCACAGGCAGCTTAGAAACTGGATCGCTGGATGCAAAGGATCAGCAAAAACGTTCGCTGCCGCACAGGCAGCTTAGAAAAGGTCGATGCTAAAAAAGCAATAAATTATGCTGTTCGCTGCCGCACAGGCAGCTTAGAAAATTTGCTCGACGCTGCAATCCTTCTCGAATCCGTTCGCTGCCGCACAGGCAGCTTAGAAAAACGTCGAGCGCCACGCCTACGCCGGCAGCATGTTCGCTGCCGCACAGGCAGCTTAGAAAAATCAACCTCACTATATTCAACGTTTTGAGCAGTTCGCTGCCGCACAGGCAGCTTAGAAATCTGTACTTTGTTTTCCCACTCTCTGCCTTTTGTTCGCTGCCGCACAGGCAGCTTAGAAACAGTATAGATGCCAGTTCGTGCACACCCCTGTGTTCGCTGCCGCACAGGCAGCTTAGAAATTTCACCCTTGCTACCCTGCGCAAAAAGCCAAGTTCGCTGCCGCACAGGCAGCTTAGAAAAGACTCGCAGAACGTCAGCCGGGCGCTGCGCGGTTCGCTGCCGCACAGGCAGCTTAGAAATCATACACGCGGTCATCGCTGCGGACGCCGACGTTCGCTGCCGCACAGGCAGCTTAGAAAAAAATCGATGATGCAGACATCGAAAACACGTAGTTCGCTGCCGCACAGGCAGCTTAGAAAGCTTACTTGAGCAGCAACTCAAAAACAAAATGGTTCGCTGCCGCACAGGCAGCTTAGAAATGCTCTTTTCGCTATTCCATTCCCGCCGGACAGTTCGCTGCCGCACAGGCAGCTTAGAAAAAAAGTATCTAGGCTCTCTCTTATTGCCAGCAGTTCGCTGCCGCACAGGCAGCTTAGAAAAGTTGCGGTTATTCTATAGCGTATAACCCCGCGTTCGCTGCCGCACAGGCAGCTTAGAAAGTTTTGCATACGAAACCGCGCAGCGTATACGTGTTCGCTGCCGCACAGGCAGCTTAGAAAACGTTTTAGTAACTCCGCCGCCTTGTCTTTCAGTTCGCTGCCGCACAGGCAGCTTAGAAATGCTAATTTTAGAGTTAGCAACTTGATTTCTAGTTCGCTGCCGCACAGGCAGCTTAGAAATTACTTTAACAAAGGAGAGCAAAAAAAATACAGTTCGCTGCCGCACAGGCAGCTTAGAAATTGTACTTCCATTATTTAGCCCCCTGTTTTCTGTTCGCTGCCGCACAGGCAGCTTAGAAATTGCTGTAGGTTCTGGCGTCCAGCATCGTTAGGTTCGCTGCCGCACAGGCAGTGAATCGCCCCGCACGTCATACTTGGAACCCTGAATTTTTAGAAGCCCCCTTCATATTAGGCTATAATGCGCAGTTCAAAATGTGTGCGGTAAGCTTGATTCGCTATAAACGTAGCAAGCGTGTCGCTAAAAAATTGAATATTTAGTAGCGTTAACAACTTAAATTCTGAAAATGAAACGTACCTATCAACCATCTGTTACTCGTAGAAAACGTACGCATGGCTTTCGTGTCCGCATGCGCACAAAAAGTGGCCGGGCAATCATCAGTGCACGCAGAGCCAAGGGCAGAGTGCGGTTAAGCGTATAACCTGTTAAGGGAACTTTAGGTTTATATGCTGACAAATTTCTGTATGTGTTGCAGTCAGTAACAATACCGGCTGCTCTGCGTAAATTGCCGCAATCGCAGCGATTGCGGCGGGCTGAGGAATTCCGGTCTGTGTTACAAAATAGGGTGGCTTTTACGGGGAGCTATCTTAGGTTGCACGTTAAACCTAACCATTTTGGTTTTGCGCGGCTTGGCTTGATCGTTGCTAAGCGAATTGAACATAAGGCAATTAGACGGAATCGAATCAAGCGCACTGCCCGGGAGGTTTTTCGTTTACAACAACAAACGATTATCGGGCTGGACTGTGTGATGCAGCTAAGAAATCCCGTTGATGCTGCTATGGATCGTTTTAGTATTCGTTCTGAAGCATTAGCGTTGCTGGCAAGGGCTGAAAGGTATCTTAAAAAAAATGCGGCAATTATTGATTAACCTTATTAAATGCTATCAGATTGGTTTTAGCCCTCTGACGCCACCTTCCTGCCGGTTTTATCCAACCTGCTCAAATTATGCGCAGGAAGCCTTGGCGAGATATGGTGTGGTGACGGGCATATGGCTCAGTATCAAACGAATATTTCGTTGCCATCCTTGGAATCCGGGTGGTTACGATCCGCTTCCTTGAGACTCATCAGTCCTTCTGCTATCAAGCAAAAGTATCTCTACTCGAACAAGCAGCAGTATTATTAATATTCAGATATCAGATCAAAAATGGATGCTAAAAGAATCGTACTTTTCGTCATTTTTTCAACCTCGCTGCTTTTTTTATGGGAAGCATGGATTAACGAGCAGGCGCGTTTTGAGCAAATCAACGTGGCTGCTGGTTCGGATGAGACTAGCCAGGTTGATCCCGATTTGCCCGTTCCCGGCGATTCATTAACTGAATCCAGCTCGGCAATGGGCAGTGGTCAGATTCCTGCAAATGCAGATGCCAGGGATATAGTAACCCCACGGCTACTGTCAACCGGTGAGCAGATTAGGGTGGTAACCGATATGGTGGTCGCTGAGATTGATACGGTTGGCGGAGATTTGCGGCGCCTGGAGTTATTGAAGCATCCTTCGACCGAAGATAAGGATACGCCTTACGCTCTGCTGCAAAGCCAGGCATCTCGTATTTATGTTGCACAAGCCGGATTGATTGGAGACGGGTTGCCCAACCATAAAACAGTTTACCGGCCAGAATCCACCAAGCGGCAATATGAAATGGTTGGAAGTGAAAACGAAATCACTATCCGTTTGCTGGCTGACGAAACAGATCATGTTGAAGTAACCAAGATTTATACCTTCCGTCGAGGCAGCTATGTAATTGACGTCAGTTTTGAAATAAAAAATACCGGCGAGAATACGGTACGTCCATTTGCGTATTATCAAATGCTGCGCGATAGCATTCCGCCCACAAGTAACACATTGATGGATCATTCCTATACCGGTGCAGCAGTTTATACCGAGGTAGAAAAATTCAGGAAAATTCCTTTCTCGGATATGAATAGCAACAGTGTCGATTATCCGACTAATGCGGATAATGGCTGGATTGCCATGCTTGAGCATTATTTCTTGTCTGCATGGTTACCAGAGCAGGGCCAGCCACGTGAGTTTTTTGCCAAACGGCAAAATGAAAATCTCTATACAACGGGAATTATTCTTCCCGTTGACGAAATTGCTCCGGGCGGTGCGAGAACATCTTCCATACAGCTTTATGCTGGTCCGCAGGAGCAGGATAATCTGGCAAAACTTGCTCCTGGTCTGGAGTTTACAGTTGATTATGGCTGGTTGACGATTATCGCCGTTCCCTTATTCTGGTTACTGTCTTTTTATCATTCACTGGTTGATAACTGGGGGTTGGCAATTATTCTGTTAACCGTCACTGTTAAGCTTCTGTTCTTCCCTCTGTCTGCCGCAGGCTATCGCTCAATGGCCAAGCTTCGTCAGGTGACACCCAAGCTGAAACGGATTCAGGATCAATATAAAGGTGATCGTCAGCGTATGCACCAGGCAATGATGGATTTCTACAGGGAAGAAAAAATTAATCCTCTTGGTGGTTGCTTGCCAATTTTAGTGCAGGCTCCCGTTTTTATTGCGCTATTCTGGACGCTGTTGGCTGCAGTGGAGTTGCGTTACGCACCTTTTGCGTTATGGATTAACGATTTATCCACTCCCGATCCGTATTATGTGTTGCCAGTTCTGATGGGGATTTCGATGTTTGTGCAGACCAAGCTGAACCCGACACCAACAGATCCCATTCAGGCGCGTGTCATGCAGATCATGCCAGTCGCCTTCAGTATTTTCTTCTTTTTCTTTCCGGCAGGCTTGGTGCTGTATTCGCTGGTCAGTAATGTCTTGTCAATTGCTCAACAATGGCAAATTACCCGCATGTATGACAAACCGGCTGTATCGACCGGAAATACCAATAAAAGCAAGGAAAAATAATCAATTCCGCCTGATTGTCGTGGACTCTGGCAGGTAGTCTATCTATGCCTGCTAACTGTTCGAACAATCAGGACATCATTGCAGCAATTGCCACTCCGCCTGGTAGGGGCGGTGTTGGCATTATCCGTATTTCCGGGAAAAATCTGCAGCCACTGGCGAAAGCTATCCTGGGGAAACTGCCAGAACCACGCCGTGCAGAGTTTGGAAGTTTTCTTGACGAAGACGGACAAGTGCTTGACCAGGGAATTCTGCTGTATTTTCCCGCTCCACACTCCTATACGGGCGAAGATGTGCTCGAACTCCAGGGGCATGGCGGGCCGGTCATTATGAATCTCCTGTTAACACGCTGTCTGCAGCTTGGTGCGCGTCTTGCTGAGCCTGGAGAATTTACATTGCGCGCTTTTCTAGCCGACAAAATCGATCTACTGCAGGCGGAAAGTGTAGCTGATCTGATCGAAGCCAGCACTGTTGATGCCGCTCGCTGTGCGATACGTTCCCTGAATGGGGAATTTTCAGCAACTATTGCCCAATTGGTGCAAGCGCTGACTGCGCTGCGAGTTCTGGTGGAAGCGACACTCGATTTTCCCGAAGAAGAGCTGGATTTTTTGCAGTCTGCGCAGGCCAGGGAACAATTACAGGCTATTCAACAACAGCTGGCGCGTGTATTGATCGCATCCCGCCAGGGCGCGTTATTGCAGTCTGGTATCAATATCGTGCTGGTCGGTCAGCCCAATGTTGGCAAATCCAGCTTGCTGAATCAACTGGCACGTGAGGATGTCGCCATTGTGACCGAATTTCCCGGCACCACACGTGATACCATTCGCCAATCGATTGAAATTAAAGGAATCCCGCTGCATCTGGTTGATACCGCTGGCCTCAGAGAAACCAGTGATATCATTGAGCAACAAGGGATTGCCCGTACCCATGCGGCAGCGAGGCAGGCGGGGCTCGTGTTGTTGGTGCTGGACAGCCGTCAGGGAATAACTGCAGCAGAGCGAAATATTCTGGCTGAGCTTCCGCAGGAGCTGCCGGTATTGATGATTTACAATAAAATTGATTTAACAGCCGAAACTCCTCGTGCGGCTGAAAATGAATATGGGCTAGTCATCCACTTGTCGGCTAAAAATGGTGAAGGCGTTGATCTGCTGACAGACGCATTACTCCAGACAATCGGTTGGCAAGGCAATGTTGCCGGTGAAGGGCTCTACATGGCACGGCAAAGGCATTTACAGGCATTGGTCAACGCCAGTCGGCATCTGCAAACCGCTACTAACCTGCTGGACGAAGGCAATACACTTGAATTACTCGCTGAAGAACTGCGTCTCGCTCAACAGGCGTTATCTACTATTACCGGTGAATTTACGGCAGATGATTTACTTGGTGAAATTTTCTCTGCCTTCTGCATCGGAAAATAAATGCGCTTCCTGAGCGTTCCGCATGAGGCTATTCAATCTTATCCGGGTATTTCTGCTGACCGTGCGCCTCAGTAGTAAGTCTGGGGAATTGTGATTGGCCGGAGGATGGCGTTGGTCGGGAGTAAAGCGAAAAAATGAAGCTGGCCGGTAAGCCGGGTTCTGTCGTGGACAGTCATTCCTCTAGGCGGACAGTTACCTGTCCGCTCAAGCAACCTACCCGCAGACTCGGCGAGCAGCGTCATTGTCTGCCTATTTGGTCTTGCTCCGGATGGAGGTTACCGCGTTTCACCGTAACTGAATACGCTCGTCTCTGTGGCCCTGTTCCTCGCCTTGGGTCTTGCGACTTATAGCGGCCGGCCATTAACCGGCATCCTGCTCTGTGGAGCCCGGACTTTCCTCTCCCTGGGTTGCCAGGCAGCGACTGTCTGGCCAGCTTCACCGGTCATTTTACCCGAAAACAGGGTCTGCCCCAGGGAAGCATTCATGCATAACGGGGTCCAGGGTTTTGCAGCAAATCCAGCAGGCCTTGTAGTGCGGTTGCTACTGCCTGACGCCTGATTGCTTCCCGGTCACCATTGAACAAGCAGGTGCGACTACTGGTTGACTGATTTTCCTGCTGGATGATCAACCAGGCGAAACAAACCGTTCCAACCGATTTGTTTACTGTTCCACTTTCCGGGCCAGCGATACCCGTAACCGCAACAGCTATCTGAGCTTCGCTCATTTTGATCGCGCCATGTGCCATTGCACGCGCAGTTTGTTCGGAGACGGCGCCAAAACGTGTCAATATGGTAGACGTGACCGATAGCATCTGCTGTTTAGCAAGATTATTGTAGGTGATAAAGCCTCGGTCGAACCAGTTGGAACTGCCGGGTACGGCAGTAATAACCTGTCCGATCCAGCCGCCGGTGCAGGATTCTGCTGTAGCGAGCGTTAACTCGTTTTGCTTGAGCAGCACCCCTACCTGTTGTGCTAGAACGAGCAGCTGTTTATCACTGGTTTTTAGCATGCCGGAAAAAGCTTAGAAATAGCTCTCAAATAACACCATTGATTTCCAGCCAGCTAAACACAGCAGCGTGTAAAACGCTGCTAGCAGATCATCAAACATAACGCCAAATCCCCCTTTTAGCTGTTGATCATAGTGATTGATCGGTGCGGGTTTCACAATGTCAAAAAAACGAAATAATAGAAATGCAGCGAGTTGCCATTGCCATTCATCTGGAATGAAGAAGAGTACCAGCATGAAGGCTACAATTTCATCCCATATTATTCCCGAATGATCAGGCACGTTGAGTGCGCGGCCTGTGACGGCGCAGGCCCAGATCCCCAGTATGAAAAATACGTCGATAACGAGTAACAGCGAGAAGGTATCCAGCCAGTGATTTAGAAACCAGTACAGAGGAAAGGCAGCAAGCGTACCAAACGTGCCCGGTGCGTAACGAACCAGTCCGATGCCGGCACCCATGGCAATGAAATGAGCCAGCCGAATATGCACAAAAGTAATATCCGGCTGCCTTTTGCGCGGGTATTCCGGTGAGTAATTTTCAGGCAAGGAAGTGATCATGGCCTTTTCTCTCGTGATAGACGGGAATGCCGGTTGCAGTTGATACGATCAGGCCATTACCCGCAACAATTTTACCGATACAGGTCAACTGGATGTTGCTCCGTTGTGATAGCTGCAGGAGTGTTTCATGGTTGTTTGCTGCTGCGGTAAAACATAATTCATAATCGTCTCCGCCTGCCAGCAGACAATCCACAGCAAGCTTGCATTCAAGATGTCCCGGTGTTAATTTTTTTCTTAGTGCGTTACTGCAGGGGATACGTTCAAAATCAATCGTTGCACCGACACCCGAGGATTTGAGGATATGGCCAAGATCGGCGAGTAACCCATCGGAAATATCAATGGCGCTGCTTGCCCGCTCCTGTAGCTGTTGACCGAGACCAACACGGGGAACGGGTTGGTTCAGCCGGTTTAAGCAGGTTTGCGCTTCCTGTGGTGTCAGTACGACTTTGCGTCGCAGATAGCCCAGTGCCATCGCGGCATCACCCAGTTCACCAGAAACCCAGATATCGTCTCCGGGTGCTGCGGTGCTGCGTTTCAATGCCATGCCATGCTGGACTTCACCCATGATCTGTACCCCGATATTTAGCGGTCCACAGGTGGTATCACCGCCGATCAGTTCTACTTCAAACTGATCGGCAAGTGCGAAGAACCCGCTGGAAAAAGCGCTCAACCAGGCATCATTCTGTCCCAACTCCTGCGGCATCGTTAACGACAGCAGCACCCAGCGGGGCGTTGCGCCCATTGCTGCCATATCTGACAGATTCACGGCAAGCGATTTATGCCCTAGATTACCGGGGTCGGTTTGTGCAAAAAAATGGTGATCTGCTACCAGGGTATCTGCGGAAACCACCAGATCCATCCCGCTATGGCAGGCAATGATTGCTGCATCATCACCCACACCCAACAGTGCCAGCCTGGATGGGCGCGTAAAGTAACGGCGAATAATATCGAACTCGGAATTCATGGAGAGATGAATGCGAAATAAGTTTGGCCAGGTATTTATTCTCTGCTGGCGGATGCCAGCATGCCGATTTCAGTTGTGCGCAGTGCTGCTGCCAGTTTGTCCATCACCCCGTTGACGTAGCGATGGCCATCGGTGCCACCGTAGCTTTTGGCCAGTTCAATAGCTTCATTAATGATGGCGCGATAGGGAATTTCCGGGTGGTGTGCGAGTTCGTAAGCGCCTAGTAATAGAATTGAATATTCGACTGGGCTGAGCTCAGTCAACTGACGATCCAGATAGGGCTGAATATGAGTTTGCAGCTCCAAGGCATGCCGCAATGCCCCGTTTAATAAATCCTCAAAATAGGCTTTATCAGCACGGACAAAAATTTTGGTTTCATGTAACTGTGCAATGATGTCACGCGACTCACCTTGTGCCTGACGCCACTGGTAAATTCCCTGCAACGCCAGTTCCCGCGACAGACGGCGACGATTCTTGAATTTGGGTGCAGGTTTTCCTGGTGGAACGAGAGTGGATTGCGTCATTCCTGATCGTCAATATTAATGTCGTCGAGTTTGGAAATTGTGATCGCCATTTCCACTGCAACCCGTGCGACTTCGGTACCTTTCTGGGTCATCCGCGCAATGGCCTCGTCATCCGTGCTGGTTGTGAGGATACCGTTCGCAATCGGAATATCGTAGTCCAGCCCCACTATCATCAGCCCGCGTGCAGATTCATTGGCAACTATCTCGAAATGATAGGTCTCTCCGCGAATAACCGCTCCGAGCGCAATCAACGCATCAAACCGATCGGTTATCGCAAGCTTCTGCAACGCTGGTGGGGCTTCCAGTGCTCCGGGCACGGTCACAAGCATCATGTCGGACTCATTTACACCCAATTTGATCAGTTCGGCGGTACAGGCGCTGAGTAAGCCTTCTGCAATATCAAGATTGAACCGGCTCATGACAATACCTATGCTGAGTCCTCTGCCGTCAAGTTCAGTTTCAAGCTCTGGGATGTTGTCATAGTAGGCCATGGTTAATTCCTTTTTATAAGTTTCTAAAAAATACGTTTGGTTTAGGTGGTTGATTCGGATTCCAGATAGCCGGTAACTTCAAGACCAAATCCTGTCATGCTCGGCATTTTGCGTGGTGTCGCCAGCAGGCGCATTTTCTGAACGCCAAGATCCCGCAGAATTTGCGCCCCAATACCATAATTGCGCAGATCGGGTCTGGATTTGTCCTCAAGACAAGGCCGTGTCGGCATGATACGCTCCAACAGAGCCTGCATGTCATCTTTACGGTTAAGGAGCACAATTACCCCCTGACCTTTCCTGGCAATCAGCGACATAGCATTGTGAATACTCCAGGCATGGGTGCAGTCATCGATTTCCAATATATCAATGATCGAAACCGGTTCATGAACGCGAACCAGAATTTCTGAGTCTGCATCCATCTCGCCCTTTACCAGCGCGAGATGCATCACCCCTGATATTTTGTCGTGGTAAACAACCAGGCTAAATTCCCCGTGTACGGTTTGTAGTTTACTTTCAGATGCCCTGGTAACCAGGCGCTCAGTACGGCTGCGATACTGAATTAGATCGGCGATAGTGCCAATTTTGAGCTGATGCCTGGCTGCAAAATCGATCAAGTCGGGTAAGCGTGCCATCTCGCCATCATCTTTGAGAATTTCGCAGATGACCGCTGCTTCCGTCAGGCCATCCAGTCGCGCCAGATCGCATCCCGCCTCGGTATGGCCTGCACGGACCAGCACCCCGCCTTGTTGTGCTTTGAGTGGAAAAATATGACCCGGCTGAACTAGATCTTCCGGCCGGGCATCTGCCTTTATCGCAGCCTGAATGGTGCGAGAGCGATCAGCTGCCGAAATGCCGGTTGTTACGCCACTTCTGGCCTCAATGGAAACGGTGAAATTGGTTCCCAGTGGTGAATGGTTAGCATCCACCATCATCGGCAGCTTGAGCTGATGACAGCGTGCTTCCGTCAGCGTCAGACAAATTAGCCCCCTGCCATGTTTCGCCATGAAATTGATTGCCTCTGGCGTGACAAAATCCGCTGCCAGAACCAGATCACCCTCATTCTCACGATCTTCCTCATCCACCAGAATGACCATTTTCCCGGCCTTGAAATCGGCCAGAATTTCTTCAATTGAACTTACCACCGGCTTCATGTTTCGTTATCCTGCATGGTTTAATAAGCGAGCGACGTATCGGGCGATCATATCGGTTTCCAGATTCACTTTCCCCCCTGGTTTTAAAAAACTAAAATTAGTGTGTTGCAGTGTATAGGGCACCAGATTTACTTCAAAGCTATTTCCTTCGACCCGGTTAACTGTCAGGCTGACACCATCAACCGTAATCGACCCTTTTGGCGCAATGTATTTAAGTAAGGCGTCTGGCGTTTGTATGACCACACCACAGCGATCTTTTTGCGGGCTGATTTCCTTAACCGTACCTACGCCATCAACATGTCCGCTGACCAGATGGCCATCAAGCCGGTCGGATAAACGCAGGGCCGGCTCAAGATTGACTTGATTGCCGACTTTATCCAGGCCATGTGTGCACGCCAGTGTTTCACCGGAGACCTCAAATAAAAATCTGTTATCGTCAATCGTCATCACCGTCAGGCAAATGCCATTGACCGCGATACTGTCCCCCACGGTAACCTCCCGCCAGTCGATTGCACCCGGATGAATGCGTATCCGTAAAATACCCTCGCATTGATCAATATGCTCTATGTTGCCAACTGTTTTTACAATGCCGGTAAACATTCAAAATTACCTGTAATTTTTAAAAACCATGCGGATCATCAATCTGATAAATCAGACAGATAACTGCGGTAAGCCAGATACACTGGTATAATCGACCGTTTTCATTTAGTTGCAGAATTTGTTTCCCAAGGATCGGTTTATTATGACACGCGCACTCCGTAATATCGCTATTATCGCCCACGTTGACCATGGCAAGACCACGATGGTTGATAAGTTACTGCATCAGGCTGGCACTTTTTCGGCGCACCAGACCATCGCTGAACGTGTGATGGATTCCAACGATATTGAGCGGGAGCGTGGCATCACCATCTTCTCCAAGAATTGTGCCATTGATTACGAAGGTGTGCATATCAACATCATCGATACCCCTGGCCATGCTGATTTTGGCGGTGAGGTCGAGCGTGTGTTATCCATGGTCAATGGCGTATTACTGCTGGTGGATGCGGTCGAAGGTCCTATGCCGCAAACCCGCTTTGTTACCCGCAAGGCGCTGGCGCTCGGCTTGCACCCGATTGTGGTCGTAAACAAGATCGATCGCCCCGGTGCGCGGCCTGATTGGGTAGTCAATCATACCTTCGATTTGTTTGACAAGCTGAACGCAACCGAGAAACAGCTTGATTTCCCAGTTGTTTACGCTTCTGCGCTCAATGGATATGCTTCGTTGGATCCAGCGCAACCCGGCAAGGACATGCGTCCTCTGTTTGATACGATTCTCAAATATGTTCCCGCCCCGACAGGAAATCCAGATGAACCGCTGCAATTCCAGATTACCGCACTCGATTATTCAAGCTTTGTCGGGCGTCTCGGGATTGGCCGCATCAATCGCGGACGTCTGAAACCCGGGCAGGATGTCATGGTTATTACTGGCGACAAGCCAGCAAAAAAAGCGCGTGTTAACCAGGTATCCGGTTTTCAGGGGCTGGATCGTGTGCAGCTAAGCGAGGCTACTGCCGGGGATATCGTACTGGTAAGTGGCATCGAGGAGATCGGGATCGGCACCACCTTAACGGATATCGGCCATCCGGAAGCGTTGCCCATGCCGGTTGTCGATGAGCCAACACTATCGATGAATTTTCAGGTCAACACATCACCTTTTGCAGGTAAAGAAGGCAAGTTTGTGACCAGTCGTCAATTGCGGGAACGTCTTGAGAAAGAACTGCTTACCAACGTGGCTCTGCGCCTTGAAGAAACAGCTGATACGGATTCTTTTCTGGTTTCTGGGCGGGGTGAGCTGCATTTAACGATTTTGCTTGAAAACATGCGACGTGAAGGTTACGAGCTGGCAGTCTCCCGTCCTCGCGTGGTCATACGCGAAATTGATGGTGTCAAGTGTGAGCCATTTGAGGCTCTGAGCGTTGATATGGATGAGGTGAATCAAGGTGCGGTTATGGAAGCGCTTGGTACGCGTCGTGGTGATTTATTGGATATGGTTTCGGATGGCCGTGGGCGGGTGCGTCTGGATTATCGCATTCCAGCGCGCGGCTTGATCGGTTTCCAGTCGGAATTCATGACCATGACGCGAGGTACCGGCATCATGAGTCATGTTTTTGATGAATACGGTCCTGTTCGATCTGATATTGCGGCGCGTAAAAATGGCGTTTTGATTTCAGCTGAACACGGGGAAGCCGTCGCTTATGCCTTGTGGAAACTCCAGGATCGTGGCCGCATGATCGTCAAGCCTGGTGATCCCCTCTACGAAGGCATGGTCATCGGCATACACAGCCGTGATAATGATTTGATCGTCAATCCAGTTAAAGGTAAGCAGCTGACTAATATCCGTGCTTCAGGTCACGATGAGGCGGTTGCGCTTATTCCACCTATTGAATTAACGCTTGAGTCTGCCATTGAATTTATAGCCGATGATGAATTGGTAGAAATTACACCTAAAAATATTCGTATTCGTAAGCGTTTTCTGCTGGAACATGAACGTAAACGGGCTTCAAGAACAGCGGCCTGATGTGATATATGGAATCTACCCCCCCCTCGGCTACCAAAAGCGCATAAGTCTTAAATATGCCTAAAGCCGGGTGGCAGAAAAAGTGTTACATTGTTTGACTTCGCCTGTTTCAAAGCCGGCACGAAACCAGCGCATGCGCTGCTCTGCGGTGCCATGAGTAAACGCATCAGGAACCACAGTACCACCAGACTGTTTTTGTAAACGATCGTCACCGATGGCACTGGCGGTTGACATCGCTTCTTCAATATCACCTGGTTCCAGCCATTTGTGGCGCTGTTGTGCTCGATGCGCCCAAACACCCGCGTAACAATCTGCCTGGAGTTCGAGTCGCACTAGCATCCCGCCATCACCGTCCACACGTTGCCCTCTGCGTCTGGCGTCATCCACTTTTTGTGAGATGCCTGTCAAAGTCTGAATGTGATGACCTATTTCATGCGCAATGACGTAAGCTTCAGCAAAATCACCTCCACCACCGAGTCTGGCGCGCATTTCTCTGAAAAAACTGAGATCAAGATATACCTTTTCATCCAAGGGACAGTAGAACGGTCCCATGGCGGCATGAGCGCCACCACAGGTAGAAACAACCCTGTCAGTAAACAGCACCAGTTTGGAGGGCCGGTATGAGCTGCCTGATTGCGCAAAAAGCTCGCTCCAGACATCTTCGGCTTCTCCCAGTATGCTCGCAATGAAACGGGACGCCTCATCATCAACCGGGGTAGGTGGGGTTGTTCCTGTTGTGGCACTGGCAACCTGACCGGTTTCACTTATTTGTGAAAGGATTCCCAGCATTTCCAGGGGGTCCTTTCCCAGCATCCATCCAACCAGCATTACAGCGGCAATACCACCCACACCCATTTTTCCGATTATTCCGCCGCCAGGCATGGAGCCCCCTCGGCGATCTTCGACGTTACTGCTGCGGCGTGCGCGCGACCATTTCATTTTTAAACCTCGAAGCGAATTTAACCAACCAATTACAAGCAGTTTTTCTGGAATTTTATCCGGATACGTGGCTCACATTCATTACTTCCCTGTTGTCAGATATTTCTGGATGGCTAGATTGCCAATTTCCTTTCCCATCGCTGCCCCCGTTTCTCCGGAGTTACGGTAATGTACGCCGTCATAGATTCGAGCCTCGATAACTTCCTGTACAAAATCCTCAATTTTTTCCCAGTTTCGTATTCTGCCACCAGCTGCATGGCTGCTGGTTGTCAGTACGGGTACCGGAGCATCACCTGCATCTGCTTGCAATACCGTACCTACCGCAGCGGCAACGATACAGTGTGCACACGGGTATTCCGGATGCATGGGTGTGTCGATCAGGGGTATCCAGGCAGGATCCCGTTCTGTCAGATTGTTATTATCGATATCACCATTGCGGATGGCAGTTATAGGCCGCCAAAAACCATAATGATATTTCGCATCAAAAACCGCAATCAATGCATCAGCGGAAGCCTGGGTAACCGCTGCAAACAGGCGGGCATTTTGCGTGATCTCTCTACCTGGCTGTTTGGCAACCGACCGGACAATGCCATGATAGATCGGCGGCATGACCTCTTCCCAGAATAGTGCAATTTCGGTTTGCTCGGTAGTACGACGTTTACTGTTACGTCCTCCGAGTGTTTTTACTTCATTGTAATCACGAACCCATAATTCGCTATTCAGCTCTGGTGGAGGGCCGGGGCGAAATTGGGCGGGGTTTTTCATCAACCAGGGCTTACGCATCGCCCACTGAGGCACTTCAGGAATGACGGTTGGCACATAGATGCCCGGGTTTGTAAACGGGCGATAGGTTTCTCCAGCAGTTGCGCCATCATTTGATCGAATGGCCAGAATTTTATCAGCTGCCGCTTCTCCCACCGCGATGCCTGCAGCTTTTGCTTCCTGTCCTTGCATAATTGCAAGTATGGCATTCATATAGGTTTCATTGATTGCCGATGCTTGAGTTGGCAGCAGGTTGAGTAATACATTGCGAGCTGCGGCAGCTATTGCCGCTTCGACCGAGGCGCCGGGTGCAACTTTAAGCTGCGGACTACTGACCGGGTAACGCCTGGTAATTGCGTTTGTAGCTTCGTAAACCGCTGCCTGCGTCATTGCCAGTGCTCTGTCAGCGGGCAGGGGGCCTATGTTTGCGTTCACTACGATATCACCGGCCCTTTGATTCCAGTCAGTGACAGCATCAGCTTGCACAGACGGTGCCAGCATCAACAAAATAATTGTCAGTATTAGTATTTTGTGGAGTAAATTTGTGTCATTCGGGTGCATTAATCGTACCTTCCTATTTTTATCTAAGCATGATCCAACCTGTAGAAGGCTGGCGCATATTCAGAGCATCTCTGAGAATCCATATTTCGCTGCTCGTCACACACTGCCAGCAGATGGGTAGGGCAGGGCTGCCTGCCCACTTAAGCTGTCTGCTGATTGCCGACAACTTTTACTCGTAACCATTCTCGCGGTTGATTGCCTTATGCGTACCATCGCAATAGGGCGCTTTATCTGTTTTCTTGCAGGTGCATAGCCAGGCAGATTTGCTCTCATCAGTCGTAAACGCCAGCGGGGTAATACCCGTATTTTTATGTGAACCATCACAGAAGGGTTGGTTTTTGCTCAGGCCACATCTACACCAGTAATACTGTTTACCCGCTTCAAGTTGAACCTGGATAGGTGCAAATTTTGGGGGTTTATTGGATTCACTCATCTACTTCTCCTTTTGTAATCGTGGTGATGTCATGACGTTAGTCGAATAATTTTAATGCAATTGAGCTGCCAGCGGGAATATTGTTTTCAGCCATTTCTGCTTGAAGATCGCGTAACTGTTTTTTGCTTTTTTTAATGCCATTTTCACTGAGTGGTACCCGGTTATCGTCCACCAGAATACCATTCAGGGTTGAGGAAAACAGTTTGGCAATATGCGCCATCTGTTCAAAAACTCGTTCTCCATTGGCTACCCTGGGCACATCCAGCAGAAAAGTAATGCCATGGGTTGTCAGAGTCCGCATGTTGGAAGGTAAAAACAGGGTAGACTCGAAATTACCCAGTGAAAACAGTACGGCATTGGTTTCGCTATCGCGGTATCTGAACACGCCTTCCGATTCAAGCACGAATCCGGAAGCCTCTGCCAATGCACGAATTTTGGTGCCGATAAAAGCACCGCCATCTTTGCTGATAATGTTGATTCCCATGATTACATCAACATCCGCACAGAATTTATCCAGCTCGAGCGCGATCGCGTAGGCATTTGCAATATCCGGGCAATCCGTTTCAGCGGCGATTTGAATAGCAAATTCGTCCATCATGTCGCGGAATCGCGACAGATTGATTTCACTGACTGGGCCGGATCGGTCCGCCAGCTGTAAACATCCTTTGAGTCGCACATAGCTTTTTCCGGCATGTGCAGTTTCCAGTGTAATTTCTTCCCATGACGATTCGTCCGTGCCCATGCCAAACCAGCGTACTGGTTTTCCAAAATCAAATTTTTGCTGCAACAGGTCCATCAATCGCTCATGAGGAATCCTGGAATGCGAATGGATCTCTGCCGTGTAGTTGATGACACTCTCAAAATGGACGGTTTCTGGTGTTTCGGTTGAGTCGTGTAAATATTGATCAGCCAGCGGCTGCTGATCAATCATTGTTGACTGATAGGATGGCTCGTCAGGAGCCGAGAATCGTACATTGTTACCAAATTCAGGCTCGATCCGTTCTGCCGGCATCGTCGATTTTTTTTCACCAAACAGGGCATCGCCATGCTCATGTTTCAATACGTTACCTGTTTTGCGGCGATAACGGGCTTCCTGCCAATAGTTGAACAGTAATACTCCAGCGATTACCACGATTCCAATTACAATCAGACTAAGTTGCAGATCACTCATAAAATTTTCTCCCTTCCTGCGGAATTATAATCTTTCTGGGTAGCCAGATTAAATAACCTTTTGCGCAAATAATTCGATCATTCAATTCTGTCAAACCGGGACAGCATTATTTTCAATCGTTATCATTTTCTCTATATCCACTGTCACGATGCGGGAAACACCCTGTTCATGCATGGTCACGCCGATCAGCTGCTGCGCCATTTGCATCGTGGACTTGTTGTGACTGATGAATAAGAATTGCGTATCCTGCGCCATGCGCTTGACCAGTTCGCAAAATCGAGTTGCATTGCTGTCATCCAAAGGCGCATCAACCTCATCCAGCAAACAGAATGGCGCCGGATTGAGCTTGAACAGCGAAAACACCAGTGCCAACGCGGTCAATGCCTTTTCTCCACCCGACAACAAATGGATCGAGCTGTTTTTTTTACCGGGTGGGTGTGCGGTTAACTGCACCCCTGCCAGCAGAATGTCATCACCACCAAGCAGGAGTTCTGCCTGGCCGCCACCAAAAACGGAAGCAAACAATTCAGCCAGATTGCGATTCACTTCGGTAAAAGTGGTGGCAAGGCGCTCTCTGGTTTCTCCGTCAATCTGGCAAATCGCCTGCTCAAGCGCCTGTATCGCCTGCTGCAGATCTTGTAATTGTGCCGCAAGCGTTGCCTCACGTTCCTGCAACGCTTCAAGCTCAGCCAGCGCTGCTAGATTGACCGCGCCCAGTGCGGCGATATCCTCGGTCAGTTGATTGACCCGTGCCTGCAGTTTCGCGGGTAATTCCTTGCTGGCATGTGGCGCAATGGATGAGGCATCCTCCAGCCCCAGCTCCAGCAATTTATCGATAAACTGCTTTTCGTTCAGACTGGCTTCCTGTTCTTTGAGTCGCGCCTGATTGAGCATTTCACTGATGGCATGATGTTCCTGCTCCGCGTGGATACGGGTCTGTTCCGTCTCGCTGATCAGCTTCTCAATCGCTGTGATGGTCTCGCGAATGGTTGCCAGCGATTGTTCATGCTGCAGCCGTTGCGTCTGCCATTGCGTCTGCCTGGCCAGCAGCGAAGACTGATCAAATTCAACCTGTGATTGCTCCAGTTGCTGGCGGCTTTGTGCCAGCGCCGCCATGTCGTGCTCGATTTGTTCTAATTGTCGTTCACAGTCGATGAGTCTGTCCTGAAAGCGTTTTTCATTGAAAGTGGCTTCACGCAACTGATCGCTTATTTGTTGAATGAGTGTGCGCTGTGCAGTCAAAGCCTGGCTGGATTTCTGAAATACTGATTGTGCCAGCCGCATTTGCTCGTCGAGCCCGGATTGTTCAATCAGGCAGGCAGCCAGACTGGATTCAGTCTGTTCCTTATGCGATAGTTCCTGTGCCATCTGCTGCGTCAGTTCCGCCAGTTCCTTATCAAGCTGCTGCCCCCGCAGAATAATATGATTCTGCTGCTGCACCAATTGCATAATCTGCAATTGGTGTTCATGAAACTTCGCTCGATGCTGGTCGATTTCATGGCGGGTCTGCGTAATTCTGGTTGCCAGATCGTGGCAATGCGCTTGGGCCTGCGCCAGAGTCTGCTGAGAAATGAGATACGCCGCTTCGATTTCGACATGCCTTGCAGCAAGATGCTCAATCTCCTGCTGACGGGCAAGCACACCATACCGTGCCGAATCCGGTGCAAAGTAACTGATGCTGTGGCGACTGAGAATATGTCCCTGCGCTGTGACCAGCCACTCTCCCGATGCGAGATATTTCCTGTCCATCAGGCCGGATTCAATATCCTGTGTGATAAATATACCAGCCAGCCAGCCTTCCAGTACCGGTTGCAGGGCGGGATTCTGGTAGCGCAACTGTTTCGCCAGCGGTTGTCGTTCAGGTTGATCGGTATGATGCATTTGAGTGTTGCGATGTTTTTGATCGATCCAATCAGTTGCTTCATATACCGTCCATTGACCGGGAGGATGCTGCCGCCACGCCAGCACTTGTTCAAGCTGATCGATGTTCACCGCTTCTATGCGTGCATGCAGCACAGATTCCAGCGCAGTTTCCCACCCCGATTCAATGCGAATCTGTTGCCATAGCCGTGGCAGGGTATCCAGCTGATGCTGGCTTGCCCATGCCTTCATCTCCTGATCGTGATGAGTCTGATGTTGCAAATGCTGTAACGCATCATGTTGCGCTTTGACCTGGGTTATTTCCTGCAGACAGGCCTGGTTTTTTTTCTCAAAGACAGCCTTTTCCTGCTGTGCCACTTTCAGCTGCACTTCCAGCGAGGTCAACATCTGCTGTTGTTGCGTCAACTGCGTGGATAGCTTATCAGCCCGCTGTTGTAAGACAGCGAGCGCGTCAGGGTCAACCACCGGCTGTTGTTGCTGCTCATTCTGTAATTTCTGTTGCTTCAGCCGTAATTGCTGCAGGATTTTTTCCGCATTAGCCAGCTGATGTTGCTGCAGTTTTTCATTATGTTGAACAGCCAGTAATTTTTCCCGTACTGCGGTCAATTGCATTCCCTCGGTTTTTGCCGTGGTTTCCAGTAACGGCAGCTGCTGGTTTGCTACCAGGGACTGTTGCTGCAAATCACGATGCAATGCGCTTGCCTGTTGCAGCTGATCCTGGCAGGTTACGCTATCGGTCTGCCTGTTCTCCAGCCGTGCCTCGTAATCCTGGAGATGATTGCCGATATCGGCAAGCTGTTTTGACAGGCGCGCCTGATTATCACGCATGTGCTGGAGCTCCTGGTTGATACGCGCAATTTCACCATCGGCTTCGTACAGTTTTCCCTGCAGTTCGAGCTGCTGATTACCGGCAGCTTTGTGACGGGTACGCAGTGCTTCCAGCTCCTGCTCTGCCGATTGTTGACTGTTCTGAATGTTTCCCAGGTTTTCAATGTGACGCCTGATATCTGTTTGTGCTTTAGCGCGTGCGCTGGCGGCCTGCTGTTGCTGCTGCGCGTACAGCATACGCTGTGCGGCCAGACGTTTCGCTTGCAATTCATGATAGCGCGCGGCTACTTGTGCCTGCGCCTGCAGGTGATGCGTCTGTTTACTGAATTCTGCCAGGATATCGTCGAGACGCAGCAAGTTGCCGCGCGCGTCAGACAAGCGCAATTCGCTCTCGTGCCGTCGCTCGCGGTAGCGGGAAATGCCTGCGGCTTCCTCAAGAAATGCCCGTAATTCCTGAGGCTTGGCCTCGATTACGCGAGAAATCATGCCCTGTTCGATAATGGCGTAACCGCGTCCGCTTACGCCGGTACCCAGAAAGATATCCGCAACATCACGCCGACGCACATGAATATTGTTGATGTAATAGGTGGACTCCCCCGCTTTTTGCATGACACGTTTGATGGCAATCTGGCCGTATTGCCCCCATTGCCCGGCGAGTTTGCCGGCGCTATTGTCAAATACCAATTCGACACTGGCGCGGCTCACCGGCGCACGCTTGGCCGAACCATTGAAGATCACGTCCTGTAACGATTCGCCGCGCAGTGCAGATGCGCGTGACTCACCCAGCACCCAGCGCACCGCGTCAATCACATTGGATTTGCCGCAACCATTCGGCCCAACGATGCCAACCAGATTTCCGGGGAGGGGAATGACAGTGGGATCAACAAAGGATTTGAAACCAGCGAGTTTTATTTCGGAGAGACGCAATTCGGACAGGCGGAAGGTTATAATAATGTGGATTTTAAACGAAAAATGTGCAACTAGACCAAAAAGCCTGGAAACAACGATGTCTACCCAACCTGATCAGCGTCTTGAAACCTTTGATAATCCGATGAAGATGCGTGATTACCGTATCCATATGGAGATACCGGAATTCACCTGTTTATGTCCTAAAACCGGCCAGCCTGATTTTGCGCGACTGACGCTCGACTACATTCCGGATAAAAAATGCGTCGAGCTCAAGAGTCTTAAGCTCTACATCTGGTCGTATCGTGATCGAGGCGCTTTTCATGAAGCCGTGACCAACCAGATACTGGATGATCTGGTAGCGGTGATGAAACCACGCTTTATCCGCCTGGCGGCCAATTTTTATGTGCGCGGGGGAGTGTTTACCAACGTAGTTGCCGAACATCGCAAGAAGGGTTGGCGGCCGTTACCGCCGGTTTTTCTCGAAGATTTCGATCCACAAATGAATTTTCGTAGCTGATGCCTTTCCGGTTTTGCCAACCATACTTATCAGATTGCCATGAATCAATATCGCGAAGAAACAGATGCCATAGGGACGGTTCAAGTGCCCTCTGCAGCGCTCTGGGGAGCACAGACACAGCGTTCCCTGGAAAATTTCCGCATCTCGAATGAACCTATGCCATCCGCCTTCATTCATGCGCTGGCATGGGTTAAGCGTGCTGCAGCCAGCGTCAATCTTGACTTGGGACTGCTGGATAATAAAATTGCTGCTGCAATTATCACGGCCGCAGATGAAGTGCTGGCGGGTGAGCATGCAGATGCCTTTCCGCTGGTTATCTGGCAAACCGGCTCTGGCACCCAAACCAACATGAACATGAATGAGGTACTTGCCAATCGCGCTTCAGAAATTCTTGGTGGGCAGCGTGGCGTTGCGCGTCTGGTTCATCCCAACGATCATGTCAACAAGGGACAGTCGTCCAACGATATTTTTCCCACCGCCATGCATGTTGCAGCCGTTCGGGAGCTTCATGATTCGTTGATCCCCGCACTCAAGGCGTTAAGTGAAACGCTTGCGGCCAAATCTGCGCAGTTTGCAGATATTGTCAAAATTGGACGTACTCATTTGCAAGATGCTACCCCATTGACTGTGGGGCAGGAATTCTCCGGTTATGTTTCACAATTGAATCACAGTCTGCAGCATATTGAATCCGCGCTACCTCATTTGCTCGAATTGGCAGTGGGCGGAACGGCTGTTGGCACGGGGCTGAATACTCATGCGGAATTTGGCCAGCGCGTTGCTGACGAGCTTATCAGGTGTACCGGTTATCCATTTATCAGTGCACCCAATAAATTTGAAGCACTGGCTGCGCATGATGCCCTGGTAAACGCCCATGGCGCACTCAAAACACTTGCGGCCGCCCTGATCAAGATTGCCAATGATATTCGCTGGCTGGCATCGGGTCCCCGTTGTGGTATTGGGGAAATTCAGATACCGGAAAATGAACCCGGTAGTTCAATCATGCCCGGCAAGGTCAATCCAACCCAATCGGAAGCTATCATCATGCTTGCCAGTCAGGTAATGGGTAATGATGTTGCCATCAATTTTGGCGGCGCCATGGGGAATTTTGAACTCAATACCATGAAGCCCCTGATTATGTATAACTTCTTACAAAGTGTGCGGCTGCTGGCTGATGGCATGGATAGTTTTAATCGGCACTGCGCCGTAGGGATTGCCGTCAATCAGGCGCGTATTGAGCGGTTCTTGCAGGATTCGTTGATGCTGGTGACTGCGCTTAACCCGCATATCGGCTATGACAAAGCGGCGCAAATCGCCAAGCTTGCCTATCGCAATAATCTGACACTCAGGCAGGCAGCCATTCAGCTTGGTTTTGTCTCGGAAGCGCAATTCGACGTATGGATCAACCCGATCAACATGATTGGGAATAACCAGAAAAAATAACTCCGAAAGGCAGGGCGAGTAAGGAGGGTGAAAACGAAGGGTATAAACAAAGAGGCGGTCGCCACTCCCGGAACTACCGGGAACGCCGACCGCCGAATATAAAACAAGATTAGGGGTTGTTATGATCTAATATTTACTGCCAAAATTAAAGCCCCAGATAATTGCACCCAGCACAATAAAAATAACCGTTGAGCCAATTGCAACCATCCATCCGCTCTTTTCCTTAGAAACTTCTCTTTCAGAAGTTTGTGCATCATAACCCGCATCACCCATACCCATTTTATATCCTCCTAAAATTAAACTACGTTTTAAAAAATGTCCCATTGCCCTGTGCAGACTGGACGTATCCAGCACTAACCGTTGACAATGAGGAATCTTTTATATCCGCAAGATAACTATTTTCAGGATAGAAAAGATTCGATGGTTAGTATTTACCGCCCATTCCGCTGCTCCAGATAATCGCGCCAATTATGATGAACGCTACTGTTGAGCCAATTGCAACCATCCAACCGGATTTTTCTTTTGTTGTTTCTCTTTGTGTGGTTTCTGCATCGTATCCCATGCTTTATTCTCCCTATTCAATTTAATTTTATTATCCTGTTATGGATAAATGTCTAATTACACTAAACACCTACACACTTACCCGGGAAGCAAATTACCTCAGCATTGATACCCGGCAAAACACACTTCATACGTTTTATCATTTGCAAAACCCATAAAGATGAAAAGGATTCTAACTCAGATTTTTTCGCAATGGAAGTAAATCGAGCACTACCCAGTCAAAAAATTGACATTATTCCCCGCTGATTGTTGATTTCAGTGGTATGGAGGAAAACCAGTCTACTGATTGAGCTGACTGGCCCACTCCAGGGCAGATAATTCCGCATGCGCCAGCGCAGAAGCATCCAGAAACCCGAGGTCAGCAATGATATTGTTCACCCTGGTGCGATCATTCTTTTCGCTTGCTTCTACCAGCAACAGTTGCTGGCCGAGCCGTCCTTCGCGCTGCAACAACGCCCGTGTCATTTCTTCCGGCATTTCGAGCCGGTCTACGATCGCCTGAATATCCATGCCTAACAGCACGTCCAGCAGCGACATAATGCCCGTCATAAAGGCGCGATCCTGGTAGTTTTTATCATGCGGACGATCCAGGGCGGCAATTAACTCCATCAGGCGTCCTCGAATAGCCGCCGTCTGCATTAACGCATTAGCAGAGCTTTCACCGCCTGAATTGGCGGCATATAGCAGTAGCTGCACCCAGCGCTGTAATTGCTTAAAGCCCAGTACCATAACAGCCTGTTTGATGGAGCCGACTTTTTGCGTCAAGCCACCCGCAACGGAATTCACCATGCGCAACAGGTTATAGCTCAAACCGGGCTGATGCTTGAGCAGTTGCTCGATCTTTTCGATTTCTCCATCCTGCATGACCAGAGATAACAATTGCAACATCGAGAGATTTGCCGGATCAAGCTGCTTGCCAGACACAACTTCGGGTTTGGCGAAAAAAAACCCCTGAAACAGCTCAAACCCTTTATCCATACAGAATCTGGCCCGATCCGGAGTTTCTACCTTTTCAGCGAGCGGAATGACTGGCCAGCGTTTCAGTCGATTGATCAGTTGCTCAATAGCCGCATCAGTCAATGCAAGCACATCTACTTTGACCACGTTAACAATTGGCAACATCGACTCCAGTCTCTCGTCGATGGCAATCACATCATCCAGTGCCAGATGATATCCCTTCTGTTTCAGATCCAGACAACGCTGCA
Source organism: Nitrosomonas sp. (assembly GCA_016703745.1). Lineage (NCBI taxonomy): Bacteria > Pseudomonadati > Pseudomonadota > Betaproteobacteria > Nitrosomonadales > Nitrosomonadaceae > Nitrosomonas > Nitrosomonas sp. The sequence continues at coordinate 1,325,238 of JADJBK010000006.1, read as the reverse complement.
CGATCTCTGGCGTGATAACAATGGATTCCAGCAGTTCCAGCACCACATGCTGATGCGGCAGCAGCAAAATGGCGTCACTTAACAACAACTCCGCACTAACATTAATAAAGCCACGCTGATTGCCCAATACCCGCTGAATGCCCAGCTGACCATAAGCATTGATCAGTACATTGGCAGATGCATTGACATCATCCGCCACCTGAGCCGAGTCTATTTGTCCGGGACGGAAGAGCAGTTCGTATGCAACCAGATTTCGCTCACGATCGAGTATAGGCTGTCGGCCAAGAAAAATATTATCCATGCTGGTCTATTGACTATCTACCGCTACTACCACGCGATTTTTGCCGGAGGCTTTTGCTTGATAGAGCGCCTCATCCGCGCGTTTAATCAGGGAATTCTGATTCTCCTGCAGCCGCCGCATTGCCAGACCGCCACTGAACGTGACGCTGACCGGCCGATTACCTGCTCCTCGGAAATGGGTCTTCAGGAAATTATTCTGCAAACGCTGCATTACCCAAATGGCTGATTCCGTTGGGGTATCCGGCAGCAGAATGACGAATTCCTCCCCACCAAATCGGGCAACCACGTCGCTGGGACGGAGGGTCTGTTTCGCGGTTTTGGCGAACTGGACCAGTACCTCATCGCCAAACTGGTGACCATACGTATCATTAATATACTTAAAATTATCAAGATCGATCACGACTGCGCACAATACATTTTCATTGCGGTCAGCGCGCGCTGCTTCCCGCAGATAGACCGTATCCAGCCCGCGCCGGTTAAATACGCCTGTCATCGGATCGGTATGCACCAGCTCACGTAACTGTTCCAGCTCCAGTTTCAGGGTTTCGATTTTCTGTTCGGCCAGACGCACTTGCTCCTGCGCGCTATACACCTCGTTATTGTGGCGCAAATCACGGGTTTCACTCAGTACCGTGTCGAGAATCCCAATAATCTCGCCGACATCTTCCGTGCTACGGATTTTCTGCGCATATTGTTCGACATGCTTGTAGTAATCAATAGTATTCGTATCGGGCTGAGGCAATTTTCGTTTGGTACCTGCAGGCTTTTTTCCACTTTCAGTTGCTGATTTGACAAGCTGCAGCGGTTTATCTTCTTTTGTGCGTCGTATCATCTCTTCCCCCGCTAAAAGGTATTAAATAAAATTGGGTTTTTTCACTGCAGCAGAGATTAGCAGAATCAAGTCGGTGTGGCGGTTGGAATTAAACCGGAATTACACGATTACAAATCGTTTTATTCCCCAGTCAATCGACCAGGTTGTGCTTGATGGCATAACGAATCAATTCGCTGTTATTGGCCAGTTTGAGTTTTTCCATCAAACGGGCGCGATAAACGCTGACAGTTTTGGGGCTAAGACACATGGCGGCGGAAATGTCAGAAAGCGCCTTGCCTGCGGCGATCATGCAGAAGGTCTGGTATTCGCGGTCGGACAAGGTGGTATGCAGCGGCTGATCTGAGCCAGCTGTAATGGTATTGGCGAGTTCTTCCGCCAGTATTGGAGTAATGTATTTGTGGCCACTGGCCACCGTGCGGATGGCAGTTACCAGCTGCGCCGGTGCGCTTTGTTTGCTCAGGTAGCCGGATGCGCCACCCTTAAGCGCACGCAGCGCAAATTCACTTTCGTTGTGCATGCTTAACATCAGCACGGCCATGGATGGATATTCTTTCTTGATTTGTTTCAGTACTTCGATGCCGTTGCGGTCGGGTAACGAAATATCCAGCAAAATGACATCAAACTCAAACTGGCGTACCAGTTTGAGTGCCTGAAAACCACTTTCAGCCTCGCCCGTCACGCTGATATCCCCGGTTTCACTCAGAATCTGCTTCAGTCCCTGACGCACAATCGCGTGATCATCGGTAATCATCACCTTAATCATGCACACACCTTTTTATCATTCAGAATCAAAAGTATGCCACAGGTTTTCATTCTTGATGGAGTTAGTTTCCTCTATTCGCCAGTCGGGTTTCCATCGAGCGGAACATCAATTCTGACGCAGGTGCCGGTTCCTGCCTGCGCGTTGCCTTCGATGTGGAAGTGGCCACCGAGCTGTTGACAGCGCTCGCGCATCCCCCTGATACCAAACGAATTGAGTTTATCCCTATCGCTATCAGCCAGACCGCACCCATCATCTACCACCCGCATAAGAAACCAGTCCCCCGTTTCGCCCAGCTCAACCTGCACCATTGACGCCCGCGCATGCTTGCTGATATTGGTTAGCGCTTCCTGAAACATGCGAAAAACCGCGACGGCAAGATCACCATTGAGCGCAATATCATCATCTGAACAATCGACCTCACAGACAATACCAGTACGTTTGCTGAATTCGCGCGCCTGCCAGTGCACCGCCGCCACGATACCGCAATCGAGAATTCCAGGGCGCAGGTCAAGTGCGATACGGCGTGTGCTATCGATCAGCATATCCGTCAGCACTTCAATCGCCGCCGCCTTGTTGCGATAAAACATAGTGGTGCGCGGCTGATCATCCAGACAGGGCAGTAATTCGCATTTGATTGCGGTCAGCGTGCCGCCGATATCATCATGAATTTCACGGGCAATGCGCGCGCGTTCCTGCTCCTTGACCTTCTGTGAATAGGCGGCAAGCTCCGCCAGCTGCGCGCGCGAATGAGCAATCTCAATCTCGATCTGCTTGTTGCGCGTAATATTGAGCATGATCCCGTCCCATAACACTGCTCCCTGCTGTGTATAACGAGGTGTCGCGCGCAAACTGATCCATTTGACATCATCCTCATCCCCAATCTGCACTCGTCCTTCCCAGTTCCAGGCCGTCATGCGCAGGCGGGAATCCCGCATCGAGCAATCGTAACTGGCAAGATCATCTGCCACGATCAGCGCACCAAATTTATCCGGTTGGGACTGCAACTCATTCGGCAGCAGTCCCAACAAGGCTTTGGCCCCTTCGCTGACATACGGAAAGAAAATACGCTCATCCGGCTCCAGCACAAACTGAAATACCAGTCCGGGTAAGTTCGCAGCCAGCGCACGAAAGCGTGTTTCACTTTTCTCCAGCGCTAGCCGCGTCTGCTGAAAATCCAGCCAATGCGCACTTTGACGCAAACAACGTCGCACGACCGCGAGCAGTGCGCCATCAATTTCACTTAATACATCCTGCGCCCCCGCTTCAATCAAGCGTGAAGTTGCCGTCACATCGGGGCTCGAACGGGTCAGCACAATTAATGGCACGCCCGGCGCATGCATGGCTGCCAGCGCCAGCGCCCGTTCAGCATCTGAATCCGGCTGATGATCTGCCAGCAAGAGATCCCATGACCGGGATAGCAGCCGTTCGGCCAGTTGAGCCTGATTCGCCATCCGTTCGATGGTCACGGTCATGTTTGCTTGAGCAAACAAGGCATCAATATCATGCGACGTTTGCTCTTCATGCCCGATTATCAGCATGGTCACTGGTTTAGTCATAAAAAATCCCAACAGTTTCTGATGGTTGTGAATAGGTGAATTGAATTTTTTTCCATTACACTTCTGCGGCCTGCGAAGTTTCCGGATGCCTGGGTTGCTGTGTCTTTAGTTATTATTTCCCCCTATCGACAATGGCTGCACATAACCCGTCAGTTCCAGATAGCCGCGTCCGACTGGTTTGCCATCACGTTCAAGCGTGACCGCTCCCTCCCAGTAGACCGCGCCGATGGACGCGCGGGAGTCCAGCTCCTGGTCATCCATGAGCGGAGTGAGCTGCCAGGTGGTTTCGCCCGTCCTGATCGTCATGGCCACTGGATAATCGGCCTGAGTATGTGGAGAACGCCAGCGCCGCCGTGGCTGGATATGCACATCGTCCGGCGCAAAGGTGGTCGTGCGTCCGTGAGCATCGCGCCATACCGCATGTGCCCAGATTTTCGCACCATCCTTGCTGCGTATCTGAAAAGCCATCAAGGCGCCTCCATCGTCCAGATTGGCGCCTGCCCAGTCCCACCCAACCGCGTTGGCATCAAGCAGCGCACTGGACCATTCATGATCGAGCCAGGCGGTGCCAGAAATGGCGATTGGCTTGCCGTTGCGGGTAAGGGTGCCTGTTACCTGCAGATGGGGCTCGCTATAGTAATAACTGGCCTGCTCCATTTTGGGTCCCTTGCGCGAAAAACCCTGTTCACCCTGTAACAGCAAGGGTTGAGTCGGCAGAAACGTCAGCTCCAGGGCAAAATCCGCCGCCTGGACGGCTGTCTGGTAACGCCCGTCGGTTTCGCGCCTGAAAAACCAGTCATCGAGTTTGACATCGGTATTGCCGGTACGGGCATACACCAGATCAAACCCTGCGCGCCTGATCCGCTGGTCGTGCAGCAGACTGTCCAGCCTGGGATCGGAAAGCGCCGCATGCGCGATGATCAGTTGTCCGGGTGCGAAGCGGCTGGGGTTATGTTGACTGGCCTGAGTTGCAATCCGAAAGAAGGTGACCTGAAAACCGAGTTTCTGGCCTTCTGCCGTTTGCAGCCAGCCCGTTGTGTACCACCATTCCATCCGGAAATCGGGGTGCGCGCCAAAATCCCGTGGAAAAACCATCGCATATCCTGGCGTGACAGGTGAGAACGAATCTCCGGCGGCCAGCAGCGGATGGCCAGTCAGCAACAAAACCAGCAACAGTAATGAACGCATCACCAGTCCTCCTTGACCGCACGCACCGCATCACGGGAGATGGCCGGTTTGCTTGCCTGATAAACGCTGAACATGGCTGCGCCCAGCATGGCCAGCGCCATGATCGCAAGCCATGTCCAGGGGAGATGCAGCTGCATCGTCCAGCGGAAAGACTGCGGGTTGATCACGAATACCAGTATCAGGCTGATGGTGACCCCGAGCATAAACCCCATGCTGATTCCAAAACCGGTCAGCAGACCACCTTCCGCGAGCAGCATGTGGCGAATCTGCCGTCGTGTGAGACCAATATGAGACAACATGCCAAACTCACGGATTCTGGTCAGCGCCTGAGCGGAGAAACTGGCTGCCACGCCCAGCAGGCCGACACCAACCGCGATCAGTTCCAGCAGATAGGTGACGGCAAAGCTGCGGTCAAACAGCGCCAGGCTGATCTCGCGAATTTCATTTTGAGGTGAGATTTTCAGGTTCTCCCCAAAGGGCAGGGCATGCAGATTTTTGATGATTTCATTGATCTCCACTCCGTCTTTTGCCCATATCGCGGCATCGCCGATATGCCTGTCGCCCGTCAGTCTGCGGTAATCATCAAGCTGCATCTGAATCGCGCCAAACTGACGCCCATAGTCGCGCCACACACCCGCAACGATAAAAATCTGCGCAGGGTCGCCAAGCGGCAATCTGACCTCCCGCCCCACGGTAAACTGATACAGATCCACCATCGCTTCCGATACCCAGATCGGTATCGCATCCTTCAGCCAGGCTGCTCGCGGCAGCGCCGCATCGGTCATCGGCAGGGTATGGGCGGGCTGATGCGCATCAATCGGACGCGCGATCAAAGTGATCATGGGTCTGTCTGGATCCAGTAAAACGGGTTGGGAACGCATCAGATCAATACGTTCGATACCGGCTATCGATGTGAGCAATTGTTGTTCCTCCGGCGTAAACCCGCGCACATCCTGGCGAATGACCGTGCGCACATAAATATCCGCTGGCAACACATGAGTCAGCCAATTTTCGACAGACAGGCGGAAACTCATCACCATAATTGCCATGGCCACCATCAGGCTGAAGCTCGCCAGTATTCCGCCCAGCGCAATCGCGGCCAGGCCGGATGCGTTGGAGAGCCGGGCAAACACCAGGGTACGCACGACACCTTTCGGATAACGCGCAGTCCACTTCGACAATTGCGCAAAAAACGCGCCCGCCAGCCAGGGCAGCAAAGCCACCCCGCCAATCAGCAACAGGACGACCGCCAGATAACCAAATACCGGCAGTTCACCCACGGGTGGCAGGCGCACAAAGAGCGCCGCTAACAGCAGGCACCCTCCTGCCAGCCACGGAAACCGTAACACGGCGAGCGCCTCGCGCTCGCTACCCGATTTCAGCGTAACGGCCAGTTGCGTTCGTGTTGCTTCCCATGCGGGCAGAAGGCTGCCGAGCAGCGTGACGCCGACCCCGGCCACGAAATAAAACAGAGCCGCCACGGGGCTGAAATGGAGAGCGGGCGTCATCCCAGCAAAAAAACCGGCGCCGAGATCCGCGCCATAGAAGCGTAATCCGATTGCGGCGATTCCATAGCCGAGCGCCAGCCCCAACAAGGCGCCGACCGTGCCAAGCAGCCCGCCTTCCAGCAACAACTGGCGCAATATCTGCTGGCGTGTCATGCCCAATACCTGCAGCAGTGCAATCTGGGCGCGCCGCCGCACGGTGGCCAGCACCTGGCTGGCAAATACGAGAAATGCGCCGGTAAATAACGCAACCAATGCCAGTATGTTGAGGTTGACACGATAGGCGCGTGACAGGTTATGCACGCGGGCATCCTGATTCGTACCTTCCACCAGCAGAAAATGATCGCCCAGCTGTTTGGCCAGTTTGGCCTTGAAAGTAGCGAGATTGACGCCTGTATGCAGTTTGAGCTCGATGCGCGACAGCAATCCGGCATAATCGAAATGCCACTGCGCCGCCCCGATATCCATCACACCGACACGTTGTCCGGCAGGCGCGCGCACCAGTCCACCAGCCACGCGCAGGGTGACTTGTTTCCCGCCCAGCGCCAGCGTCAGCTTGTCTCCTTCCTGTATCGCCAGCCATTCCATTGCGGCAGGGGACAGGAAAATGCCATCCTCAGACAACGTATCAAACTGGCGATCCGCTGCTGGTATTCCCAGCAGATCCGGCGTAATGGCCGCTGCCCGAAAAATATCCAGGCCAATAATTTTCAATTCCGGGCTACGCAGCGCCTCCTGATAGTCGGGAATACCGGCCATGATTTCCAGCATCGGACTGGCCTGCGCCACTTCCGGCAGTTGCAGGATTTCCGGAAAACGTAATTCGTCAAAAGCGGGCTGAGCCGCGACTACCGTTAAATCTGACATGCCCGTGAGGCTTTTGCTGGCAGCGGAAAATTCATTGACCGCCGCCGTATTGATCAGATGAATGGAAAATCCCAGCGCGACTCCCAGCATGATGGCAACGACCGCAACCAGCAGCTGCAACCGGCGTGCCCGCCATTCGCCCAGCAGCAGCCAGCGTGATAGCAATGAGCCGCTCATCGGGATGTTTCCGTCAGACCATCGCCCGTCAGCATCAACAATTTGTCCGCAGTCGCCGCTGCCGCAGGGGAATGTGTCACGAGAATAGCTGAGGCATTATTTGCCTTGATTTCCGCCCGAATCAACTGCAGAATTTCCTGTGCGGTGTCAGGGTCCAGATTGCCAGTCGGTTCATCGGCGAGAATCAAGCGTGGACGATGCACCAGCGCGCGTGCAATAGCCACCCGCTGCAATTCTCCGCCGGATAGCTGGTACGGAAAGGCATGCCCCCTCTCGCCGAGTCCGACTGCGGCGAGCATGGCAGCGGCGCGATCAAGCGGCATATGATTCAACAGCAGGGGCAGGGAGACGTTCTGCCATAGCGTCAAATGCGGCAGTACATGAAACGCCTGGAAAATGAACCCCAGATATTTGCGGCGCAGCTCGGTAGCAGCCGTTTCATTGCTGGCAGTCAGAATCTGGCCATTCACAAAAATTTCACCCTTATCCGCTCCATCCAGCCCGGCAATCAGATTGAGCAGCGTGGATTTGCCCACACCCGAATCCCCCATGATTGCGACATATTCACCGGCTGCAAGTGTAAAAGACAAGTCTGCAAGCACCTTGCGGTGGGCATAAGCCTTGCTGATAGCGCGTAATTCCAGAATAGGCATAGTCATCATGATAAGGATTGTAGCGTAATGATCATGGATTCAGCATGATATGGATAGGGATTCACGATGAACTTGCCACTTGCCCGCCAAGTCCAACGCTGCTGGATAATCTATCCATATGCTGACGCTGCGTGATGATGTGCTCGCCTATCGACAGGGATAGCAAGAAAAATTTCAAAATAAGGGAGAAGACATTGAGCCAATATACAATCTTCAGTGACTCAACAGGCGAGTTCGAAGCCATCAAGGCGGGCTGGTCCTGGCCTGCCTTTTTTTTCAATGTTATCTGGGCGCTGACCAAAGGAATGTGGGTGCTGGTTGTGGCCATCCTGCTGCTATTCCTGATAGCAGGCATGTTCGTGCGCATGACCCACGGCGACATCATGTGGACCAACGGGTTATCCTTGGTAGTGAGTCTTCTCATGGGCGCAACGGCTAATTCGCTGCAGGCAAAAAAACTGGCAACCTACGGATTTGAGCCGATTGCCACGGTGTCTGCCAACAGTCCCGAACAAGCGATTACACGCTACCTGGAACACAACCGGCAGGCTGCCGGGTAATCCTTTACTTCAACCCTTTCCCCTGCCGGGCACGCTGGTCAAGCTCGCGCAGGTGCGCCAGCTTTTCCGCTATTTTCGCTTCCAGCCCATGATGGGTGGGCTGATAAAACGGCACGGGCGGCATGCCCTCGGGCAGGTAATTTTCCGCCGCCGCGTATCCTTCAGGTTCGTCATGCGCGTAGCGGTAGCCTTGCCCGTGTCCCAGGTCGCGCATCAGTCTGGTTGGTGCGTTGCGTAAATGGAGGGGAACCGGTCGGGACGTATCCTGCGCAATCAGTTTGCGGGCTTTCTGGTAAGCCAGATAGGCCGCATTACTTTTGGGAGCGCTGGCCAGGTAGAGCGTGACCTGCGCAAGCGCCAGCTCGCCTTCGGGGCTGCCCAGCCGTTCGTAGACCGCGCTGGCATCGAGCGCCATCGGCAGCGCGCGCGGATCGGCCAGCCCGATATCTTCCATAGCGGTGCGAATCAGGCGGCGGGCCAGGTAGCGTGGATCAGCGCCCGCATCGAGCATGCGGCACAGCCAGTACAGCGCCGCATCCGGAGAAGAACCACGAATGGATTTGTGCAGCGCTGAAATCTGGTCATAGAACAGATCCCCGCCTTTGTCGAACCCACGGGAGTGACGCGCCAGCACGTTTTGCAGAAAATCAGCATCGATTAGCGCTTTGTTTTCGATTTGCGCGGCGTGGATGGCCTGTTCGAGCAGGTTCAGCAGTCGGCGGGCATCGCCATCAGCAAACTCGACCAGCAGCTCGCTGGCTGCTTCGGTAAAAGGTTGATCTGCAGCGCAAGTGTGTTGCGCACGTGCCAGCAACTGCCCGAGTTCCTCATGGGATAAGGCCGTCAGCGCATAGACCTGTGCGCGTGACAGCAATGCCCGGTTAACTTCAAACGAGGGATTTTCGGTGGTGGCGCCGATGAACGTGATCAGCCCCTGTTCCACGTGCGGCAGAAAGGCATCCTGCTGCGCCTTGTTGAAACGGTGCACTTCATCGACGAACAGAATCGTTGGCCGGTCTGACTGTTGCTGGGTCAGGCGAGCCTGTTCAATGGCTTCGCGGATTTCCTTAACACCGGACAGCACGGCTGAAATTGCAATGAATTCAGCCGCGAAGGCTCGCGCCATCAGCCGCGCCAATGTGGTCTTGCCGGTGCCGGGCGGGCCCCACAGAATCATCGAATAAGGTTGGCCGGATTGAAAGGCAATCCAAAGCGGCTTGCCCGGCGCAAGCAGGTGAGACTGGCCGATGACCGCCTCCAGGGATGACGGGCGCAGCCGTTCCGCCAGCGGAGCATGGGAGTGTTGCCCGCTGGCTCGCTCAGTCACGGATGATGTCCACGCCCGCAGGCGGAGTGAACTGGAACAGGTCATCCGGCAGCGCCGGGTTGTGCTCGGTTTGCGAGAAGATCAACCAGGTGAGTTGCCCCAGATTATCGCGCAGTATCATTTCGCGCAGCTCTCCTGTGCGAGAAAACCCCAGACGGATCAGCTCGAATGACGTGTCTTCGCTTTTGGAACTGGCTTCCAGCCATTCAAGTTCCCCTTGCGCCTCGATTTCCTGCAGATCAAAATCCTGTTCAATTGTTTTCCCCCCCGCCAGCAGCGCGGCTGGCGTGCTGCCGAGGGTAATATCCAGCTTGCGTGCCGTGACCTGTTCGAGATCCTGGTCATAAAACCAGACCTGCTCGCCATCTCCCACGATCAGCTGCTGATAGGGCGTGTCATAACTCCAGCGAAACTTGCCGGGGCGCGCAAACAACATGCTGCCACCGGATTTCTGAAGGACCCGGAAGTTTTGATCCAGCAGGGTTTGTGAAAATCCGGCGCGGAAGGTCTGCACCTTGTCCACAAAATTTTTAAGACTGGCAACAGCGGCAGCGGGTACCTGCGATGAAAACAGACTCAGCAGGAAAGCGGTGATAATCAGTAAAGAGCGGATCATAATGGCCTGGTTTGATGAGGAGGTTAAAGGATCAGTCGTCCCGTTTCGGTGCCAGCACTTCGCGGTTGCCGTTACTCTCCATGCTGGAAACGATACCGGCGCGTTCCATTTCTTCAATCAGCCTGGCAGCGCGGTTGTAGCCGATGCGCAACTGGCGCTGCACCAGCGAGATTGAAGCGCGGCGGGTCTTGATGACGATGCTGACCGCCTCATCGTACAAAGGATCAGTTTCTCCTCCGCCGGACTGACCACCGTTACTGTTCTCGCCTGCATCTTCTTCCACATCGGCTGCCTGCAGGATATCGTCGAGGTAACAGGCTTCGCCATGCTCCTTGAGATATTCGACCACCTTATGCACTTCATCATCGGCGACAAAAGCGCCGTGAATACGTTGCGGGTGGCCGCTGCCAGGCGGCAGATACAGCATGTCTCCCTGTCCCAGCAGGGCTTCCGCGCCCATCTGGTCGAGAATGGTGCGCGAATCGATCTTGCTGGAAACCTGAAAGGCGATCCGGGTCGGAATATTTGCCTTGATGAGACCGGTGATGACATCCACGGAGGGGCGTTGCGTGGCCAGCAGCAGATGAATGCCTGCCGCGCGCGCTTTCTGCGCCAGCCGGGCGATCAGTTTCTCGACCTTTTTGCCGACGATCATCATCAAATCGGCGAGCTCATCGATGACCACCACGATCAGCGGCATGTCTTCCAGCAATTCCGGCGATTCCGGCGTGATGCTTAACGGATTGGTCAGCGCGGCTTCATTTTTGATGGCATCCCGTATTTTCTGGTTATAGCCCGCAAGGTTACGCACACCCAATGCCGACATCAGCTTGTAGCGGCGCTCCATCTCGCTAACACACCAATTGAGCGCGTTAGCGGCATCACGCATATCGGTGACTACCGGAGTCAGCAGGTGCGGAATGCCATCATAGACGGACAGCTCCAGCATTTTGGGGTCGATCAGGATGAGGCGAACCTCCTCTGGCGTGGCCTTATAGAGCAGACTCAGAATGACAGCATTGATGGCGACCGATTTCCCCGAGCCGGTCGTACCGGCAACCAGGGCATGGGGCATTCTGGCCAGATCGGAAACCACCGGTTTACCGCTGATATCCTTGCCCAGCGCAATGGTCAGCGGCGAAGCATGGTCAGCGTAAACCCGGGAGGCAAGAATCTCATGCAGACGAACTATCTGGCGCTTGGGGTTGGGGATTTCCATGCCCATCGTCGATTTGCCGGGAATGGTCTCGACCACGCGAATGCTGGCCACAGTGAACGCGCGCGCCAGATCCCTGACCAGATTAACAATCTGGCTCCCCTTGACGCCCACTGCCGGTTCGATCTCATAACGGGTGATCACCGGGCCGGGATAAGCGGCCACCACTTTTACCTCCACGCCAAATTCCTTCAGCTTGCGCTCAATCAGGCGTGAGTTTGATTCCAGCATGTCGCTCGATAGCAACAGCACCTGTTTTTCGGGTTCATCCAGCAGCGCGAGCGGAGGCAGGGGAGAATCAGCCGTATCGAACAAAGGCAACCGGGTTTTTTCCTTATTACCGCGTGCGGGTTTTGGGATTTCGGTTTCCGGCAGGTCAATGCGCAGTGTGGGCTGGGCGAGGGGCTGATCTTTAAATGTTTCCAGCAAAGTGTCAGCCGGGTCAGCCGGAATGGCCGCTACCCGATTCATGCGCCGGTCACGCCAGCGATCCCAGTAAGCCAGAATCGAAGCGCCTGCCCATTCTATTGTGGCGCCAATGCGTTCCGACAGTTTCACCCAGGAAAGACCGGTAAACAGACTCAACCCGATAGCGAACAGAATCACCAGCCCCAGCGTCGCGCCGGTAAATCCGAGCAACATAGCGGCATAGCGGCTGAGCACCTCACCGAGCATACCGCCGGGCGCAAGCGGCAGCGACACTTGCAGCGTGTGAAAGCGCAATGACTCGATACCGCTGCTGGCAACGAGCAGGGTGAAAAATCCGGTAAACGCCACCGCAAGCGTGCGGGGATCAAGCACATGGGCTATATCGATACGGCGGTAACTCCACCAGAGCGCCGCCAGAAAGAACGCCACCCACCACCAGGCGGAGACGCCAAACAGATAAAACAGCAAATCCGACAACCAGGCGCCCGCCGCCCCGCCGGTATTACTGGTCTGCGCCCCCACGGCGCTGCGCGACCACCCCGGATCGGTCAGATCAAAGCTGATAAAAATCAGCACCAGATAAAGCGCAATCCCGCCCAGCACCAGCGCAATGGCTTCGCGCAATAACCGGCTGATTTGGGGCGGAAGTGGCGAACCGGCCGGTTTTTTCGCCATCGATTTATTGATGAAACTCATGGGAGGCGGCTAACAAGGCTAACAATCATGGTGGACGGGTAACGCGACAAGCGCCCTGATTCAGGATGCGAGCGTGGTGGAAACACAATCATCTGCGAACAAAGAACGGGAAAACACCAGTTTAACCGATTTTTCAGGTAATCAGTCCGGGTATGCATGTCGTTGAAACGGCTTCGTGGTTTCCGCGCTCCGCGCATCCCGCCACGCTATGAGTTAATGATGGGTATAGAAAACCCGGTTTTTTAACCCTATCCCTCTTAACGTGATAAGAAAATGCGTTTTTTATACATGTTATGTGTGAAATGTTGAACTTTTGACGCAGATAGCTAGATTACTTTAGGACGCCTCTAAAAATCCAATTTTGCGAGCAGCCGCTTGGCGACTTGCCTGCTTACCCCGTTTCGGCACAATACGGCGTTATTCGAAAAAAATTATCGCTTACATATAAACTATATGCCGCGCTCAAATTTTTTACTCGTGCCTTGCCTTGCTTGGAAACTTGAATTTTTAGAGGCACCCTTCAGATGATGAACAAAGCGAAAACCCGGCGCCGCCAATCCATTTGCCAACGTAAGTTCGCCGCGCTGGAATAAACTCTGACACGGCAGGGTGAATGGCAACTTGCTCAGATATAATGCCGATATGGAACGTATTCAGTTAATTAACCCAGATCGTATTACTTGGTGTTGTGCCGACCACGGCATAACACCGGGTGAACTTGCGACAGAACTGGGCATCGCAGTAACCAGCATGGAGCGCGTCATGGCGGGTGAAGGCATGACGTTCAATCAGTTGCGCAAAGTTGCCGAGTATTTTGGACGGGGAGTTTTATTCTTTCTTGAAAATGAGCCGGTCGATGAAGTGCAAGTGCATACGCCACAGTTCCGCACCTTAGCCAATCAGAAGCCGGAGTTGTCTGCAAAGCTCAAAACGCTGATCGAACGAGTAGAAAAGCAGCGGGAGGTATACTTAAGCCTGCGCGAAGACCTGGATGACGCTGACCGGCCACGATTTAGTCCACCAGACTTGCCCCGACAGTATCCGCGCGAGTCGGCTCTAATCGCACGCCAATGGCTTGGTCTCGGTGATCAGAATAAATTTGATTCCTACCGCGAAGCGATCGAAGCGCAAGGTGTATTGGTTTTTCAAAGTAACGGCTACAACGGCAAGTGGCAAATTGCCAAGCAAAGTCCGATTCTCGGTTTTGTCCTGTACGACTCGACCTGTCCGGTGATTGTAATCAAGAAACAGGCCTGGGAGTCCCAGCAGTCGTTCACGCTCATGCACGAGTTGGGTCACTTGCTGCTGCACAAGACCAGTTCGATTGATGACGAACGTGACTTGCAGTCCTATCAAGGCCAAGAGCGTGATGCCAATGCCTTTGCTGGACATCTCTTGGTCCCGGATTCTTTTCTGGCAAGCATCCGAGATGCAGAACGGCCCAATGATGCATCTCAATACGATGAGTGGCTTGCGCAGCCACGCAAGGCATGGGGCGTGAGTGGCGAAGTGATTTTGCGCCGGCTACTGGATGCAGGCCGCTTGCCACAAGGTCAATATGATGCCTATAGGCAATGGCGGGCGCGGTCGGTAACTGCACAAAAAAATGGTGGGAATCGGGAATACCGACACAGAGAGCCCGAGCATATTTTTGGTGATACGTTTGTACGGACGGTACTGGGCGCGCTGTACGCGCGTCATATTACACTGGCCAAGGCGAGTAGCTATCTCGATAGTCTGAAGATCAAAGACCTGCATCAGTTGAAACGCCACTATGCAGGTCTTTGATGCTTCATCCATGATTTACGCATGGGATAATTACCCAGTGCGTCAGTTTCCAGGATTGTGGGAATGGATGGTAGCAGAGATTGAAAAAAAGAGACTGGTAATGCCAGGCGTGGCATTTGAAGAAGTGGAAAACAAAACACCAGATTGTGGAGAATGGCTTATAGACAACAATCTGAAGCAACTGGCGATCAGCAGCTCTATTCTACGAGATGCCGTGAAGATTAAGGGATTGCTTGGCATTGTAGGCGATAACTATCATCCCAAAGGAGTTGGGGAAAACGACATTCTTATAATTGCCGCAACACGCGCCCATAGGGCCGAATTGGTCTCAGAAGAGGCGCGACAACCTATGCAGCCTCAAGAGCTTTCCAAAAGAAAAATTCCAGCAGTGTGTAACATGGCAACAGTTTCTGTTCCGTGTATCAACTTCCTTGAATACATCAGGCGTTCAGAAGAAATTTTTCGGTAGTTTGTGATGCTACGCAAAGAGTTGCAGGTGAACGAAATCGGAATTATATATGCTGAAGCCTCTAGCAAGTCGGTGGCGTTTTGCCACCGACTTAAATACAAGTCTCTAACCAATGCAGGCTTGCCACCAGTTGAAATTTCTATCCACTTAACAGGATAAGCAACAGTGGACGAAGCCGGCATCCGCGCCGAATATATCGACCACGAGCTGGCAGCTTTGAAAAAAATCCTGTCGCACCCAGCCTTCAGCGGTTATTGATCGGTTCGGGCAGGTTGTAGCTAAAAAGAGACAACTTGCCTGTTATGCCAAAGGATTATCTTGTCTGCCAGTTGGAACGGGTGCAGAATGCGCAAATCTGACAGGAAAAATTTCGGAGCGCTTCTTGAAAATTCAGAAACAGTGGAACAGGCAGGCCATCCTCCCCGGAGGCGAGCCAGCGTGGATTTTTAGAAATACCCTTCAGTTTCCCGCCCGGATAACCGTTATCAGCTCCAGTTTGTTATTTTTTTATGCATTTGCATTGATTTTTGTCATTGTCATGCTACCGTTGTTACGGCAAACTGGATCGATAAAGTTGCTTTATTCCATCAATTACCAGCAGTTCTGTGTTCTACACTTGCTCGTCGCTACAGAAGTATCACCCGGAAGGGCAGGTGTATCGCATGTGTTTTTTTTAATGTCAACCTAAGAAAGGAAATTATTTATCATGGCTATTACAGTGCAAGAAAGAGATCAGGTTCTGAAGATCGTAGCAGGATTGTTTAACGGCGCCCCCGGCGGCGCGTTTCTGAGTGATTTTTCAGCTGCGGTGGAAGCAGGCATGACTCTGTCCGAACTGGCCAGAGCCCTTGCTGCTACCAATGAATTCAAGCAGGACATCATGGGCGGTAAAGTCACGGTTGAGCAACAAGTCGCCGTGCTGATGAACCACTTTGGAGTGGTGGCGGATGATGTCGAAGGCAGCGCGGCCAGTCAGGCGCACGCCTTCTTCACCGACTCCGTCAATGCTAAAGTGGATTTCGGTGATATCGTCTACACCGCCGTTGTGTTCCTCGAAAACGACACCTCGGCAGAATTTGCCCCTTTCAGGGACATGTTGAATAACAAGGCTGCGGTCGCCGTCGCGCATGCGGAAAATAGCACCACCATCGCCAGCGTGGCCGCCGGTCAGGTAATTCTCGCCGGCGTGACCAGCGAAGGCCCTTCCACCCCGGAAGAAATCGCTGAGCATCTTGCTGGTGTATCAGGCGGCACATCGACATTTGTGCTCACCACGAGTGCGGACACCGTTACCGGCACTGCCGGCAATGACACCATTAACGGCAATACCGCTGACACCTGGACTGGTTTTGACGCCATTGACGGTGGTGCCGGTACCGACACTATGAATGTGCTGCTGACCGGCACGGCGGTTCCGGGTGCTTCCACCATCACTGGCGTTGAAAACCTGAACATCAACACCTCTGGTGCTGGCTTCACCATCGACACCACATCTTACACCGGCCTGACTGCCGTGAAAGTGGCATCTTCCGCAACCGGTGCAATCAGCGTGACTGGCGCAACCACGACCGCCGCTTCAGTGGTGGGTACTGGTGCTAGTAAGGTGGATGTGATTGGTACGGGCGGTGCGCTGTCCATTACGACTGGCGCAGCTGCTGTTAAAGTGGGTCAGACCGCCGCCGTCAACGCACTGACTTCCGCCACCGTTGTGGGTGGCACCACCGTCGAGATTAGTGACAACAAGACTACTGCCCAGGCCGATGGCACCACGCTGACCACCGTGTCCCTGAAGGGCAACACGGGCGCAGCCACTCTGAATACCGACGGCCTGACCACCCTGGCGCTGACCAACAACACACAGAATGCCACCGTGAGTGCCATTGCTGGCACTCGCGCACTGACTCTCAACCTCGACGGCGCAACGGGTGGCACTATTGCTGACGCTGAGGCAACGACGCTAAATGTGAATGCGACGGGTACGAAGTCGAGCGGAGTGACACTGAATGCGGCCAAAGCGACTACGGTTGCCGTTGATTCCGTCGTTGACCTTACGGTTGCCGATGTAAATATTGCTGCCGCAACGGGACTCACCATCGCTGGCGAGGGCAAGACCACGATCTCCGCAACTTCGACTGTGACCGCGCTGACTTCGATCGACGCATCGGCCAACACCGGCGGTGCAATCATCACTCCGGCCCTGGGCACTGGTGTTGCCTTCACCGGCGGTACAGGTGCTGACACCGTGTCCATCGCTGCAGCAGGAACCAAGACGATCGCAATGGGCGGTGGCGATGATACAGTTACCTACGGCGGTGCACTGGGTACCGGTGGTTCCATCGACGGTGGCGAGGGCACTGACACCATCGCGATGACAGCTGCTGCTGCCGTGACGGCGACAGGATCCACCACTTTTGCGGGGACTGTGAGCGGCTTCGAAGTGTTGGAACTGAACGCTGCGACCGGCGCTGCTGCTGCCATCAACTTGGCCAACGCTGACGGTATTAATTCGCTGACCATAAACGGCGCGACTGTTGGTGCGTTAACCGTAACTGGCGCTGCTGCTGGTTTCACCTTGACGCAAAAGGCGCTAACATCTTTTGCATCCAGCGTTGCGCTGGCATCCGATGTCGGTACTAACGACACGGTGAACCTGGCATTTAAAGCAAATGACGGTTTTACCAACACTGCGGCATTTACCATCGCCAACGTCGAAAACCTGGTGATCACCACAGCCGACACGGATACGGTTGCGCAAACTGCCCAGTTTGTGGCTCCGATTACGGCTGCTGCTGCGGTGAATGTGACTGTTTCCGGCGACACCGGCGTGAATCTGACCGGCCTGACCGCGACGACCATTACCAACCTGGACGCAAGCGGTCTGACCAGCACGGTGGCTGCTGCAGGTGGTCTGACCTGGACAGCCGGCGCATTGGCTGCCGCAGCTACGATTTCTGGTAGTGCTGCCGCGACCAACACGGTGGATTTCTCGGCTGCAACCAAGGCTGTGACCTACACCGGCGGCACCGGCAACGATGCCATTACTGCTAATGTGACTGGCGACGTTGCTACCATCACTCTAGGCGACGGCGTCAACAGCGTTGCAGGCGGTACGGCAACCAAGGCACTGACCGTCACCGGCGGCGCAGGCGTGGATACCATCACGACCGGTGACGGCGCGGACGTCATCACGGCAGGTGCTGGCAACGATATTATCAGCAGCGGTAAGGGCCTCGACCAGCTCACCGGTGGTGCGGGTAACGATACGTTCAACATCGTGGCCAATACCAATGGCAATATCTTCGCGACCATTACCGATGCCGCAGCCGGTGATATTCTTTCCTTTGCTGACAGTACAGGGTTTAATGCGACCCAGGTAACATTGGGTGATACCGCCGTGTTCCAGGATTTCCTGAATGAAGCGGCTAAGGGTAATGAGACTGAGAATTTGTCCTGGTTCCAGTTTGGCGGCAACACCTACGTGGTCGAAGATGTGAATGCTGGATCAAGCTTCGTCAACAACATCGACGAAGTTGTGAAGCTGGCAGGTGTTATCGACCTGAGCACTGCCACCTTCGCCGGTGATGCGCTGACCATCGCCTGATCTCTGGTGTAGCCCGTAGGTTGGGGTGAGCTTGCGAACCCCAACACAAACGTCAAACCAATCAAACCGCCCCTGGGAAACCGGAGGCGGTTTTTTTGTACGCCCAGCATGGGCACTCCTGCATAACGGTTGTGGTGTTGGGGTTCATGCTTCACCCCAACCTACGTTCTACGTTCTAACCAATGCCCGTAACTCTGTAGGTTGGGGTGAGCTTGCGAACCCCAACACAAACGTCAAACCAATCAAACCGCCTCTGGGGAACCGGAGGCGGTTTTTTTGTGCGCCCAGCATGGCGCACTCCTGCACAACGGTTATCGTGTTGGGGTTCATGCTTCACCCCAACCTGCGTTCTACGTTCTAACCAATGCCCGTAACTCTGTAGGTTGGGGTGAGCTTGCGAACCCCAACACAAACGCCAAACCAATCAAACCGCCCCTGGGAAACCGGAGGCGGTTTTTTTGTACGCCCAGCATGGGCACTCCTGCACAACGGCTGTGGTGTTGGGGTTCATGCTTCACCCCAACCTACGTTCTAACCAATGCCCGTAACTCGTAAGTCTGTCATGCGTTTGCCTCAATGAGGCTGTCATGATTTCAGGTTACTTTTGATGCTCGATACTTGTTTGTTATATGATAGCGATGTGAATATTTTGATTTCGATAGGGTTGAGGTGATAAATATGACAGATGATGAATTACGTGAAATTTTGGCCAATTTAGCGCTATCGCAGGCCAAGACGGATGCGCAGTTAGCCAAGACGGATGCCAAATTAAATAAATTAGCAGAGATGTATGGTGGTGTTGGTAATAATCAAGGGAAGGTTGCCGAAGAGTTTTATTACAATTCGCTTAAGCACAAGCTGCAACTCAACGGTATTGAATTTGATTTCATAGAAAAAAATATCACTCGCAGTAGAGGTGATATTGAGGAGGAATATGACTTGCTGCTGGTGAACGGCAAAGATGTGCTCATCATTGAAGTTAAATATTGCTTGCACCCCAAGGACATCACTCTTTTGGTAGGCCGGAAACAGACTAATTTTCTTAAATTGTTTCCGGAATATCGGGATTATAAAATTCATTTGGCATTAGCCAGTTTTTCGATGGAAGACGAGGTTAAGCGAATGGCATTAGAGCAAGGTGTGACACTTTTGCAGCGTCGGGGAGATATGATAGAAACCCTGGCGGCTTAACTTTTTTATAACGGCCGTACTGCGGATTCTCGAAAAAAGCCCGTGGGTTGGGGTGAGCTTGCGAACCCCAACACAAACGTCAAACCAATCAAACCGCCCCTGGGAAACCGGAGGCGGTTTTTTTGTACGCCCAGCATGGGCACTCCTGCACAACGGTTGTGGTGTTGGGGTTCATGCTTCACCCCAACCTACGTTCTAACCAACGCCCGTAACTCTGTAGGTTGGGGTGAGCTTGTGAACCCCAACACCAAACCAATCAAAATTAAAGAGGGTGGACCCCTTTTGATCTTATCGGCTATGTGGACGAAATTGACTAAAATTTTTATTGAGTGTAGCCTTTTGTCATGAGTAAACTGGACAGATTGAAGGAAGGCTGAAATTTCTTTTCATGAAAAAATGTTTTTTGCCGCGCTGGCTATTATTTTGGCATTGACAGGCTGGGCCTTTGAGAATTATTTGACTGTCAGTATATGGGTGCTGGTTTTGGTGATGTTCGGTCTGTTTTGTGCTATAGCTTTTGGTGTATGGAATTACAGACAGGTCAAGATATTATTATTGGAGATTGAAAATGTTGAATGATTTTCTATTTGGAATGATGTTGACAGGTTTTGTGGGTTTTATGGCTTGGCTCGCTTATGATGCATTTATGGATATAAGAAAGCGCAATAAACACCGCTAATTTTGTTTTTTCGCATCAGCCAGCGTAGCCCGTAGGTTGGGGTGAGCTTGCGAACCCCAACACAAACGCCAAACCAATCAAACCGCCCCTGGGAAACCGGAGGCGGTTTTTTTGTACGCCCAGCATGGGCACTCCTGCACAATGGTTGTCGTGTTGGGGTTCATGCTTCACCCCAACCTACGTTCTAACCAACGCCCGTAACTCGTAAGTCTGTCATGCGTTTGCCTCAATGAGGCTGTCATGATTTCAGGTTACTTTTGATGCTCGATACTTGTTTGTTATATGATAGCGATGTGAATATTTTGATTTCGATAGGGTTGAGGTGATAAATATGACAGATGATGAATTACGTGAAATTTTGGCCAATTTAGCGCTATCGCAGGCCAGGACGGATGCGCAGTTAGCCAAGACGGATGCGCAGTTAGCCAAGACGGATGCCAAATTAAATAAATTAGCAGAGATGTATGGTGGCGTTGGTAATAATCAAGGGAAGGTTGCCGAAGAGTTTTATTACAATTCGCTTAAGCACAAGCTGGAACTGAACGGTATTGAATTTGATTTCATAGAAAAAAATATCACTCGCAGTAGAGGTGATATTGAGGAGGAATATGACTTGCTGCTGGTGAACGGCAAAGATGTGCTCATCATTGAAGTTAAATATTGCTTGCACCCCAAGGACATCACTCTTTTGGTAGGCCGGAAACAGACCAATTTTCTTAAATTGTTTCCGGAATATCGGGATTATAAAATTCATTTGGCATTAGCCAGTTTTTCGATGGAAGACGAGGTTAAGCGAATGGCATTAGAGCAAGGTGTGACACTTTTGCAGCGTCGGGGAGATATGATAGAAACCCTGGCGGCTTAACTTTTTTATAACGGCCGTACTGCGGATTCTCGAAAAAAGCCCGTAGGTTGGGGTGAGCTTGCGAACCCCAACACAAACACTTTTGCAATAGCCTTGGGCAACCCCGTGCGGTTTTTTACATCTAAACGAAGCTGGTTTTTGTCGTGCAGGCTTTGAGTTGATCAGGATTCGCAGTGGGTTTTCATTTGCGCTGAGAAACTTTGACAAGAAAAAGAATACTATGTGCGCTTTGACAATGAGCAAACTGGATGAAGTGAAAGAGATTCTGAATACATTAAGAGTGGCTATGAGTCTGTCGTTCGGTATCCTGATGATCGTGGTGAGTGGAATATCAACCGGTTTGACCAGAATCGGGTAGATGTGGTCTTTTGGCTAGGTTTCCTGTTCGCGGTATTTTTGCTGGTGATTATTTCTCTGTTGATTATCAAAATTTCTCAAAAGACAAAAGACAAAAGACAAAAGACAAAAGACAAAAGACAAAAGAGATAAAGGAATTGTAAGCATGAATCTGGGTTTGTTGGCGATTATCGGCATTGTCATATTGACAGCGGCGGTGTTGCTCTTCGCAGTTTATAAATTGTCGGAAGAATAATTCGGTAAATCTGTAGCCGGAGAATTCAATTAAAGGCAATTAAAGAATTAAGAGAGGAAAAGGGGTCAGCCCCCTATTATTCGCCTTGCTATTGTGGTTGGCTGGTGATTGAATGGTTGTCGTGTTGGGGTTCGTGCTTCACCTCAACGGTGCGTACTGTTCTATTCCCTTGTATCTTTCAGAAAAACAAAGGGGGCTGTCTCGCGTCAATTATCTTGGCCGCTTTGACGACAATTATGATGGCCGGTTGAGTTTATTAGCTACTTCATGATTTTTTCTGGTTTTTCCTCCTATAACTTTCACTGTCGATTTCGATGATGGTTGCGTGATGGATGATCCGGTCGATGGCGGCAACAGTCATCATGGTGTCGGGGAAGATTTGATCCCACTGGCTAAAAGGCTGGTTTGAAGTAATGATGAGACTTCCGCTTTCATAGCGATGGGCAATGAAGTCAAACAATACTTGTGTTTCCGAATCGGTCTTTTTGACATAGCCGATATCATCAACGATCAGTACACGATATTTATCCAGCCGCGTCATGGCGGACATCAAGTCCAGTTCTTTCCTGGCTTGCTGCAGGAGTTGAACGAGTGCGGTAGCTGATATCCACTTGACGCGGATGCCTTGTTCAATCAAATGCAACCCCAATGCTGCCGCCACATGTGATTTGCCGACACCGGAGGGACCGATCAGCAACACATTGTCTGCCTGGCTCGCCCAGTAGGTATTGTCGCGCAGCGTGATGATTTTTTCTGAGCGGCTTGAGGCAGTTCGGTCAGCGCCAGAGTGGCAAAGCTTTTGCCGCGCGGTAGTTTGGCTTCATGCGTCCAGTTGCTGATTCTGCTTTGGAAGCGCTGGGCGACTTCCTGTTCGCACAGGGCGGCGAGATATTGGCTGTAGCTCCAGGCGTGTTCTGCGGCTTGATCCTGGAAGTGCCGGTAATGCTGGCCAAAGGCAGGGAGTCTGAGTTCCTTGAGCATCAGTGGGAGCGATTCAGACATGAGCTGCCTCCTTGCGTTGCCCAGTTTCCGCTGAGGAGCTGATCGTAGGTATCCGCAGTGTGTTGTTTAATTGGGATGTCCGGCTGTGGCGCATGCTGCCGCAGAAATCGCTTTTGCAGTGTTTGCAGTTCAGGTAGCGGATGTTGTTGCAACAATTCAGCGGCCAACTGGCTCTCGCAATCATAGTCGTAGGCAAAACGCAGCACCGATACCATCCATTTGCAAGCGAGTCCGGGATCAAATTGTTGTTGTACCCGCGCCCACAGCTGGTGATACTGTGGCGTTGGCAACAGATCATCCCGCAGCCGGGAAAAGCGAAAGGCTTGTGGCTTTGCCGCCAATGCATGAATCACATGACGGTAATCGATGCGCCGGGCGCGTCCTTCTGGCGCTTTCGGATACGCGCGCGGTAAGGTAATGACTGGTGTTTGGCCGACAAAGCATTCCAGACGATCGTGATAGAGATGAACCCGGATGTTCTCGCCAATGAGTCTGGATGGCACACTGTAGAGTCCCCGTTTGACCGCTATGGTGCTACTGGTGGTCACTTTGACGGTCAGTTCACTGAAGTCCATGAAGCGGTAGCGTGGCAGTGGCTGGAGATGCGATTGCTCTTCCGCCAATCGCCCCCTGCAGCGCAGATTGAGCTTATGGAACCTCTGAAAAACAAACATTCTGAACGGCAGTCACTCAAAAACTAGCCACTATTTTCAAATAGTGACGCTGATTTTTATGAAAACAGCTATTTCTCTCTGGAAACAAGTCCATTTACTGGCTTGTTTTCAAATTTCAGACGCAACAAGGCGTCGACGTTCATAGGCGTCACCACGGATGACGTTGGCAATGGCTGTCAGGAAGGTCAAACGGGCCGCATTTTTGGCCAGGCCGCGATAGCGATTTTTAGCATACCCAAAGCGGATTTTGATATCCCGAAACACGTGTTCGACTTTGGCGCGGCGTTTCGCCAGCTCACGGGCGGCACCGCGCAGTAGTTGAGCCGCCCCGGAATCGTCTTTCGTGAGCCTGGCCAGTTTGCCCGGACGCATCGCGATCACGCAGGCTGGAGGGCTTTCCGCCGGCATCTCCGGGCGTTTATCCAGCCCCTGATATCCGGCATCGCCATGAACAAACTGTTCCTCGCCATGCAGCAGGGCGGCGGCTTCGGCAACGTCGCTGACATGCCCCGAGGTTACTTTGAGCGTATGCACCAACCCGGTTTCATGATCGACGCCGATATGAAACTTGCTGCCGAAAAACCATTGATTGCCCTTTTTGCTGGAATGCATTTCTGGATCACGCGACCGGCTCTTATTTTTGGTTGAAGTCGGCGCGGCAATCAGGCTGGCATCGACGATGGTGCCGGCTTTCAAGAACAACCCACGCTCACCCAGCGTTTGGTTGATGACCTGGAAGATCTGATCCATTAACCCGTGTTTTTCCAGTAAATGCCGAAATTGCAAAATGGTGCTTTCATCCGGCACGGCTTCCAGACGAATGCCGCAAAAACGGCGCAGTGATTCAATCTCATACAGCGCATCTTCCATGCCCGGATCGGAATAGTTGTAGATAATTTGCGCAACATGCGCGCGCAGCATCAATTCCAAGGCAAATGGTTTGCGGCCACGCCCATTGCCTGGCGCATAGTGTGGTTCAATAACATCAATCATAGCCTGCCAAGGCAATAATCCATCAAGTTGATCGAGAAACTTCTCGCGGCGCGTGACTTTGCCCTTATTGGCGTATTCGGCATCAGCAAAACTCATCTGTTGGTAAGGTTTCATGAATAGCTTCTCGAAAAAGTTTGATGCAGAATTATATTACTTGCGGGGAATTAATCAGAGGTTCCTTATCGACGATCCGTTCAAGAAAACGGCGGTAGGCGCCCACACTTTCGAAATCCGCAGATCCCCGCAGTTTGATCGCCTGCTCAATCCGGTGTTTGAGCGAACCATGGGCATTTTCTACGGCGCCATTTTCATGGCTGACGCCCAGGTTATTGACCGTAGGCTTCATGCCATAGTGTTGACACAGCGCCGCATAAGATTGCGTGAGTTCTTGTTTTTGGCTCGCATTGACGTATGCGGCACTCAGGCTGTCGGTGCGATGTTCCCTGGGCACGCCGCCCAGTTTATGCAAGGCGGTCTGCAAACCATCGGCCAACGCACTATAACTTTCCCCGCCCCGGATGATATGAACCGCGCGCCAATGACTATAAGCCAGACGAAACTGATACAGCAGGTGATCAAATGGTTTGCCTGCAATCGTGATTGCCGTGCGCGGCCGGGTAAAATCGGACAACCCCTGGTGCCCGGCAGGCACCGACTGGCAAAACATGACCGCCTTACCGGGACCTTGCGTTGCCCGCCAGTGTTTTACACGGCGCTGCAAGCTTCTGAGCAATTTCTCCGGGTATTGGCCGGGATATCGATCATCCAGGTACTCCCAAAGCGTAGTCCCGGTCAGTTCAGGTTCCCCGTGCAGCAATGGAATCAATTCGGTCTCCCAAACCAGCTCAAAAGGATCCTGGCGCGTGCGCCACTGCCGTTGCGACTTCTCCACCCGCACACCCTTCTCAATCCTGCGGCCACTGCGGATACTTACCCCCGCTTTCGCAGCCGCTGTCTCCTGACCATGCCCTATCTGACGATTCTTCATATAAATAGCTTCCTGTTGATGAGTGATATGTTTTCCAGGCAAGTTCTTTCTCCTTATATAGAAAAGAACTCATACTGATACTTTCACTCAACCGGTCAAGATAATTGTCGTCAGACCGGACAGGTTAATTGTCGTCTAATAGCATGATCATCCCTTTCCATGTCACCACCGGTATGGCGGGCATGTTGATAGCGTTGATACAGTTCGAGATGTGCCGGATTGAAATGGAGCGGATGCCATGCTGCCAACAGATGCTGGTGCTGTTTCCCTGCCCGGCGCTGTGTACGGTTTGTACAGAATTGTTGAACAGGTACTCTTACCGGTACACAGGACTGGCATTGACCGCATTCTGGTCGATAGATGAAAAAGCCACTGCGACGGTATCCCCGCTTGATCAGATGCGCGTAAACGAGGGGTTCAGGCACATTATGCGGCACCACGATTCGTGAACGTGCAAGCCTGTCGGGCAGATAACTGCACGGGTAATGCTCGGTAAGGTGAAAATCCATAGTTGCTTCTGCACCAGGTATTATTGGGGATAAGTATAGTCAAAATTCCATTTCCCCTGTCGATTTGGCAACTCAACCCAAGTGGCAATCAGATCGGCGAACGCCTGTCTGGGGATTTCGACGGCGCCCATCGAGATGAGATGGGGTGTTTTCATTTGGCAGTCAATTAATCCGAAATTCCATTCTTGAAGTTGTCTGGCCAGGTAAACCAGAGCAATTTTGGAGGCATCATTGACTCTTGAAAACATCGATTCTCCAAAAAATACCCTACCTAGAGCGATTCCATATAGCCCTCCTACCAACTCATCATCCAGCCAGGTTTCTATTGAATGACATAATCCCTCTTCATGCAGGTTTTCGTAGGCTGCAATCATTTCCGGGTGAATCCAGGTGCCGTTCTGCCCATGACGAGGTGCGGCGCAGGCATGCATAACCGCACTGAAATCACGGTCAGCACGAACCACATAACGATGTTGTTTCAAGGTCTTGTGAAGTGAGCGGGTAATCCTGATATCGGAAGGGAACATTATCATGCGCGGATCTGGGCTCCACCACAGAATAGGCTCGCCTGCATTGAACCACGGAAAAATTCCTTTTCTATAGGCGGCCAGCAATCGCCGTGTGGATAAATCCCCGCCTGCGGCAAGCAGGCCGTTGGGTTCCCGTAAAGCTTGTTGCAGAGGCGGAAAGGGGGAATGGGGCAACAAAAAGGGAATCATGGTAAGCAAAGGTTGGTAATAAACAAAAAAATGACAATATCTTGATCTGGGTCAAGCAGCAAAGCATGGAGAATCCATATTATCCGCCAAGCAGTAGATGGATTTTGATAAATAAAATTGGAGGGTCAGGTGAGTCATCATTATATTAATAAAAAAATAATTCCTTTCGGTATGGCAGTTACCCTGCTGTTAACTATGGCTTCTTCGCAGGCAATGGCACAAGCCAGTTCGACAAATGCACTGGAAGAACAGATCAAAATTATGGAGCAACAGCTCCAAACGGTGCGTGGTGAATTGGACCGGATCAAATCCAATGCGGTGCAGGATGCGCAAAAGGTAAGGGCATTGGAGCAGTCTGCAGCAACCCGGGCACCAGTAGCGGCCGGGGGCAAGCATATGGTTTTTTTTCGAGGGGGATATGCGCGTAGCAACAATCTGCGCAATGGTGTTTCTATTCAAAGCAGCGTGGCTCCAGTTGGTGCGCAAGAACAGGCAGACCGAAATGCATGGTACATAGGTGCGGGATTTGATTTTAACCTGACCGATAATGTCTGGGATCTGATGCCGGGAACCAGTGTATTTGCCGAGCTGATGTTTGAATACAAGCAATTTGGAAAGGTTGGGGGTAGTGCGTTGGCCAATTCGCCAACGCAGCTTGCGGGTGGTGCATTGAATCCCAATGGCGTGACCGTGGATATGTTCACGTTGACAGCTTCACCCAAGATCAAGTTTATGGAAGGCAGCCGCTTTCGGCCATGGATTATCCCGGCCGGGTTAGCGATTCATGTAATCAGTCCGCCATCTGAATCTATTACCGTCTTACAGCCGAGTGTCATGTTTGCTGCGGGCGCTGATTACAATATCTGGAAAGCGGTGTTTCTTGGCGTGGATGCCCGCTATCACCTGACTTCTGGGAGATTGGATGGCGTTAAAATAGATGGATTTACGGTTGGTGGCTATTTGGGATTGGGTTTTTAATTTGAATAATTTGTGGCAGGAAGGCGGTAAGAAGCTTCTTACCGCCTGTTGTGAGTAGTGACGTTTCTCTCCTCAAGTTTCGGACAAAGTCGGCGCGTCTGATACAGATTTTGTGACGAAGCCTTTACACCTCGCGGTCAATTTTGCGAGGTGTTTTTTTGTGTGCGTCCATATTGAACATACTAAGCATAAAAAAACCGCCCCTGAAGGGCGGTCTCAATTTGATGCATCATGTATTAATTCTCATTTATCGTCATCAGTTTGATCTGGCATGGAATCACGTTCCATCAGTGCACTAGGTGGATACTGAGCAGGTTTTTCAGCCATACAAGCAGTCAGTGACAGAGTCACCATTAATGCAGCGAAAATAAACAAAAGTCTCATTTTGACCTCCTATAATTAATTTCAATGAACACTAAATATATCGTTATCGTTATAAATATTACTTTGACACTACCAAGTCTTCATATTGCGCAAGACCTCTATATTGATACCAGAATTAAAATCGATTGTCCAGCAATTTAATCGATAGATTGGTGGCATCAGTTGCGAATTATAAGAAAGTTGGTCTTCAAAAGAAAGCAGGAATTGTAATTTTGCTCGGTAACTTTACCCAGAGTGGGTCACTATTTCATAGTCATGCGTTATCTTGACGGTATTCTTCAACATCATTGAAGCAGAGCAGTACTTCTCTGCGGAAAGGTTGATGGCGCGCTCAACCTGTTGCGGATTCAATTCTTTCCCGGTAACAATAAAATGCAGATGGATTTGGGTGAAAACCTTGGGATCAACCATCGCACGTTGTGATTCTATGTACACCTGACAATCTGTTATTAGCTGACGGCTTTTGCGTAAAATCAGGACAACATCAAACGCCGTGCATCCACCGAGTCCAAGCAAAATCATTTCCATCGGACGCGGTCCCAAATTTTTGCCACCTGCTTCTGGTGCGCCATCCATTAATACAGCGTGACCACTATCCGTTTCTCCCAGAAAACTGACGCCTTCACGTAAGGTGATTTTTGCTTTCATTGGTTTCCTGCTATTGTCGAGTTGATGGATAGTATTTATCAGTGGCAACTAATGCGGTGCCTAAGTTTAGAAGTTCCTGCCATTCATCGCCTGCTTCCATTCCCTTGATGATCCGATCGATATTGGCTGCCTGGCGGAGAGCATTCAACAGTAACTTCAGATCAATACGCTTGAATGCAGCAGCAATCGGTTTTTGTCTGGACGGCCAGATGCGTAGTGTTTTCATAATCTGAGCAAGGGGTGTATTTCGATCGATATTGAGCGCCGTATGCAGCTTGAGCAATAAACGAATCTCCTCCGCCAGTACAGCCAGAATATAGGGGGAAGCTACACCTTCTGCCCGCAAATTCCACAGGATATGGGAAAATCGGGCAACATCAGCATGCATCATCGCTTCTGCCAGTTGGGTAACATCGTAACGCGCTACATCGAGGAGGGTGGTTTTGATCTCGTCGAATGACAATTCTCCCTGTGGATAAAGTAAAGCCAGTTTCTGGATTTCCTGGTGAGCAGCGAGCAGGTTGCCTTCTACCTTGTCTACGAAAAACTGCAGCGTATTCCGGTTGGCGTGCTGATTCTGACAGCGCAGGCGTTTCTCAATCCAGGCAGCAAGTTGTTCACGCTTGATCGCCGGAATCATGATGAGATATCCGGTCTGTTCCAGTGCCTTGAACCATTTGCTATTCTGGCTTTGCTGATCCAGCCAGGGAAGTAAAACCACGGTGACTGTTTCAGCTGGCAAGCGTTGGCTGAATGCTTCCAGGGCAGTACTGCCTTCTCTACCGGGTTTTCCGGTCGGGATGCGGATATCAAGCAAGCGGCGATTACCAAACAATGAAGACTGGCGACCCCATTGTTGTAATTTTGCCCAGACAAAATGTTGGTCGACTGTCATGACTTCGCGATTCACATAACCTTGTTTACTTGCGTGTAAGCGGATCTCGTCAGACGTCTCCATAGTCAGTAACAGTTCACCACCCATCACCACGTAAAGAGGCGCTATCGCTTGCTTGAGCTGATCGGTAAGCTGATCTGGAGAGAGTCTCATTGAAGTGGCTTAGCCGCAGAGTTAGCTGCTGATACTTGTCGCAGAATCTGCTGTACTGCATCACGCTGCATATCGCGATACAACATCTCTTCCTCTGCCACTTTGGCGAGCACCTGTGCATCCAGAAAGGGAAGAATGCGTGTCAAGTTGATTTCTCGCAGCATGGCCAGCTCATTTCCGGCAGGATCGAGCAGGCGGACAGCTACCCGATAACCCAGCTCAAATTCACGTACCCGTCCACCCGCAGAAAGTGACAAGATTCTTTTTTCATTGATGGCATGCACAATTTGCAGCACGATTTCAGCCTTCTCAATGTGTTCAACGATTTTTACCTGGGTATGTGTACTGAGTGCACGTTTAACATCCGCGCCAATTGTTAACCCAACTGGTGCTGTCACATAAACCCGCTCATAAGGCAGGTCAGTCACTTGCCCGCGAAGCTGAAAGCCACAAGCAGTTAAGCAAAAAAATAAAGATATCGCCAACAGGCGGGTCAACATGGATCGCAACGCAGGTGACAGTAGACTCAGCATATCGATTAAATTACGATGTTTACCAGTTTGCCAGGGACGATCACTATTTTTTTGATAGATTGGCCGACAATCATTTTTTGAACAGGCTCATCTGCCATGGCAGCATGTTCAATGGTTGTTCGATCAGCTTCTCTGGCGACCTGGATACGACTGCGTAGCTTGCCGTTGACTTGCACTACCAGCGTGACCTCATCTTGCACCAGTGCCTGCTCATCTGCCTGTGGCCATGGCTGATCAAGTAATTCTGTGTCTGGTCTGAGTTCCCGCCAGAGAGTATGGCAAATATGCGGTACGATGGGTGAGAGCAGTAGTAAAACGACTTCAAGCGATTCCTGCATCAGTTTACGCGCCGATAGATCATTTTCCGGTAGTTTTGCCAGCTCATTGATAAGTTCCATCACGGCAGCAATTGCGGTGTTAAAAGTATGTCGTCGCTCCAGATCATCTGTTACCTTGACAATAGTCTGGTGAAGCTGACAACGTAGTGACTTCAGCCCGTCTGGAAGTGAGTGCTGTAGAGAGCTATTCTCCTGTGCGAGCATGCCTGACTGCACATGCAGATAAACCTGCCGCCACAGGCGTTTAAGAAAGCGGAAAGCGCCTTCTACGCCGGCATCTGACCATTCCAGCGTCTGTGTGGGCGGGCTGGCAAACATCATGAATAATCTGGCAGTATCTGCACCGTACTGATCGACGATACCTTGCGGATCGACACCATTATTTTTGGATTTGGACATTGTCCCCACGCCTCCGAACTCAACTGGCTCAGCATCTGCGCGGAGAATGTAAGTTTTGCTATCCGCCTGGTGGATGACATCAACTTCCGCAGGCGCATAGTATTCGATACGCCCGTTTTTAGATTTGCGGGAAAAAATTTCATTGAGCACCATTCCTTGCGTAAGTAAATTGGAGAAGGGCTCATCAAAGCTTATCAGACCGAAATCACGCATGACCTTGCTCCAGAAGCGAGAGTAGAGAAGATGCAGAATGGCATGTTCGATACCGCCTATATATTGGTCAACCGGCAACCAATAGTTGGCACGCTGATCAACCATTGCACCGTTCTGATCGGGACAGGCATAACGGATGAAATACCATGAGGAGTCGACAAAGGTATCCATCGTGTCTGTTTCTCGTCGAGCAGGGTTGCCGCAGCGCGGGCAGCTGCATGCATAAAATGCCGCAGTTTTCGTCAACGGATTACCGGAACCGTCCGGCACCAGATCTTCAGGCAGGATGACCGGGAGCTGATCATCCGGCACCGGCACCACCCCGCATTGATCGCAATGAATCAACGGAATCGGACAACCCCAGTAGCGTTGCCGTGAAATTCCCCAGTCGCGCAGGCGATAACGAATTTTCTTCTCACCGAGTTCTTTTTCAGCAAGTGCGACGGCAACTGCATCGATTGCAGCCAGCGATTCCAGGTTGGAAAACTTTCCGGAATCCATGGTGATGCCGTATGAGGTGAAGGCCTCATTCAGCGGCAGATTCAATTCACCATGTAACGGTCTAATTACCGCTCTGATCGGCAGGCCATAACGGCTGGCAAATTCAAAATCGCGCTCGTCATGTGCCGGCACGGCCATGACGGCACCTTCGCCGTAGCTCATCAGAACATAATTGGCAATCCATACCGGTAAACGCTCACCTGTCAGTGGGTGTATGACAAAAAAATCAGTTGCCATGCCTGTTTTTTCCTGGGTGGCGAGTTCGGCCTCGATTATCGCGCCTTGTTTGCAAGTTTCGATAAAAGCGCCTAGTGTTGGATTGGTTTGTGCCGCATGGAGAGCCACAGGATGTTCCGGGGCAATCGCTACGTAGGTTGCGCCCATCAGGGTGTCTGCGCGGGTTGTGAAAACCTTCAGTGCCTGTGGCATGCCGGAAACCATATCTGGCGGAAAGATGATATCCGCGCCGTAACTTTTACCTATCCAGTTAGCCTGCATGATTCCAACCCGTTCCGGCCAGCCGGGTAGTTTTTCAAGGTCGGACAGCAACTCGTCTGCGTAGTGAGTTATCGCCAGGTAATAACCCGGAATTTCGCGCTTTTCCACCAGAGCGCCTGTGCGCCAACCGCGCCCGTCAATAACCTGCTCATTTGCCAGCACCGTCTGGTCGACCGGATCCCAGTTAACGATCTGCGTCTTTTGATAGGCGATACCTTTTTCCAGCATGCGTAGAAACAGCCATTGATTCCAGCGATAATAGGCAGGATGACAGGTTGCGATCTCGCGCGACCAGTCGATTCCCAATCCAAGACTTTGCAGCTGGCTGCGCATGTAGGCGATATTGTCATAGGTCCACTGCGCGGGCGGCACACTGCGCTGGATGGCTGCATTCTCGGCTGGCAGCCCAAAAGCATCCCAGCCCATAGGTTGGAGCACGTTATAACCTTTCATTCGGTGATAACGGGATAACACATCGCCGATGGTGTAATTGCGTACATGCCCCATATGCAGTTTGCCGGAAGGGTAGGGAAACATCGACAAACAATAGAATTTGGGTCTGTCTGTGTCTTCCGATACCTTGAAGATCGCTTTTTCCTGCCAGTAGCGTTGAGTGGCCGGTTCTATTTCCTGAGGCTGGTATTTTTCTTGCATGGAGTGGGTGTGTTGGCTGAAACGTTCAAACGCGCATTATAGCTTGAAAGAAATGCTCTGAATGCTGTTGCCGTGCAGCTGAGCCTGGTCATAGCACAATTCACCGTTTGAGCTTATCCTGCAGCCACTCACCCAGCATGCCCTCGATCACCATATTGTTATAACTGACTATGCCAGTGACTTCACCATTTTCAATGACCGGTGCCAGCGACAGGCCAAACCGGTCGAAAAGACGTGCACAATAGCGGATATCCATCTGTGCTGATACCGACAGAACCGGTTTGGACATGATTTCGTAAATATTGATTCGTGTTGGGGAGCAGTCTTTTGCCAGCACCTTCCTGGCAATATCGGACAGCATGACGATACCGTATTCATCATCAACGTGCCGTTTGTTGACAATCATCGCGCCGGTATCCGGGTAACGCATATTTTTGAGTGCATCAGCAACGGTGGCAATTCCCTCCACAAGATCAAAATGGTGCTGCATGACTTTGCCAACACGCACTGGTTTACCAGTAGTCATATTTTTTCCTCTATCACAGTTGTCAGTTTTTCAATCTGGTGCGCTACTCCCACAGCGTCTTCGACATCGATCTGAAAAGCGATACCCGTACCTGCTGTCGCATCAAACTGGCCCACCTCCGCGATTGTTTCCATGATGGCTCTGGAAAGATGTTCTTCAACCAGAAGCATGACGACATCACGCTGCGTTTCCAGGGAAAGACCCAAAAAAGTCTTGACCCTGTCCATGCCTTCGCCACGCGCGCTGGAAATGATGGTTGCGCCTGTAGCGCCGGCCCTGCGCGCTGCCTCCATTACCCGTTCGGTTTGGCAGTCATCCAGAAACGTGATGATTAACTTGAAATGCATAACTTGCTCCATCTGTTCATTTTAAAATACCGGAATGATAGGCGTCATTTATCGGGCTGGCCATTTCTTTTCAACCGTTTGGCGAGATACTCGGCAATTTGTGCATAGGCCATCACGGTCATAATTGGAAAGAGGCAAGCAAAAGCAATCAGACCAAATCCGTCTGTCAGCGGGTTGCGTCCGGGTACCGCCTCGGCCAGGCCCAGTCCCAATGCGGCGATAATTGGCACCGTAACAGTCGAGGTTGCCACGCCACCTGAATCAAATGCAAGCGGGATAATTATTCTGGGTGCGCACCAGGTTTGTAACACCACGATGATGTAGGCGGTAACGATGAACCACTGAATTGGCAACCCGGTAATAATGCGAAATACGCCCACAGTAATACCCAGTGCCACTCCTATTGCCACGGCCAGTCGGAGTGAGATTGGGTGAATTGCCCCGCCGGATACCTCGCCTGCCTTGAGCGCAACCGCGATTAAGGCGGGTTCAGCAAGCGTGGTGGCAAAACCAATCAAAAAGGCGAAAATCAATACCCAATAATAGTCTGTCCAGGCTAGTGCAACTTCCGGTAGGTTGCCGCGTAGAAATTCGGGCGTAGTTAATTGTGTTGCCATTAGCCTGCCAATCGGAAATAACGCACGATCCAGTCCTACCAGGAACAGTGTCAAACCAAGCAGTACGAACAGGAATCCAAACAATACCCGTCGCAAGTTTGCAATAGGGCGGCGCAAAACAAAGAACTGAAAACCAAACAGCGCCAAAGCAATTGGCAATACATCACCCAGTGTGGCCACCAGTGTTTCCAGGATCGTATCTGCCCAGGTCATGACAGAATTATCCCGTAAGCCATAACAAAAATGATGGGTGTTAATGATGCGAAAGCGATAATACCAAAACCATCCACCATCGGATTCCGCCCACGGATAGATGAAGCCAGTCCCACACCCAATGCGGTGACCAGGGGTACGGTAATGGTAGAAGTAGTGACCCCGCCAGAATCATAGGCAATACCAATAATTTCTACTGGTGCAAATAAGGTCATCACAATGATCAGTAGATAGCCTCCGATAATAAAATGATGAATCGGCCAGCCTTTGATGATACGAATGACGCCTAAAACAACTGCGGTGCCCACTGCCAGCGCAACCGTCAAACGTAAACCCATGGCATAGTCCTCAGCTGCTTGCGGCGTATCTATAACAAAACCCGCTCGTACCGCCATTACGCCAGCTTCACCGGTAACTGCGATTAGGGCTGGCTCCGCTATTGTGGTACCAAAACCGAGTGCAAAAGCAAATGCCAGCAACCACGGCACACTTCCCTTCTGGGCAAATGCATGCGCCATGCTCTCGCCAATTGGAAACAACCCCATTTCTAAGCCGTAAATAAACAAAGTTAACCCCACGACAACCAGCAAACTGCCAAATATCAGGTTGGCAATATCAGGCGGCGCTTGTTGCAGCACAAATAATTGAAACAAAGAGATGACTCCAACAATGGGCAGTAAATCTCTTCCACTGCGTAATAACGAAATCAGAAACACATAAATGGAGGCTTTCAAAATAGTCTCTTGAGGTTGTCTTTTTTAAAAAATATCGGTTACCTGGTTGAATAATGAAGCTGTAGAAGAACATCAGGCACGATATTTTTACCAGTAAATCAGCTGCTTGAATCGCCCCGGGTTTTCCGGAGATAAAATGATTTGAGAGGAGGAGTATATGAAAAATCAAATTAGTTATTCACCGGAAGTCCGGGAGCGAGCAGTAAGGTTGGTATTCGAGCAGCAAAAAGAGCATGAATCGCAATGGTCATCGATCAAATCGATCGCATCGAAGATTGGCTGCACAGCGGAAACATTGCGAGCATGGGTAAGAAGAGCGGAGACGGATCGAGGAATTCGAGGCGGGTTGTCGACATCGGATCGTGAGCGGCTCAAGGAATTGGAACGGGAGAATCGTGAATTAAAGCGGGCTAACGAGATATTACGGAAGGCATCCGCTTATTTTGCCCAGGCGGAGCTCGACCGCCGACCGAAATGATGATGTTATTTGTTGATAGAAATAAGGTGGAATATGGGGTCGAGCCGATCTGTAAGCAAATACAGATTGCCCCGTCGACTTATTATGAGCACAAAAGGCGGAGAGAGATCCGGATCGATTGCCCGGTCGCGTCAGGCGGGACACGAAGCTGGCACTCGAAATACAGCAGGTTTGGGAAAGTAACTTCCGGGTTTACGGTGTTCGTAAAGTATGGCGGCAATTGTTGCGAGAAGGCATTAGCGCTGCGCGTTGCACCGTCGAGCGATTGATGAAGACACTTGGGATACAAGGCGCCAGGCGTGGTAAAAAGTGCCGGACAACGATTGCAGATAACTTACTTGCCTGCCCAACAGATAAGGTTAACCGACAATTTGTGGCGACCCGGCCCAATCAATTGTGGGTAGCGGATATTACCTTTGTTGCAACGTGGATGGGATTTGTTTATGTAGCTTTTATTACCGATGTTTTTGCCCGGTATATTGTTGGTTGGCGAGTCAGCCGGTCATTACATACCGATCTGGTGCTCGACGCATTGGAACAGGCATTGTGCGCACGGCGCGAAATTAAGGGATTAGTCCATCATAGCGACCACGGTAGTCAATACTTGTCGATTCGCTATACGGAACGCTTGATACAAGCCAATATTGATGCTTCTGTTGGTAGTGTTGGTGATTCTTATGACAATGCACTCGCCGAAACAATTAACGGATTATACAAGACCGAGGTCATACGGCACCGCGGCCCCTGGCGCAATATCGACGATGTTGAGTTTGCAACCTTGGAATGGGTAGATTGGTTCAATAATCGCCGATTGTTGGAGCCGATTGGAAATATTCCGCCGGCAGAATTTGAAATGGCCTATTATCGCCAACCAAGAGAGTCAGCCGTTGCGGTTTGACTCAAGGTAAATAGTCTCCGGAAAAACCGGGGCGATTCAGCTAACACAAGATATCAATGTGCGCAACCTAAATGAAACAATATCGTCTCTTTTTTGAGACACATAAATATGTTTAAAAACAATTGATTAATAAATTGCTGTGGTTTTTGTCACTTATCGGGCGACAGTTATGAAAGTGCCTTCTTTTTGAAAATGCACAACCTATTGTTTTGTATGTAATAAAAATATGGCATGATTTGTGCTTTAATCAGTAAGTACAGTTTTATTTTTCTATATCAATTTATTTTCAATATGAACACATTCATGAGGGTCAATCATTATGCAGATCGAAACGAATAAGCCTGCCACAAACTTAAATCTGAAAGAAATTCCGTACCAAAATCAAAACCCCTACTTCAAAAATCGTTTTCCTTCATACCCAAAGCCGTCGAATCTCAACTATCGGCTTTCAGAAAATTCCAGCAATAAACATCTCTCCAAGATTGAAACAGACTGCTTGCTGGAAACCGCCGGCTTCAGTATCCATCTGGTCAGTTCTTTCAAGCAGCGCATCAAAGCCAGCACACTCATCAAGCGCATGTATGCCACTCGTGGTTATCAGACAGAGAGTACTTCTGTTTTTTCAGATAGTCCTAATCAGTACACCTTTGAAGCCCGCAACGATCACCAACTTCTGGGTACGTTAACGTTGACAATTGATTCAGACAGTGGTCTGCTTGCTGACCAGCTGTATAAAAATGAAATTGATGCTTTTCGTAACGCAGGCAAAAATGTATGTGAGGTATCCAAGCTTGCTTTCACTCCCAATACCAGCTCAAAGCAAATTTTTGCCGCTTTGTTTCATATTGCTTATCTGTATGCCCGTTTCCTTCATGGCGTTGAAGCTGCGTTTATCGAAATCAATCCTCGCCACGTTCGCTTCTATAAGAGTACATTGGGATTCAACCAAATTGGTGACCAGCGCACTTGTCCACGCGTCGATGCACCCGCAATTCTGCTTGGTCTCGACCTGAATCACATGAAAGATCAGATAGCGCAACGCGCTGGGCTGAATCCAGAGGATAAGGGTAAATTAATCTACCCACACTTCCTTGTCCCGCGAATAGCCAGTCAAGTGCTTAATAAGATTATTCAGATGCACTCTACAGTAAGACGATCTGGCGATGGAATCCAGCCACTGGATATGCCCTTTCATGCTGTCAATTCAGGAATTCGGAGTGCTGCTGAACAATGAATCTGGCGGAGGTGGGCATGACAGGAAAATTTTCCTGAATAACAAGACATCACGGGAGGCAGTTGATAATGAGACTGACTGAAAATTATGCTCAAATTGTTCGGTTGGCGGTGACGAAAGCTTTTGGCGCAAATGCTCAGGTTTGGCTATTGGGTGATTACAAAAATTTCAAGTGCTGTGATGAAATAATTCATCTTCTCGTATGTCCGGATCCGGCTGTCAGTAACCATCTGTTGCGCCGAAAAAGCAGCCTGCTTGCTCAACTTGAACAGACTATCGGCCAATACAAGGTTGAAGTTACCTTGGAAGAATGTGATTCTGAGGAAACTTGTTTTCCGGTGCAGCTTACGCACAAAACCGGTATCAGGTTATAACTCCTCGTTATTTAATGTCTTCTTCTGGTGGTATCGCTCTTGCTTCATCTTCGAGCATAACGGGAATGCCGTCCCGAATAGAATAAGCCAGACGATCGGGTTTGCAGATTAATTCCTGGTTATCTTTCTTGTAAATAAGCGGCCCTTTGCAGAGCGGACAAACAAGAATATCCAGCAGTTTAGGATCCATAAATTTTTCTCTTAATCTCTGTAAAATGACTTCTCGCAAACCGGGTTCTATCTGGCATTCCTGCCAAGGGTACCAGATTCTCGCATCGTTGATACCCAGGCATTTTACTGCATCCTCCCATGGCATTAGAATCATTTGTACATTATCGAGCTCAAAATCTTTTTGAGTGAATTTGTGCTCGGCAGGAAAGGTTTTTATGGTCAGAGCTGCTTTCAGGAACTTCAAGTTATCCACAAAACGCTGAGCATTCGTTTCAGTCGCTATGGCGTAAATACGCTTTTCATTTAATTCGTTTATATTGGCAGCCAATATTGGCTGCATTAGGTTGACATATTTTTGTTCCTGCAGATCAAACCGGAATACTCTGGCCCGTCTACCCACATCAGGAACTTGCTGTCTGCTTTCCGCTGTTAACACTGCATCTGCATTTTTCAGACGGGACAGTCTGTCGCGTAGAGGACCTGCTGGCATAATCAAGCCGTTACCGAAATTGACATGATTAGTGTTGACTACAATAACTTCGGTATCACGATGCAGGCGTAAATCCTGCAAACCGTCATTACATACCAAAACGTTGCATTCTGGGTGCGTCTGTAGCAGCGCTTTTGCTACTTCGATACGGTCGTAACCAATCCATATTGGACAGGATTGGTGAAGCATATTGGAAAGCAGTAGCGACTCGTCTCCAGTCAACCTGGCATTGCCCGCGTTTGTAACTGCCATTGGCCGATGATAATTATCGGGATAACCACGACCAATAATGGCAGGACGTAGACCGTAGCTTTTCAGTAGATTGATTACCCAGATCAGGATAGGTGATTTTTCGGTATTGTTAGCAGTGATACTATCAATCACGATAACCGGTACCGTAATCTTAACGGCGGTCAATATAGCTCGCCGGTATAAATAGCGGCGGATTGTCTGAAATACTATATAGAGCAGGCTGGCCGGCCACAGCAGCAAGTGGAGCGGTGTGATGCGGTGCCAGTACAGCTCAGACCAGTTCATAAAATTTTCTCCAGTAGAAACAAAGAACCACTTGTGGCAATGTAGCACTAAATTTGCATACTACTCAAGACTCACGAGCAAAGCTGTTAGCAGAAATGACATATTGTGAGGATTGAATGTGCTTTATTTCTGGGGGGGTGTTCAATATATCAGGGTTGTCCAGTCAGGTAGTGACAGACGGGCAATCTCAGGACTAATGTAACTCTATATTTTTGCCACACAGGAGAGCTCACATTTCTTCGCGACTCATGGGGGTTGTTGCTGTGGTATTAACCGTTACATGTTCAAACAGCCAACAGGGTGGCGCAAGAGAGAGAGAGTAATGTAACTACAAACCACAATAGTTTGCGTGGGGTAATGTTGGTTTCCGGTAGTTTTTTACTTGTTAATCGCAGACCGAGACACCAGAGGCGATGTATATTGTTTTGTTCCATGTGTTGCCGGACTTTTGCCAAGAAAGCAATAAAAATAAAGACAAGAATGATATGAGCGCCGGTAATTAGATTCACGAGAGTGGGATCAGCCTTGCTCAGTGCAAAAAATTCAAAATAATAAACGGTCATACCGATAATTTCCGCAACGATGGTTGGAATC
Source organism: Nitrosomonas sp. (assembly GCA_016703745.1). Lineage (NCBI taxonomy): Bacteria > Pseudomonadati > Pseudomonadota > Betaproteobacteria > Nitrosomonadales > Nitrosomonadaceae > Nitrosomonas > Nitrosomonas sp. The sequence goes on along the minus strand of JADJBK010000006.1, from coordinate 1,285,076 downwards.
AAAAACTTCTTCATTCGACCCCAGTTATGACAAAAATCGACCCGATTCTCTTTTTTTAGCAGAACACGCACTCCTGCAATGAATCCGGCCCAGAAGCACGGCTGGAGAGCTAGCACTTCTTTGGTTGTCATCACTTCTTCATTACGTAATATTGACGATAGGATGACGGTATAGGCAACAATTGCCGACAACATCTTGAAAATTTCTGTGTTACGTTTCAACGAAACCAGGAGTGGCGTCGATTGTTTCATATCACCGGACTCAAACCAGATAAGGGATCCTACTGACAGGGTAACTACGATGGCAAATTCCTTGGTCAGATTGACGTCTTCCGGTTTTCCGAGAAGCCAGAAATCAAGGTCAAGCAAGTGGATCATGACCAGTGCAAGGAATATCCATATAGGAGTGGTCGCCAGCCACATGGCGATGGCGGTTTCATTTATTTTTCCACCTTCCTGGGGAATAAATAGACGAAAGTAATGACAGGTCACCTGGACACAAAGTGCGCCACACACCACCATTACTATCCCATAGGGATAAAAGAGATCTACCATGCTGTTGAAAAGATCGGCAAGTGTAGTTAGCGAGAAGGCGGTGTATAGCAGCCAGGTAGCACCAGTGGCAAGTGTCCCTAACAGGAAACCTGATGATGCAGAGACCAGCCAGGCTTGATCGGGTTTGTTCCTGTAACAATCCGCGATCATCAGGCGATCAAAGATGATCATCATGCCGAGACTGAATGAACTGAAGCATGCAACGATAGTTCCGTTGCCCATCGTGTACTCCTTGTTTGGCCGTAGATGCTACTTATAATCGTCAGTTCCTGACGCTGGATTTATCGAGCGGTTACAAAAGTAAAGGGTATCCAGTAGAGAGGCTGTACAGCACAAAAAATATTCCGACAGAATCTGCACTTGGAAGCAATTACCCAAAGACGGTAGCCTCAAAGCTTTTGCTGATGGGTGGTTAAAAACTACCGTACAGTAATACTAAATACGCAAAAACAGTATATTGCTGACCCCGGTAGGGTATAGATCGAAAAAGTGGGGGAGAATAGTCCTATTTCCTTAGATTTAAAGAAATAGTTTGTAAAAATAATAGATTGCGTTATTGGGTTAATTTTTTCGTCAATTTGCCGTTTTACTTCCTTGCGTATGTATCTCAAACTCGGGTACCAGAGACAAGCAGATATGAAAGGAAAAATAAAATTTGATTACGGTTTTAACGATGGATCGCCGTATCAGATACTTGAAATTGATATTAGCAATGGCGAAGCGAATAAGGTTTATCGTTTAACGGTTGAATTTAGTGATGAAGAAGTGGATTTTGGTATGTTTGGCACTGATGATCATGGGAATGCGAAACTGGAGTTCGCTAGTTATCCTGAGGTAAATCAGGAAAAAATTACTGATTATCTGCCAGCAGGTAAGGATGTGCGATGTATTCAGCGGATTCTGATTTACCTGCATGGCCACCCCGCGCTGGTGACCGAGTTGCGGTTGAATCTTTATAATTGGACCCGTAAAAGGGTTTCGTTGCCACTGTGACATCATTCTTATGTACGGAATGACTGGTTATCTGGTGTAGTCAAATAATAACGCCGAATGGGCTTTAACTGATTGTTGAGGTCGTAGCATAGCGGTTTTCCTGTCGCGATATGAAGTCGTATTGCCTGCCAGGACGTCAGTTCTTCCAGTTGCATCGCTAGTGTCTTTAGTAAATTTTTGTGAGAAACGATGAGCAGTTGTTTACCCTGACGTATTTCTGGGAGAATGATGTCCTGCCACAAGGGCTGTACTCTGTTCAAGGTCTGAAGCAGGCTTTCAGCCAGCGGTAAGGATGTGTGCTCTATAGATGCATAGCGTGCCTGATTAGCTGGCGCGCGTGGGTCTCCCGCTGCCAGCAAAGGTGGCGTGGCGTGAGAACGTAGCTGGCAGTCCAGAATTGGCCAGATACCAAATTTCCTGACAGCTTCAAGACGGCGCAAACCTTCCAGTGCTCCGTAATGGCGTTCATTCAGTCGCCAATCCTGGTAAATCTTGAGTTGATCAAGCTGCATAACAGACTGAATCAGTGCCAGGGTGTGTTGTGCGCGTTTGAGTTCTGAAGTAAAACAAGCATCAAAAGTAAACCCGCATTGTTTGAGGATGTTCCCCGCCTGTTTGGCTTCGGTTTCTCCGCGCGCGCTGAGGGCAACATCGCTCCAGCCTGTGAAACGCCCTTCATGATTCCAGATACTCTGACCATGACGCAACAGCACCAGGCGAGTTAAGACCTGATTTCCTGGCATCTCGATGTTATTCCTGCTTGACGGTTTTCTTGTTGAGCGACGAGCGTGAAGCTTCCTGCCAAATATGGCCAAGAGCGCTCCACAAACCACGACGACTGGTTTGCTGAATCTCCGGGTTGTCCTGGAATGCCTGGGATAAGCGTCTTTGTGCTTCACCCAGATTATGGTAAGGCATGCTCATGAAAAGATGGTGAGTAGCGTGATAGCGTAATCCTACCGGTGCCCATAGCGCAGTTAACCAACCTCCGGGCACGTTGATGGAATCTTTGTATTGTTCAACCAGGGTTAGAGGGAGATCATCATTATGTCGATAGGCATGAGCGGCGAGTGTACGAAGGGAGTTAAAAATGAAAACCATGGCAGCAATTGCGTACCAAAGCACCAGTAGCTGATAGGGTAAAAAACCCAGCAATACACTGGTGATGACGGTAACAGCAAACAGAAAGGTTGCGAATTCCTGCAAGCGCCAATTCTGATCGTTACGAACCGTGTCTTGACCGCGCTGATAAGCGGGGTTGATGGTTAGTGAAGATGCGCGTTCCCAGACAATTTTGCGAATTGCCGGACTCATATACGATATGGGTGTTAGTACTAAAAAACGTATTACCAGTAACAAGGGTAGCAGCAAGGACAGCCATACATAACCAACCATCATTAGTGGGCGTTGTGTGGCAAAGGGCAGATACTCCCCATCTTTGCTGGTGCCATAGACTCCTGGTTTATGATGCTCATAGTGGACGCCATCATAAGTAAACGACGGAATCATGAAAGGTATTCCACAGGTAAGATTCCATACCAGCCGAAAGAACCGGAACGTACCTCGTTCGAGATGAGTAAGCTCATGCACAAAAATAGCGGCACGATAGAAAGCAAATACCGCGATGAGAAAAGCTCCGATCTGCCAGATTGACCACGTGGGTGACTGCAATGCTGTGACGAGCGCTATCCAGCCTGTAATATTATTTAATAAAAAATCTGACCAGTAGATGAATGGATTGGGTTTCATCAGATCACGCACCAGTGCGCGCGCTTCATATAGAGGGAAACCAGGTAGTAAGTTAGGGTCGGTCATGGCTTATAGGTCATCCCCAGCAGGACAGGAGTCTTTCCCTGAGCAGTTGATTGGTAGCGGCGTCAGTTGGATTGATCCTATCAAGTGTTGGTTGCCCTGGCCAGCCGGTATCAACAAATACCAACCCGTTGAATTGCTGGTTTTGTGCGTAACGGGGAATAACATGAAAGTGTACGTCAGGGTCAATCATCATTAACATAAGGTAATTAAGTTTGTCGTACTGAAATGCCTTTTTCAGCGCTGATTCGATTTGACCTGTTACAAGTTGCAATTCTGCAAAACTTGTGGCGCTTAGTGCCGAGAAAGTCTGAACAGGCTCGTGCGCGATCAATACCAATGCGCCCAGTGTTGTCTGCGCTGGGCGCAGCAATACGCTCCAGTATGAAAACTGTTGGATAATGCTATCCGGTGCGCCGAATTTCTGCATGGTGGTATTAAGAGTTTTCATATATACAAACCGCTCAATCTCATAACGGGGCCGCTTGATGACGCATATCAGGATCCAAAGCATCATGTCCTTCCGAAGATTGTTTTTCAGTCGGAAAATATTTTCTTGCTTTCTGTAGATCGTGCAAATAATCAATTTCACACCAGCGACAGCCTGCCACTGAATGACTGCCGACTATGCCTGTTTTGGCTAGCTGGTCTATAATTGCCAGATACCACGATCTGAGATTGGCTGGGTCGCGCAACGCTTGCTCAATTGTTGTGCGGAAGACTCGAGCGCCTTCCCCGCGAAAACAAATCATCCCAATTGATTCCGCATCAGTTTCAGGTGCGGATAGTTTTTTGCTGACCTGCCTGACCCCCCCTTGGGTATCAAGCTGGACTTTCATATCATCTTCGTCAAATTCTTCCTTGAAATCAATGCAAAGTGTAATGGGTGATGCCTCGTTATTCAATACACCAGCCAGTAAGGCGCTGTCGATTAATGTATCTCCATTCAGGAGTAAAAAATCGGTGTTCATTTCCTCACGGGCTATCCAGCAGCTGGCAAGATTATCCGCTACTTCGTAAAAAGGATTAAATTTTGCTTTCACGCCCGGAATATCCTGATACCGCTCAGACAAGAGCCTCTCAACTTGGTCGATCTGAAAGCCACTCACTACTACAATCTCATCAAACCCAGCCGCAAGCAGGGCATCAACCTGCCATGCGACTACGGGTTTTCCCGATACCGATAGCAGGCATTTGGGGGTACTTTCTGTCAATGGTAATAGGCGTCTGCCCTGTCCTGCACTGAGAATAATAGCTTTACGAAGCATTGGATGATTTATCTGGTTAATGATTGATCGGGTGTAATTGTCTGCGTTGATTCTGCTCCGAATATCGCACTCAGACGTTTCAGCTGGTCGACAATCTGTTTGATCGATGATAAAAAATCGGTTACTTGCTGACTGGTATTGGTGATACCAAAACTTATCCGTACTGCACAGCGCGCTAACATGGGATCAATTTGCATCGATTCCAGTACGTGGCTTTTCCCTGGTGTCGCACTGGAACAGGCCGCTCCACTTGCAACTGCAAATCCAGCCTTGTTCAGTTGGACAACTAAAGTATCGCCTTCAATATCAGGCAGCGCAAAGTAGGTCGTATTGGGCAGGCGTTGTGCGCCCTCACCAAAAATGATGGCTCCCATTGAGAGCAGACCCTGTTCCATCTGATCACGCAAGATGCGAGTGTGGGTAGCTAGTTTCGTCATTCTGGATGCGGCCAGTTCGCAGGCGACACCGAACCCAACAATGGCAGGTACATTTTCCGTACCGGAGCGCAATCCATTCTCATGTCCACCACCATAAATCAGCGGCTTGAGCGGTAATCCCTGGTCAATAATCAGTGCTGCCACACCTTTTGGCCCATAAATCTTGTGTGAAGATACGGTCATAGCGTGCACACCCAATTCTGCGAAGTTTACTGGGATTTTGGCAAATGCCTGTACCGCATCGGTATGTATCCATATACCTAGTGCGGCGGCCGCTTCAGCAACAGCTGCAACCGGTTGAATCACGCCAGTTTCATTGTTGGCCAGCATCATGGATACCATTGCGGGTTTGATTCGTGACAATGCTGCAATGGCTGCATTTGCATCCACATCTCCAGTTTCTTTGACAGCAAGTTCATGCAGCTGCCATTTTTCGCTGGTTCTCCAGGCTAACGCCTGCGAAGGACGGAGAACGCAAGGGTGTTCCACAGCACTGACGAGGAGCGTAGCGGGTGTGATGCTATCTGCTACGCCGCGAATAAAGAGGTTGTTTGCTTCCGATCCTCCGCTGGTAAAAATCACCTGTGAAGGCGTGGCGCCTACAGCTAATGCTACTTGTTCGCGCGCCTTTTCAATTGCGCGATGAGCTCGCAGACCATAGGCATGACTGCTGGACGGGTTACCATAATTTCCTTGGAAATAAGGTAGCATGGCAGCCACGGCAGCCTCATCCACAGCGGTGGTGGCGTTATGGTCAAAGTAAACTTGCGTCGCTGAATCGGTCATGCAATGTATTATACCGTTCAAGTAAAAATGTATGATTTATTAACAAGTATTATTGTTGGCTGCTGGTACAAACTAAGGCTCGGGAAAGCTAATCCAATGGCGCCACATCTTTATCTGATTGTTTGACAACGCCTGCTTTCTTCAAGGAATAGTATAAATTTTATTCCGCCCAATGTCTTGATTTGATTTGGACAAGCTTTTTATTAAAGAGTAAAATCCGCAAGCGATGAATTGTATAGAACCCATAAAACCATTTTAAGAATTAAGTAGGAGAAATTTGATGGCAGTAACAACTGAACAAAAAGCACAAGTTGTGCATGAGTATCAACGAGTCGCCGGCGATACGGGCTCGCCGGAGGTGCAGGTGGCACTTTTGACAAATCGCATCAATGGCCTGATTGACCATTTCAAGAAGCATGTCAAAGACCATCATTCCCGCCGTGGGTTGCTGCGCATGGTTAGCCAGCGGCGTAGGTTGCTTGATTACTTGAAATCAAAAAATAATAGCAGCTATCAAACTTTGATCGAAAGACTTGGATTAAGAAAATAAACATCAATCTCTCCGATTCCTGGCGGCAACTCACGATAGTACGTGTCGAGCAGTCGTCAAAACTTCTTTGCTGGCAGTAAATAACCGGAATATCATCAGATTATGTTGATGATATTCCGTCGGATTATTGCTTGACGAAGTATTTTGTTACAAATCTTAAGCATATATTTATCAAAAAGAAGGATGATTAATTGGAACCGATGAAAAAAAGCATAGCTTATGGCAATCATACCCTTACGCTAGAAACTGGTGAAATTGCTAAACAAGCGCATGGCGCGGTTATGGTTTCCATGGATGATACGGTCGTACTGGTTACTGTGGTCGGAAAAAAACAAGCTAAGCCAGATCAGGATTTTTTCCCTCTAACTGTCGATTATCAGGAGAAGTTTTATTCTGCAGGTCGTATTCCGGGTAGTTTTTTCAAACGTGAAGGTCGTCCATCAGAAAAAGAAACATTAACTTCTCGCTTGATTGATCGTCCGATACGCCCACTTTTTCCAGACGGCTTTTATAATGAGGTGCAAGTTGTTGCGACCGTGATGTCGTCTGATCCCGAAATCGATGCGGATATACCGGCCATGATTGGTGCTTCTGCTGCACTGGTACTCTCCGGCATCCCCTTCAATGGACCGATTGGGGCGGCAAGAGTCGGTTACATCAACAATGAATATGTATTAAATCCAACAACTACCCAGCTCGATGAAACGGAGCTTAATCTGGTTGTTGCCGGCACTCAGCAAGCCGTGTTAATGGTTGAATCAGAAGCCAGAGAGCTCCCCGAGGACATCATGTTGGGAGCTGTAATGTATGGCCACGAACAGATGCAGAAAATAATCGACATGATTAATGAGCTGGCTGATGAAGTGGGTGTGGCAGCCTGGGACTGGCAGCCAACAGAAAAAGATCATGTATTGACCGAAACAATTTCCCAACTTGCCGAAGCTGATTTACGCAAGGCGTTTCAAGTAAAGCAAAAATCAGTCCGGGCCGAGACAATTAACGAGATATGGCAACGTGTTTTTAGTGAGCTCGGTGTGGGTGCTGAAGGTGGACCAGGCGAACAAGCGGTGCGCGAGCTGGGTTTTGAACTCGAATCCAAGATCGTTCGTAACAGTATTCTGGATGGTGAGTCTCGAATTGATGGTCGGGGTACCCGTACGGTTCGGCCTATTTCGATTCGGCATAGTGTGCTACCCCGGACCCACGGATCAACTCTGTTTACACGCGGCGAAACCCAGGCACTGGTGATCGCCACGTTGGGCACTACTCGTGATGAACAAAAAATCGATGCTTTGCAAGGCGATTACAGTGAACGTTTCATGCTGCACTACAACATGCCGCCTTACGCGACTGGAGAAACTGGACGAGTGGGTACACCAAAGCGACGTGAAATTGGACACGGCCGCCTGGCAAAACGCTCATTGGTTGCGGTATTGCCGTCAGTGGATGAGTTTGGTTACTCCATGCGTGTAGTTTCTGAAGTAACGGAATCCAATGGCTCAAGCTCCATGGCTTCTGTCTGTGGTGGTTGCTTGGCGCTTATGGATGCAGGTGTGCCGCTAAAAGCGCATGTGGCTGGCATCGCCATGGGGTTGATCAAAGAAGGTAATCGCTTTGCTGTTTTGACCGATATTCTGGGTGATGAAGATCATTTGGGAGATATGGACTTCAAGGTGGCCGGTACCGAGAACGGTATTACCGCTCTGCAAATGGATATAAAAATCCAGGGCATTACTCGTGAAATTATGCAGGTTGCTTTGTTGCAGGCAAAAGAAGGACGGCTGCATATTCTGGAAATTATGAAGCAATCACTTCCGCAAACACGCGAAAGCATTTCCATTCACGCACCACGTATCATCAAGTTTAAAATTAATCCAGAAAAAATTCGTGATGTGATTGGGAAAGGTGGTGCAGTCATTCGCGCATTAACTGAGGAAACGGGTACTACAATTGATATTTCTGATGATGGTGTTGTTACCATTGCTTGTGTCAATAATGAAGGTGGCGAACAGGCCAGGAAACGCATCGAAGATATTACTGCAGATGTAGAAGTTGGGCGGGTTTATGATGGTACCGTACTTAAATTACTGGATTTCGGTGCCATTGTCAGTGTATTGCCTGGGAAAGATGGTCTGCTACATATCTCTCAGATTGCTAATGAGCGCGTAGAGAATGTCGCTGATCATCTCAAGGAAGGTCAGACCGTGCGCGTCAAAGTGCTTGAAGCAGATGACAAGGGCAGATTGCGTCTCAGTATGAAAGCTGCTGTTGCAGAATCAGAAATAATCGATAGCGAATCGACCTGATAGACACGGGGTTCATTTAGGCTTTGTAGCAATTAAACGATTCATTGCTACAAAGCGTTCCTTTTATCTGAACTTATCAAGTTGTTCTGGTGGGGCTGCGCGCCATTTTTATTAATCTTGCTCAGTCACATCAATTTTTCGAATCATGGTTCATCAAATGCGTTTTGTATCCACTCTATTTCACTATTTCCAGAAATAAGGATGGCATCGAAGCGACAGAGCATATCGTTATCCTGATGGGACAGATAGTATCTGGCGGTTTGGATAAGTTTTGCTTGTTTTCTGGGGGTGATGCTCGCAGCGGCGCCACCATAATGATCACTACTGCGCATTCTGACTTCGACAAATACCAGCGTATCATCATCCTGCATAATTAAATCAATTTCTCCAAAGCGGCAGCGATAATTTCTTGCCACTAACCTTAGTTTGTTCTGGCCTAGAAAGATGGCTGCCAGATTTTCGGCATCGGATCCTTTATGTATCATGCCAGTAAAGGATTCAATTATCTGGGACAATATTGCCTTTCTTGAATATTGCCGGTATGAGTCTACGATTGAAATGACCGGGTAGGCTCGGATGAATAAATCCACTGACCCCATCCAGTACGATCGTCTCTGGTGAGCGATATTCCAGAATCTTTTGCGCCAGCTGGAACGCATCAATTCCTAACGCATAGAATCTTTGTAGACTGATATCGGTTGGCATATTGGGTGAATGATAATGTTGAACCGGAGCAAGTTCTGGCTGTATCAACCAGGGCATATCAATAAAGCGTACTGCTTCCAGTCTTTCAACGTAAGCTGGGTCTTTGTTGCCAAATACGAGGGAAGTGGCATAAATCGGCGTACTGGGATGAATGAGTGAACGCACTGATTCGCTATTAAAGGAGTTGAGTGCAAGGAAAATGATATGATCTTGCTTGTGATTATGTCCGGAAAGCACGGAGAGTTTCTCGCGAAAACTGATTTCCATTTCCTCCGCTGAAAAATCCGGATTGGTTTTCAGCCAGGCATCCGCAAAAGCTGCTTTCAGTCTTTTTGATAATTCGCTACGATCTACGAGAATGACTGCATGATATTTACCACTGGCTGCTGCCATTTTGGCAATGTACTGTGCTTCTGACTCGATATTAATACCAAAAAAGAAAAGTTGTGCCGAAAGACTGGCCATTTTGTTTGTCGGATAATTCAGAGCTAATGTTGGCAGAGAAATTAGGTGACTCAATACGAGCGTATCCACGCTGTCTCGTGTAAGGGGGCCGATTATCATGTGGGCACCGTCATCAACAGCTTGTTGATAGGCCGATAGAACACTTGACGCCTTATCGTCAGTTGGATAGGGGATGATCTGCCGAATAAAATCTGGTTCAAGCCTGGCTGCGTTCTCGAACCCTTTTTGTACCGCAAATGCAGCTTGCCTCAGAGTGGGGGAATCAAAGGGGAGAAGGAGGGCAAAATGTCCTCCAAGGTGAGATGGGATGGTATTTGATAAAAATTCTTCATTGGGTTGATTGGCAGAAGCAGATATATAAATGTTCGATGATAACAACCATACCAGACAACATCGCAGTAAATTTTTCATGGTGGAATTACCAATTGTGCATAAGGAAATCAAAGGGATATTATATGTTGTCGCTACGCCGATTGGTAATTTAAGTGATATTACCTTGCGTGCGCTCGAAGTATTATCCGAAGTGGAAGTGATTGCAGCTGAGCACATTCAGACGGCTCAAAAATTACTGTCGCGTCATGGCGTTACGACCCGCGTGATACCCGTTCATCAGCATAATGAAAACAGCGCTGTCGAAAAAATAATTTTTTTTCTGAATAATAATCAGTCTGTTGCCTTGATTACGGACGCGGGAACTCCGGCAATATCTGATCCTGGCGCAAGACTGGTACGTAGTGTGCGTGAACGGGGCTACAGTGTTGTGCCGATACCAGGTGCCAATGCGGCCATCAGTGCGCTGTCTGCATCGGGTTTGCTGGCGCCTCATTTCTTTTTCTATGGGTTTCTACCGGTAAAGTCTACAGAACGTCGACGCAGATTGACTGCGCTCAAGTCCCTGCATGCCTGTATTCTGGTTTTTTATGAGGCGCCACACCGCATACTTGAAACTGTAACGGATATGGTTCACATTTTTGGAGTGGAACGTGGGGTTACCTTTGCGCGCGAACTGACAAAGGTTTTTGAGACTATCCATACTTGCGCATTAGGTGATGCGATAGCCTGGTTGCAGGCCGATACCAACCGCTTGCGTGGTGAGTTTGTTTTATTATTGACAGCGATTGAGCCACCTTTACAAACTGAGTTTTTGAACCCACAAGTAGAGCAGACGCTTGCCGTTCTGCAAAAAAATCTACCTTTGAAGCATGCTGTGCAGCTAACGGCGGAAATTACCGGTGAGAACCGTAAGAGACTATATGCAATTGCATTAGAGAAACAGAAGGCAGTATCATGAATACTCAATTTATTTCCACTGTGCAGCAGACACTTACATTGACGCGGCCCGACGATTGGCATCTGCATTTGCGCGATGGCGGTGCGATGCAATCAGTACTGCCAGATACCGCGCGTTGCTTTGCGCGGGCGATCATTATGCCTAATCTCGTTCCTCCAGTGGTAGATACCGAGCAGGCGAGGGCTTATCGCAAACGCATACTCGAAGCGGTTCCGGATGGGATGAAATTTGAGCCACTGATGACGCTTTATCTCACGGATACGACATCACCTGATGAAATTGTGTGTGCCAAAAATAGTGGTTTTGTCCATGCCGTTAAGCTTTATCCTGCTGGAGCCACCACGCACTCTGCTGCCGGTGTGACGGATATTTCCCGCTGCTACGGCACATTGGAAAAAATGGAGGCGATCGATATGCCGCTGCTTGTGCATGGGGAAGTTGTTGATCCGGTAATCGATATGTTTGACCGGGAGAAAATCTTTATTGACCGTGTATTGTTGCCGCTTACCCAGCGTTTTTCGGGATTGCGTATTATATTTGAGCATATCACTACCCGAGAAGCGGTCGATTTTGTGCAGGCAGCATCCAGGAAAATTGCGGCAACGATTACGCCGCATCATTTGCTGTTGAACCGCAATGCCATGTTAGCTGGTGGACTACGACCACATCACTATTGCCTGCCAGTATTAAAACGGGAAAATCACCGTCAGGCACTCATTGAGGCGGCGACTAGCGGTAATCCGAGATTCTTTCTGGGAACCGATAGCGCGCCACATCCAGTCCATCACAAGGAAACGGCCTGTGGTTGTGCCGGTATTTACAGTGCTCATGCGGCGATCGAATTTTACGCCTCGGTTTTTGAGCAGGTGGGTCGTCTGGATAAACTTGAAGCTTTTGCCAGTTTTTATGGCGCAGATTTTTATCGTTTGCCACGTAATCAGGATCACATCACGCTCATCAGGCAGCCCTGGAAAATTCCTGGACAGTTTGAGTTTGCAGATAATCAACTGGTGCCGCTGGGTGCAGGAGAGTATCTCAACTGGAAGTTGTCTACTTAATTGGTTCAGATGAGTCACTTCTATTATTGTCTGCAACATAAAAATCCAGTTGCCCAACTTTCCAGACCAGAAACAGCACCGGTATGCCCAATAGCGCTGTGCCAGTAAAAAACATTGCATAGCCATAGACATCTACAAATTCTCCGCTGAATCCGGCGATGAATTTTGGCAGTAATAGCATGACCGAACTGAACATGGCATATTGTGTTGCGGAATAAGCGGTGTGCGTCAGGCTGGATAAGTAAGCGACAAATGCTGATGAGGCAATTCCTGCAGAAAGGTTGTCGGCCGAAATGACAAATATCAGCCCGCTAATATCATGCCCTCTGCTTGCCAGCCATACAAACAGCAGATTCGTCGCGGCGGATAAAACCGCACCCAGAAACAGAGTACGGATGATACCAATTTTTGCAATCAGTACTCCGCCCACTACCGCACCCAGTATTGTCATGATGACACCGTAGACTTTGGAGACCATTGCGACCTCGTCCTTGCTGTAACCCATGTCTACATAAAAAGGATTGCTCATCACACCCATAACGACATCAGAAATCCGGTATACCGCAATCAGGGTCAAAATCAGCAAGGCATGAAGGCCAAAGCGTGTGATGAAATCCCGGAAAGGCGCGACTACTGCGCCATAGAGCCAGATCAACATGCCAGAGAAACGTGCATTGATACGCCAGCGCAATACAATTTTACGTGCTAGTTCCTCATTTTCTATGGTCAGTTGCGGATTGACTGATACCTCAGGTTCACGAATAAGTAGTGTGGTTGTAATGCCGATCAGCATGCAAGCTGCCATAAAATAATAGGCCGTTTGCCAGGAATGGTAGTCATAACTGCCAGGAGTCGGGTCAAATGCAGCCGCTAACCATAACGCACCAGCCGAGGCCATAATCATGGCCATGCGGTAGCCTGCCTGATAAGTTGCCGCCATCGCTCCTTGCATTTGCAGCGCGACGGCCTCAATACGGTAGGCGTCGAGCGCAATATCCTGGGTTGCCGAGGCAAACGCTACCGCTAAAGCAAAGAAAATCATATGGGATAATTGTTCTGCTGGATTGGTATTGGCCATGCCGATCAATGCAGTAGCAATGGCTAATTGGGACAGCAGTAACCAGGCACGTCGCCGCCCAAGCCATCGAGATAGCAGAGGCAGCGGCATTTTATCCACTAGCGGTGCCCACGCCCACTTGAATCCGTAAGCCAGGCCAATCCAGCTGAAATAGCCAATGGTGGCGCGATCGATACCTGCTTCACGTAGCCAGAAGGAAAGTGTTCCCAGTATCAGCAGCAGCGGTAATCCGGCGGAAAAGCCAAGCATGAGCATGCCGAATACCCGTGGGTGCAGGTAGATGCACCATACCTGTCTCCAACTGGCGGATGTCATAACGAGTAGTCGTAGTCGATGACCAGTGGTGCATGATCGGAAAACCGCTCATCCTTGTAGATGGACACAGACCTGGCGGTATCAGCCAGTGCTGGGGTGGCAATCTGATAATCAATACGCCAGCCAACATTTTTGAGCCATGCTTGACCACGATTTGACCACCAGGTGTATTGCTCCGGTTCGAGATTGATTTTGCGAAACACATCCACGAACCTCAATTGATCGAAAAGTGTTGACAGCCAGGCGCGTTCTTCAGGCAAAAATCCTGAGTTTTTCTGATTGGAACGCCAGTTTTTGATATCAATAATCTGATGGGCAATATTCCAGTCACCACATAACACCACATCACGCCCACTTTGGGCTAGCGCCTGCAAAATAGGGGAAAAGTGTTCCATAAAAAAATATTTCATTTCCTGGCGATGCTCGCCGCTGGAACCAGATGGCAAATAGAGTGAAATGACGGTCAGATTCGCAAAGTCCGCTCTTAAAAAGCGTCCTTCCAAATCAATGGCAGGAATGCCAATGCCTTCAACAAGATTATCTGGCTCCCGGCGGGAATAAATACCCACACCGCTATATCCTTTTTTGCCAGCACAATGAAAATATCCGCAATAACTATCTGGTGTACGCATTTTCTCGGTTAAATCTCCTAACTGCGCTTTCAGTTCCTGCACACAAACAATATCGGCATTTTGTCGGGATAGCCATTCAAAAAAACCTTTGCTGGCCGCTGAGCGCAAGCCATTCAGGTTCAGTGTGATGATTCTCATTGGAGGTGATAAAAATAATGACTGAATAGTCTAGTTCTCAACCAGACCTGGTTTGCAATAAAAACGCGCGGGGAATAATGGCGAACGACTGGAGTTTTTTAACACATCTCCCCCATTGCGGATACACGCTAACGTCGCCTTATCCAAACTGGCAAAATATTCATTGCTACCAGGCAAGTCTGAGATTGGTGGAACAGCTTCGCGGACACGGCGGCAGGTCTGTGGCTCATCATCTGGCGCTGAATCGGCGGTGTTAAGTGGCAGTGGACATAAGCGGCACGGATCGCCTGGACACAAGCACCCTTTACATTGCGTGGCATCAGATGCCTGTGCGTTCAGTTTTGGTGACGCGGGTAACGTCATCCAACACAGCATAACAACCGCGAATAGCTTTAATTGCATTTGTATATTCTCATAAAAAATAGTTAGTCCCCGGAGTCCTGATCGAGATTTGATTCAGTTTTTTGTGGAATAATTTCACGCAACAATTTGAACAGGAGTCGGAAATTCTTCGGGGGTTTATTGGCAAGTCGCTCGTGCTGCACATTGCGCAGCAAAGTACGTAATTGTTGGATATTTGTCTGCGGATAAGCCTCGGAAAATTTAGTTAGCGCGGTTTCATCACTTAATAATCTCTCCCGCCATTTTTCAAGACGATGTAGCCAGGCAGTGTGACTGGCGCTGGATTGCTGCCATTCATTCAGTTTTTCCTGAACTGGCAGTGGATCAATCGCACGCATCCATTTGCCAATAAATTGCATTTGACGCCTGCGCGCGCCATGTTTACTGATGTGGCGGGCTTCCAGCAATGCTTCCATTAGGATATCAGGTAAATCAAGCTGTTGCAGCTGTTCTGGATTCAGTTGAGTCAGCTGCTCTCCTAACGCTTGCAGGTCGTGCATTTGTTGTTTGACGCGCGTTTTGCTCGGGCCAGAATCGATATTGTCTTCGACGGATATGTTCTGGTCCGTTTGCAGTTGATTTTTATGCTTTTGATGAGTAGACACGGCGTCAGTATTCGAGAAACTGTTATCATAACGCGCTTTGAAGTAACATCGCTTGTAATTGTCACTCAAACCGGCTGCCTACTACCAATTTCATGAATAATTCAATAGACAAAACTGAATCTACGCAAATTTTTGCATGTGGCCCTGAAATTCTACAGGACATCGCTGCTACCATTCTGAAGCTGGCCAAAAAGGGTGGGGCAAGTGCTTGCGAAACACATATTTCTGAGGGTAGCGGGCAAAATGTGACTGCCCGTATGGGTGAGGTGGAGACCATTGAATATACACGCGATAAAGGACTTTCTGTAACGGTTTACATTGGACAGAATCGTGGCAATGCCAGCAGCAGTGATTTTTCTCCTAAAGCCATTGAAGAAACTGTTTCCGCCGCGTTGGACATTGCACGCTATACGTCAGCAGATAGCTTCGCCGGATTGGCGGAAGCCGATTTACTGGCAACGAGCTTCCCTGATCTTGATTTGTATCACCCTTGGTCATTGCCTGTCGAGCAAGCTATTGAAATGGCGAAACAATGCGAGGCAGCGGCGCTGGCAGTCGATAAGCGTATCGTTAACTCCGAGGGGGCGAGTGTGTCTGTCAGTGCGGCGCAATTTGTCTATGCCAACAGCCTTGGTTTCATTGGTGGGTATCCATCTTCCAGTCACGGTATCAGCTGCGCCGTCATCGCGGGTGAAGAAAACAGTATGCAACGTGATTACTGGTATAGCGTGGCGCGAGCGCGGGATGATCTTGAACACATTAATACGGTTGGTCAGAAGGCTGGTCAGCGCAGCCTCGCGCGGTTGGGTGCCCGAAAAATTGCAACCTGCGAGGCATCCGTGCTGTTTGATGCATTGATTGCCCCAAGTCTGCTTGGTTATTTCGTTCAGGCTATTAGCGGCTCGAATCTCTACCGCAAATCATCTTTCTTACTTGACAGTATTGGTAAGCCAGTCTTTCCGAAGAATATTCAGCTTGATGAGTCTCCGCATTTAATCAAGGGACTGGCGAGTCATTCTTTCGATGATGATGGTGTGGCCACGCACGCGCGCAAGGTTGTAGAAAATGGTGTCGTCCAAGGTTATTTTTTGGGAAGTTATGCTGCGCGAAAATTGGGTATGCACTCAACCGGTAATGCCGGTGGCAATCACAATCTAATCCTGAAAAATGATGCGCCACTATCCTTCAGGGCATTACTCAAAAAAATGGACAAAGGATTGTTGGTTACCGAGCTGCTCGGCCATGGTGTCAACTTGGTAACTGGTGATTATTCACAAGGCGCTGCCGGATTTTGGGTGGAGCAGGGGGAAATCTGCTTTCCCGTCGAGGAAATTACTATTGCGGGCAACCTGCAAACCATGTACCGTGGCATCATTGCAGTGGGTGATGAGGTGATTGTTCGCGGTTCCCGGCAATGTGGCGCCTTAATGATCGATCGGATGACGATTGCGGGAAGCTAGAATCTGGATATGCCCTGCCTCACTGTGTGTTTCTATCCATAACATTCTGAGTGCGCAAAGTCACTCGCCACTTCCGTATGGTGTCCATCATGGCGTAGAGGTCATGCTGGCAGGCTCAGTCGGGAAATTGTCCTGCTTTCGACGATTGGCTCGAATCTGTTCAAGATTTCCGGCTCTTCATGCGCCGGTGACACAGGGCGGTTTTTTTACTGACTTTCTCAAACGCCTTGATCACTTCCAGCAACATCACAACTGTATGACTATCAATGTAGTCCAGTCCATCCGTAACAAGAATATTTTTCATTTTTGTTTATAGACTGGCGATTTGGCCTGGTCATCTGTCTGAAGAAATAGTGCTGCTATAGAGTATACTGGCGCATTTTTATTTCCCCATAGAATGCAGGGTCAGATTGCACTTGATTGAGTCAGGTTTGGATTGGGTGTCAAGGTATAGTTTTTAACGGGGACAATTCTGAGTATCTATTTTGGAAGTAACTGGTATGAGTGACCGCGAGATCGACCAACAACTGGTTGAAAGGGTGCAGCGGGGTGATAAGCATGCTTTTGACCTTTTAGTGATTAAATATCAGCGTAGATTGGCGCGATTACTGTCGCAATTCATACGCGATCAGGCCGAGGTAGAAGATATCGCGCAGGAAACATTTATCAAAGCTTATCGCGCACTTCCCTCTTTTCGTGGTGATAGTGCTTTTTATACTTGGTTATACAGAATCGGAATCAATACAGCAAAAAATTTTCTGGTATCACAAGGGCGTAAGGCACCAACCACAATCAACAATTTTGACAATGAGGATGCAGAGAATTTTGAGGGAGCGGACGCGCTGCGTGAAATGAATACGCCTGAGAGTGAACTAATGGGTAAACAAGTTGCTCTTACCGTAAATCAGTCACTAGATGCCTTGCCAGAGGAATTGCGTACCGCGATTATTCTCAGAGAAATAGAAGGGCTGGGTTATGAAGAAATTGCTAATATTATGGGCTGTCCAATAGGTACGGTGCGTTCCAGGATATTCAGGGCACGCGAGGCTGTAGCTGAAAAATTACGCCCTCTGTTGGGTACGGACAAAAATAAAAGATGGTAGAAAGAGGTGTCATTGTGAATAATAAACTTTCAGATTTGGTTGACGGTGAGCTTGGTGATGATGAAGCAGGTGAATTTATCAAATTGATCGGGAAAGATGACGAGATGCTTGCCCGGTGGGCGGATTACCATATAATTGGTGAAGCATTGCGTCAGCCAGCTTTCATTTCTAATTTTGATATTTCTGGGAAGGTTCGTCAGCAATTGACTAGTGAACCAACGTTGATAGCACCTCGGCATAATAAGATTTATCCAACAAACAGATCGAAATTACTCGGCTTTTCAGCTGCAGCCTCGATTGCTATCCTTGCAATTGGCTGGATGGTTTCTGTATCTATTGATACCCGCCCTGTTCAACAGGAAATGCTGGTTGTTGACAAGACGGAGAGGCGATCGACAGATGCGGATAATCATTCGGTGACCTTCCTGCCGCCGCCAGGTTATCCACACCTTCCGACATCAATCGATTTTAATCGTGCAGATTTTCCTTTTGTTTACAAAGGATTTTCTCATGGTGGTGTGATTAATCGCCCTTATAATAATCATGCTAATCAAATTAATATGCCGCAAATACCGCAAACATCAGTGAAATCTGTCCCTTCGGGCGATTGATGAACTGATGAGTTATGTAGTGCGTAAACCACTACAGTCTTTCCTGTATTTCAAGTTTTGGATATAACATATCCAAAATATATCAAGACAAAATATTTTGGGTCAACTGACAGTTGCAGATATGAAATTTTTGCGTAAATTTAGTTTGTTACCTTCTGCTCATTATGGAAAGGCATTTTGTAAAAAACAAATGACACAATTACACCGAATTGGTTGGAGGTTCTATTGCTCGAGCATGGTGATGCTGCTGTTATCACTACCGTTACTGGCAAAAGAGGTGTCGGTGCTGCCAGACTTTACCCGGCTAGTCGAATCACAAGGGCAGGCCGTTGTCAATATCAGCACGATACAGACGCAGCAGACAGGTGCAGAACAATTCTTCCCCAAAATCCCCAATTTACCGGAAGATTCGCCATTTCATGATTTTTTCCGGCGTTATATGCAGCCTTACTCAGGCCCCCGAAAACATGAATCTCGTTCGCTGGGATCGGGTTTTATTGTTAGTGGAGATGGTTATATACTTACTAATGCGCATGTTGTTGAATCTGCAAGCCAAATAACTGTAAAACTCGCTGATAAGCGTGAATTTAAAGCTACGGTAATTGGCGCGGATAAGAAGTCTGATGTTGCGTTGATTAAGATAGAAGCCAGTAATCTTCCCATCGTTAAACAAGGTGATCCTGATAAACTCAAAGTTGGAGAATGGGTGGTTGCTATTGGAGCGCCATTCGGTTTTGAAAGTAGTGTGACCGCAGGAATTGTCAGCGCAAAAGGACGCTCGCTTGCTCAGGAAAATTATGTGCCATTTATTCAGACAGATGTCGCAATTAATCCGGGTAATTCTGGTGGTCCGTTGTTCAATATGCAGGGTGAGGTGGTTGGAATTAATTCCCAGATATATAGCCGTACCGGGGGATTCATGGGCTTATCGTTCGCTATTCCAATTGATGTTGCGACCAATATAGCCAAGCAACTCAGAGAGTATGGGAAGGTTTCCCGTGGAAAAATTGGAGTGATGATCCAGGAAATAACGGAGGAGCTCGCGGAGTCGTTTAATCTTGATAAGCCTCGAGGAGCATTGGTGGTTTCAACAGAAAAAGATGGACCTGCTGATAAAGCGGGTATCAGGGCAAGAGATGTTATCCTGAAATTTGATGATCAGGAAGTGGTTGCATCCAGCGATTTACCACGCTTGGTTGGTAATACCAAACCAGGTTCTAAAACTAGTATACAGGTGTGGCGTAACGGATCAACCAAAAACCTGACAATCAAGGTTGGTGAAATGCCAGGAGAAGATACTGTTGTTATTCAGCGGGGACAAAATAAGCCCAGTGAGAATGCAAATCGACTCGGACTTTTTCTTAAGGAATTAACAGATGCACAGAAAAAGCAATTAGGTATCGAAAATGGGTTGCTGGTTGAAGACGTAGTGGCAGGCATGGCTGGAAGTGCGGGTATCCTGAGCGGCGATGTAATACTCGGTATTAATGATCAGGATATTAAATCTGTTGAGCAATTTAATAAATTACTGGATAAAACTGAGCAGGGTCGCCATATTGCTCTGCTGGTGCGTCGTGGGGATAAAACGACCTTTATTTCAATTCTAGTAGATAAATAATTATTTTTTGTATGCATGATCAGATAAAGAAACTGGTTGTTTATGCGAGGCAGGAATGTCATCTTTGTGAGGCAATGATCATTGCCCTGCAATCACTGCAAAAGAACAGCCAGTTTCAACTGGAAATTATTGACATTGATCTTGATCCGAGTCTTGCTGAATTATATAATGAACGTGTACCAGTCCTGTTTGCGCCAGAAGAAAATAAAGAACTATGTCACTACCATCTTGATCTTTCCTTGGTAAGTCATCACCTTTCCAGAAATTAGGAGAGCGGCAACTTATACGTTTGCTTGCGGTGTGGTTTTTGGCTGTGGGAATATCAGTTTGCCAATTAACTACCCTGACAATTGTATCTGTCCTGATCTGATCACTAGCCATCATAACTCGCTCATCATGATGATGCCGGGAGAGATGGTTTCTTAAAGCCCACTTAAGCAAATGTGTTGATAATGCTCATTTGACTAATGGCCATTTGGCCAGACTCATGCCGGATATTTGTGCTGCTTGGATCTTTACTGCCTGATGATGGATACGGGTGGGCAGGTGTCTGCTGTGAGTTTTGCCCGCCCTGGCGAGGAGTGTCTGCTCCAACGGAGGCGCCAGCTAAGGTAATGCCGCTTTCCGCCATGATTTCGCGTAATCTTGGTAAATTTGCTTCAATAGTTTCGCGTACCAGCAGATTCTGCGATGTAAACTGCGCGGTTAGTTGCTGTATTCCCTGTTCTGTCGTAATTTTCAATAGAACCTCGATGGGTCCGAGATGTGCGGGATGAAGTTTCAATTCTGCTGTCTGCAGTTGTTGTGTAGCCATCCACTTGATTTTATGTCCAAATTCATCTGGCCAGGCTGGGTTGCTTAATGTGGTGGACATGGATACGCTGGTCTCTGTTGCTAGAGAGGGATTCATTGATGAATTTGATAGTGGTGAGACCTTGCCATTATCAGTTAGCATTGCTGCGTTATCCACAACCATACTAATGTAAGGCAGAGGCTCTATCAGTTTTGATGCTGGGGTAGATATACCGGTATCTGTATTCGACAATGAGGTGCCGGCGAGCGCTGATTGACTCAGTTTTAATGATGTGGAATAAACCGGATTGGTTGCCCAATTCGGTGGCAGCGTTTTTGTACTAGATGGATTGCTAATAAAAAAGTCGGATTGCTCTGTTATGGGTGCTTTCGTTTTCAGCTGAGTGGCAAAGTTGTTGATACCAGGCTGAGTGGTAGATAACCTTCCTGATGCTAGAGGTATTACCGGATTGATAATCACGTTTTCTGACAGAATGATAGCAGAGTTAGCGCTTATGACTACTGATGCTTCATCCGTAGTAATCGATTCTGTGGTGACATCATTTTGTTCTGCTGCAGCCGCTCCTTGCTCAGCATCTTTCAGCACATTTTTAAAAACTTGATCTTGATCCTGATGTTGCTCGGAAACAGGCGGAGTAGGCGTAGTTGGGCTGACCGTGTTCCTGACATTGCCGGAGGACGGTTGTGGAGTTGGTGGCAAAGATAAATTTAGCATAATATTTTTTAGAAAAAGGATAGACACGATTTTTCAGTAATTTTCATGCCATCAATCATGAAGATGATTTACGTCGGTTGGTGTTATGGGTTGTGTGTTCATCCTGCTGTTTTTGTTCGTGTTTCATCGAAGAAACTGCCTGTTTATGCTCATGTTTTTGTGTCAATGTATCAAAGGTTTTTAATTTCTGGCGATGCTGCTGAAATTCACTGCTACCTGCTGCGGTATTTTTATGGGTGTGTGCGACCAGTTTCTGCTGCTCCGCAATTGCGACATCCAGTTTACTGATAAAAGCCATGAAATTACGTAACTGAATCGGGTTGACAGCGTTTGTGGAATACTCCGCAAGCTGCTGCTGATAGCTTTTCCGATAATCCAGCAGCATTTTTAGCGTCTTTTCAGACTCCCGTTGTTTGTGATTCAACTTGCCTAATTTGATGGCACTATCATCCGTCTGTTTGCGAGCGTGATCGGTTAATAGCTTCAGAGTACGGGGAGTGGCCATTTTATTTTTCTAGTGGATACGTGACGAATAAATTTATAACGCTATTTGCATAAATTGGTTGATGCTGTCAGCAGAGTGCGCTGCCTCAAACATGCCCTGCTGCAGAAAGGATTCCATATCAGGGTGAAGTTTGATTGCCTGGTCTAGTTGCAGGTCACTTCCCGGAACATAGGCGCCAACATTGATCAGATCCCGGTTCTGACGATACCGCGCATATAGCCCCTTGAAGCGTTGCGCACGTTCAAGCTGCTGAGAAGTAACGATACTCGGCATCACACGGCTGATCGAGGCTTCGATATCGATAGCCGGGTAATGGCCGGCTTCCGCCAGCTGACGGGACAGCACAATATGGCCGTCAAGAATGGCACGGGCATTATCGGCAATCGGATCATTGGGATCGTCATTCTCAGTCAAGATGGTGTAGAAAGCGGTGATTGAACCGCTGCCTAAGCGACCATTGCCAGCTCGCTCAACGAGCTGTGGCAGACGCGCAAAAACCGAAGGTGGATAACCCTTGGTAGCGGGCGGTTCACCAATTGCCAGAGAAATTTCACGTTGCGCCATGGCAAAACGGGTTAATGAGTCCATGATCAATAGCACATGCTTGCCTTCATTACGGAAGTATTCTGCAACAGCAGTGGCATAAGCGGCACCCTGAAGACGCATCAACGGCGAAGTATCTGCGGGCGCGGCAATGACTACTGAGCGCTGTAGTCCTGCCTTACCGAGGATGTTTTCAATGAATTCCTTGACTTCTCGACCACGCTCGCCAATTAGTGCAACCACGATGACATCAGCACTGGTGTAGCGTGCCATCATGCCAAGTAATACACTTTTACCGACACCACTACCAGCGAACAGTCCCATACGTTGACCGCGACCTACACTTAAGAGTGTATTGATTGCACGTACCCCGACATCGAGTGTTTCCTCAATGGGCGCGCGTTCCAGAGGGTTAAATGGACGGCTGTATAGTGGTACGCTGTGTTCGCAATTGGGTATACCACCGCGATCCAGCGGTTCACCGACTCCATTGAGCACGCGACCAAGCAACGCTTGTCCAACTTGAATATGCTTGGTACGATCTGCCGCGCGTCTTCTCGGGTGCTGTGCGACACCAACATGTGGCATATTTCCCAGGTATTCCAAAGGAACAACTTTGGCGCCAGGAGCGAGTCCGTAAACATCGCTGGAGGGCATCAGGAACAGTCTTTCTCCGGAGAAACCGACGACTTCGGCAGTAACATTATTGCCGTTAGGTAGCAAGACCAGGCAACTGGTTCCGACTGCGAGCTTTAACCCAACTGCTTCCATTACCAGGCCGGCAACACGGGTCAATGTGCCGCTAACCAGATAAGGATTGACTGGTGTGACCAGTTGCTGGCAATTCCGGATAAAATCTTGCCAGAGCGGGGTGTGTGCACAGATATTGGTAGGGATCATATCAACCAGGCTTGTTCTTGCCCCAGACTCGCCAGCGTGCGTTGCCAGCGAGTGGGCAGAGTGGCGTCCACTTCACAACCGCCACTTTCCACCTGACAGCCACCGGGTTCGATCTGGCCGTCTTCTGTAATCTCCCATTTCAAATGGGCTGACTGACTGACGAAATGTTCTCGAACCAATACTGCATCCTGTGGGTGAAGCTTTAGGCGTAAGGGTTGGGTAGTGATTGGCAACTGGCGGAGTGCAGTCTCAATGACGGACAGCACTAACTCGGGTTTAGCCTGAATAGTCTGACCTACCATCTTTCTGGCAAGATCCATGACAAGTATCAGTATATCCTGTGCGATGGTCTGGTCTATTTTGACCAGCTCCTGCTCAAAGGTGCTAATCAATAAATGCAGACGTTGCCGTTCGGTTACACTTTCCTGCGCTGCCTGCTCTTTACCTGCCAGATAGCCTGCCTGCGTGCCTTCATCCCGCGCCTGCTGGTAGATGATTTCTATTTGCTCCGCTGTAGGTAAAATGACGGCTCCCTGCCGAGATGACGTATTTGAGTTTTGCGTGGTTTTTGCAGGCTTGGGAGTCGACGGCTCTACCACTTCATTTTTCTGCATAGATCTGAAAGCATCGAGTGCGCCAAATTCCCATTTTTTCCAGTCAGTCAGATCTTTTTTCGCAATTACTTGAGCAGCATCCATCGCAGTGTCCTTGGTTGAATTGTTGCAATATCAGCAAGACAAAATTTTTGATAAAAATTTGACCGGCTAAAAGGTGGTTTTGGAGATGACTATAAAATAGTTTATAAAAACCCTTCTCCCCCTCCACCCAGCACGATACGACCATCATCGGCAAGCTGGCGCAAAGTCTTGAGGATTTTCTTCTGTTCGGCTTCCACTTCCGAGACGCGCACCGGTCCCTTGGATTCCAGATCTTCGCGCAGCGTCTCAGCTGCACGCTGAGACATGTTTTTAAAGACTTTGGTGCGCAATTCTTCCTTAGCACCCTTGAGAGCGGTAATGAGCGAGTCCGATTGTATTTCCCGCAGCAGCAGCTGAATACCTTGATCATCAACCTTCATCAGATCATCAAATACAAACATCTCATCCATGATCTTCTGGGCGATCTCCTCATCATATTGGGAGAAATTTTCCATGATGCCGGCTTCCAGTGCCGTTGGCATGAAATTCATGATTTCGGCAGTCGTTCGGATGCCGCCCATGCGTGGTTTCTTGATATGGTCGCTGCCAGATAGCAGTTTGCCGAGTACTCCATTTAATTCCCGCAGTGCAGCCGGCTGCACGCTGTCAAGCGTGGCGATACGCAGAAGAACATCATTGCGCAGCCGTTCGGTAAACAGTGCGAGAATCGCACTGGACTGATCACGTTCCAGATGTACCAGGACTGTAGCAATGATCTGAGGGTGCTCATTCTTGATCAGCTCAGCTGCTGCTGAGGCATCCATCCATTTAAGGCTTTCGATGCCGCTGGTGTCATCACCCTGATTGAGCCGGTCGAGAAGAGAGGTAGCCTTGTCCTCCCCCAGTGCCTTGGTGAGTACTTTACGCAGGTAGTCACTGGCATTTTGCCCAAGCGAAGTTTTATCTTTTGCCTGACTGCAGAATTCCTCCAGTACCAGCTCTATTTTGTCGCGCTTGACATCATTCAGACCCGCAATCGCTTCACTGAGTTTCTGTACTTCCTTGGGCGCAAGATAGCGAAAAACCTGGGCCGCTTCTTCCTCACCTAGCGACATCAACAAAATCGCGCTATTTAAAATGCCTTCATCGTTCATTGCCGGCTACCCATCCTTTGACAACATTGGCCACAATGGCCGGTTCTTTAACAGCCATGAGTCTTGCCTGCTGCAGATTTTCCTCCAATGTGATTGCCCTGACGGCGGGAGTGGGCTGCCCACTTTCTAATTCTGCATGCGTTAGCGCGCGTGCCGGTGGCGGAGGAGGCAGCAGTGTTTTGAGGAATGGACGCAGTATTTTTTGTAGAAAATACAGCACAATCGCCGCAATCAGAAGTTGTTTGCCGATGTCCTGGGCAAGCTGAATCGTATCCGGTGCTTTCCAGAAGGGTATTTCCTCGAAGGTTTCCTCTGGAAGATTGAACTGGCTATTGGTTACGGTCAGCGTATCACCGCGTGCCTCATTAAAACCGATGGTTTGTTTGACTAAATCAGTGATCTTCTCGATTTCTTCGGCTGGCAGCGCGGTGCTGACTGGATTACCCTCCTCATCCAGCTGGCTGCGGTAATTGATCACGACGGCGGCAGATAGTCGGTTGATCCGGCCGGTCGACTGACGGGTGTGTGAGATGGTTTTATCCACTTCATAGTTAGTAGTTGATTCCTTGCGACTATCGGTGGGAGTGTTTTTTTCACCCTGAGCGGCTTCAGCCGTCTTGGGGTCGACTGTAATCGGTGCCTGGGCGGGAGCAGGGGGGCGATTGGATAATGCTCCGGGAATACCGCCTTCCGGTTGTGCGATGGAAAGTGATTCCGATTTCTGTTCGCTGCGGATTGCTGCAGCCTCGATTATATTGTTGTTGGGTTTATAGGTTTCTTCCGCGCGTTCCACTCGGGAAAAATCCAAATCAGCGGTAACTTGGGCATGCACGTTTGCCGACCCGGTAAGGGGTGTCAGTATGGCCTCGATACGACGTGCATAATTCTGCTCCAGCTCTTGCACGTATTTGAGCTGGCTCGGATTCAGCCCGGTTTCTTCGGCATCATTTTTTTGTGCGCTGAGCAAGTTGCCATGTTGATCAACGACGGTCACATTCTTGACCGGCAGATTGGGAATGCTGCTTGAAACCAGATGCACAATGGCGCTGACCTGTTCAACAGCAAGCACCCTGCCAGGATGGAGATTGAGCAATACGGATACACTGGTTTGCTGGCGCTCTCTGGCAAACACGGTTGGCTTGGTAATGGCTAGATGCACGCGTGCCCCTTCCACTGCAGACAGAGACTGAATCGAGCGTGATAACTCTCCCTCGAGCGCGCGTTGGTAATTAACTTGTTCCAGAAATTGACTGGAGCCAAATTTCTGATTTTCCAGAATCTCAAATCCAGCCAATCCTCCTTTGGGCAGCCCCTGGCTGGCAAGACGTAAACGTACCTCATGCACCTGTCCATCAGGAATGAGAATAGCACCACCACCATCCGTGAATTTGTAGGGGATGTTCATTTGCTGTAGTGCACCAATGATTGCGCCGCCATCCTGATCAGAAACATTGGCATAGAGTATGCGGTAGTCCGGTGTCTGACTCCACATCCAGGCACCCGCAATCAATGCAATGCTGGCGGCCGCAGCCAGCATCAGTCCCAGTTTTTTCTGTACGGGTAATTGCTTGATTTGATCGAATCGGTTAGCCGATTCTGTTTCATTTGGAATGGTTGCCACAAATCTCTCTCCTGCTGTGTTGTTGCTTTGGTATACGAGGTCGAAAAGCCAGTTCACCTCAACCAGCTAAAAACTGAATGTAGAGTTTGGCTGATTGCTCGGATAGCAGGATTATCAGGATTTCGATATTTTTTGAATGATGAAAAAGACCGTATTTGATCGTGCTATTTGCTTAATGATTGGCCCTATAAGCAATGCTAAGCTGCGCAGCAATGAAAAAAGGAAAAGCAGTTTCGATACGCACTATGGATAACGTCGGTCTGTCCGTTGATCAGCAACAACTGAAAACTGCCTTTGCGCAATTCAGTCATGCTTCAGCGCAGCTTTCTGGTGTTTATCAGGCGTTACAGCAGCAGGTTCATCGGCTCACACAGGAGCTGGCGCTCGCCAATGGTGAACTGCAGCGTGAACTGATAGCCAAGGAAGCCTTATCGCAAAAATTAGGCCAGTTATTAACTGCCCTGCCTGCCGGGGTAGTCACGCTGGATAAGGAAAACTATATTGGCCAGGTTAATCCTGCAGCGCAGCGGTTACTGGGTGAACCCCTGCTTGGCTGCCACTGGCAGCAAATTGAGCAGGAAAGGTTGTATCCGGCAGGTGTGGCTGGTGAGTGGTATTTTGCGGCTGAAACTACCCGCGTACAAAGAGTGTATATCGAAAGTAGCACTTCGGAGGTTGATCAGACACGCATCCTGCTTATCCATGATATCAGCGAGGCCCATGCCATGCGCGAGCAGAGTCGTCGTAATCAGCGACTGGCTGCAATGGGAGAAGTGGCTGCAGGTCTGGCGCATCAGCTGCGCACGCCATTATCCACTGCATTGCTGTATGCGGAACACCTGACCGATGAAACGCTGGGCATTCAGGCACGTCAGCGTTTTGCCGTTAAGACGCAGGAGCGGCTGCAACATCTGGAACAGCTGATCTGCAATATGTTGCAGTTCGTCAAGGGAGGAAGTATTCCGGCGCATGAGGTCAGGCTATCCACCCTGATGAGTGAGTTGC
Source organism: Nitrosomonas sp. (assembly GCA_016703745.1). Classification (NCBI taxonomy): domain Bacteria; kingdom Pseudomonadati; phylum Pseudomonadota; class Betaproteobacteria; order Nitrosomonadales; family Nitrosomonadaceae; genus Nitrosomonas; species Nitrosomonas sp. Next base: position 1,256,995 of record JADJBK010000006.1, on the reverse strand, counting down.
AATGGATGATAGCGCCGCAGCTGCAGCGAGCGGACGTGTGGTTGACTGTGAGCGATAACAGTAATGACGCTTGTCTCAATGTCAATGAGGATTCGCTGTGCAGCGTCCTGATCAGCCTGCTGGAAAATGCTCTGCAGGTGTCTGTTGCGGGTAGCCAAATTTCGCTTGCCTGTGAAGTGAGTGAAGATACGGTCATGCTGATGGTGGCGGATGAAGGACCTGGAATCGAACCGGTAGTGGTGGAGCGGTTGTTCGATCCCTTTTTTACGACTCGCCCTGAGGGAACGGGACTCGGTCTGGCAATTGCGCATGACGTGGTGAGATCGATGCACGGAGAAATCCGGGTAGAGTCGGCGCCAGGTGCGGGTAGCCGTTTTACGGTGTGTTTACCCAGAAAGATTTGAAAAGTTGATGCTAAAAATATTGGGGTGGCAGGTATGCAGAATTTACCAGTTTTGATAGTTGAAGATGATCCTGATCTTTGCGAGGCGCTCAGCGCAACGCTGCATCTGGCGGATGTCGCGAATTTGACCGCTGCGAATGGTGAACAGGCGCTGCGGCAGCTGAGAGCGCAGTCCATTGGGTTGGTCATCAGCGATGTGCAAATGCGTCCTATGGATGGCCATGCGCTGCTGCAGGCTATCAAACGTGAATTCCCAGCCATGCCGGTGGTATTGATGACGGCTTTTGGTGAAATTGGTAAGGCAGTGGCAGCAATGCGTGCCGGTGCCTGTGATTATCTGACGAAACCTTTCGATTCGGCTAGTTTACTGGCGCATGTCAGGCATTATCTGCTGCCTGCCATGAGCGATGAAACATCCAGTCTGGTGGCGCGGGATCCCAAGACGCTTACTCTACTTTCGCTGGCAAAAAAAGTGGCGGGATCGACTGCAACCGTGATGTTGACCGGTGAGAGCGGTTGTGGCAAGGAAGTGTTTGCTCGTTATATTCATCAGCATTCACCGCGTAACCAGGCACCTTTTGTGGCGATCAACTGCGCGGCTATTCCTGAAAATCTGCTGGAAGCTATCCTTTTCGGTCACGAAAAAGGAGCATTTACCGGTGCGACCCAATCACAGGCCGGTAAATTTGAACAAGCCAATGGCGGCACCTTGCTGCTCGACGAGATTTCAGAAATGCCACTGGGTCTGCAGGCAAAACTGCTGCGGGTGTTACAGGAGCGAGAAGTGGAGCGAGTTGGTGGGAACAAGCTGATCAAGCTCGATTTTCGTCTAATCGCTACTTCCAACCGCAATATGTCAGCATGCGTGCGCGAAGGGGCGTTTCGCGAGGATCTTTATTACCGGCTAAATGTGTTTCCACTGGAGATCCCGCCACTCAGAATGCGGCCACAGGATATCGTGCCGCTTACCCGGCATGTTCTGGCCAAGGCTGCCCAGGATACGCAGTCACCTTATATTTTGAGGCAGTCTGCGATTGATGCCCTGGAAAGCTATACCTGGCCGGGTAACGTGCGCGAGCTGGAAAATGTGATACAGCGTGCCATGATCATGGCATCGGAGTCAATTGAGGCAAGCCATCTCAATTTGCCGGTCAACATTGCTCAGGAGCGGCCATCGACTATCGATACCAGACCAATTGCCGATTTGCATGATATCAAATTGCTAGAGCGCGAACATATTCTGCAAACGCTCGCGGCCGTTAATGGGTCACGCAAGCTGGCGGTGCAGAAGCTCGGTATTTCCGAGCGCACCTTACGTTACAAGTTACAGCAATATCGTCTTTCCGGATGTTAACAGGAGTCAAGTGATGGAAATTTCTTCAGGAATCAATCAAATGCTGGCGCAACTCAAAGCCGCTTCTGAGCTGGCAGCAGGAAACACCCAGCCTGGTGCGGTAACCGCTGCGCCACAGGCAGACTTTGGACAACTACTCAAATCCGCTGTTGATCAGGTCAATGACGTCCAGCAAACCGCTGCGCAGTTAAGCCAGGGATTCGTTCGTGGTGATTCGGATGCTCAGTTGCATGAGGTGATGATTTCACTACAGAAAGCGAATATTTCGTTTCAATCCATGATACAGGTACGCAATCGTTTGGTGACGGCATATCAGGAAATCATGAATATGCAAGTGTAAACAATCTTAAGAAGAGGTAATGATGTCCAATTTGCATCTGATTTCTGATCACTCCAACGAGACACTTCAATCAGAAGACAACCTGGAAGAGAATTTTGGTGTGATGTCGCCAATTGAAATCCAGTTTATCTTGAAGGCTGTTCAGCAGGAAAAATCATTGTTATCGCTTTTTCCGGAACGCAGTAGCCAGTTTGTATTGTCTTCCATTCTGGCGGTTGATTCTGATAGAAATGTTCTGATTCTCGACTTGGGTAATGATGACACACTGAATGCGCTCCTGCTCAAGGCTGGAACAGTCGTCTGCGTGACTACGCAGAACCGAATCAAAATTGAGTTTCGCTGTGAAAAACTGCAACCAGTAAATTTTGATGGTCGCCCAGCATTCATTACCAGTATTCCACGTTCGCTGTTACGATTTCAGCGCCGCAATTTTTATCGCATCATGACTCCGGTCAGCAATCCGGCGACTTGCGTAATTCCAATGCTGAAGGACGGTAAACAGCAAAGTGATGCGGTTTTCAATCTGTTTGATGTCAGCTGTGGTGGTATGGCGCTGATCGATCAGCACTACGCGCTCGATCTGGAGCCAGGCAAGGTCTTCTCGGGTTGTCAGATCAACTTGCCAGAGATTGACAAAATCCTGGTAACGGTGGCGATAAGAAATTCTTACGCGATGACGCTAAAAAATGGGTTGACCTGCCAGCGGGCTGGTTGCGAATTCATCGGCCTATCAGAAGATGGTCGTGTGCTGATCCAGCGCTACATTATCCGTCTGGAACAACAGGAACGGCAATTCCGGCGTGATGGTTGATAGGGTCACTGACTTCTTGAATGACGGCGATACCTTGTTTTTCTGCGCCTGCTTTCAGGTAAATCAATTGAAGCTGTGATTAGCGACATTATGTGTGCACAGGTTGTCGAGTTTGATTACATATTCGTAAGCGCTGAAATTTGATCATTAATAACCTATTAATTGTATTAATAAAAATATGGTGGCACGAATATTGCTTTTATATAAGTGGCGATTAGAAGGTCGCTCTTAAACGATAATCACAGGGAGTCAAAATAATGCTAGGCAATACAAAGATGTTTCTTGGTGGGCTGTTATTAAGTGTTCTGTTGATTTCAACGAATGTACATGCAATCTTTTTAATCGATGATTTCACGGATTATCAAATTGTTAGTGATTCTGGAACAGCACCGGGTACCGGCAGCGCTCCCCTTGCACTCTCCGCTACTGCCAGCAGTCTGGTGGATATTCAGAGAACTCTGTTTTCGGATGCCACTGGTGGTGGATTTGGTGATCAGACCATTCTGATCGGTGAACCCGGTGGCCCGGGCACTGGCGGTATGTTGGCCGTCTCCAATAATACTTTTTCAGCGGGTACAGCTACGATTACCTGGAATGGTTTCACAACCAGTGATTTCACGGTGTTCTCCAATGCCATTTTGCTGGAAGTCATTGCGATCGATCTGAACGTTAACGTGGAAATGATCGTCAATGGTGATACGTTAACACCGTCCACTTCTGGACTGCACACATTTTCTGGTCCAGGCAATTTTTTTGTCAACTTCGCTACTTTTAGCGACCCACTTGCTTTCCAGGCAGTCAGTCAATTTCAACTGAAATTTACCGGCCCAACCGCCTGGGATGGGCAGTTCCGTTTACTGGCGGCAGACACCAGTCAGGAAATACCCGAACCTGCCATGCTATTTCTGATTGGGCTGGGTTTGCTGGGGTTGCGTGCTGTTAGAAAGTGTTAGTCTGAAAATGAATATGTGCTGGCTGGGGATATTTATTTAGTTTCTA